>JAGPJL010000187.1 GCA_018054455.1 Parabacteroides sp.
GAAGTGGGCTGGACTGAAGCTGGAAACAAAGATTATCAAAAATTTAAATTGGCATTAGCCAATTTCCTTACACGCTGGAGCTCAATGGGGATAAAATATGGCCCTACCGAATAATTGAATATAGAGGGTAATTCCAAAACAGGAATTACCCTCTTTTTATGAGACTAAACCCAACAATGTAATTATCGGAATTCTACAAACATTTAGATATATACCCTTATAATAATAAGTATAGTTAACCGAGTTTTCTGTTTATCTCACTTTTGGCTAAGATTGAGTTATTTCAAAGCGCAACGTGGCATTGCATTTCAATTAAAAATGAATACTTTTGCTTCTGTTTAATTATTTTCCAATCTAAAAAGAGAGTTGATTTAGGAACAAACCATGGAAGATCACATTTTAATCAGAGGAATAACAAATGGAAACGAAGCTTCGTTTGCCACTCTATATAGTAAATATGTAGACGTATTGTTTTCCTATGGTGTTGGTCTTGGCTATGAAAGAGAGATTATAAAGGATGCCATTCAGGATGTATTCCTTAAACTATTAAATCACAAATTTGCAGGCAGTGAAATTACAAACTTAAAATTCTATCTTTTCCGAAGTTTAAAAAACCGGCTTATCGACCTGCATAAAAATAAGATTATCAACGAAGAGCTTGATAGCTGTGATTTTGATTTCAGCATCAAAGTCTCGGTTCTGGATGACATCATCGAAGCCGAAAACAAAAAAATACTGGAACAGCGAATCAACAAACTTCTGGACAGTTTGACAAACAGGCAGCGCGAAGCCATCGTATTGCGTTACGTACACGAGCTAGAATATGACGAGATTGGGGCGTTACTGGACATGACCCCCAAAGCATCCCGAAAACTGGTATCGAGGGCCATGGAAAGAATGAGAAACCAGGAACTTCTTCTTTTATTGATTTTATTCTGTAAATTTTAATTTTTTTTGGGGACAAAAAGGAAAGGTTGTCGTCTTGTATAGGTAAACAGACGAAACAATCTACTTTTATGGATAACAAAGAAAATATATATTCTTTAGACCACTTTTTAAATAATGATGAATTTATCCGTTGGATTATCGATTCCACTCCGGAACTTGATATCCAATGGAATAAATTCATAAAAGAAAATCCTCAGGCAATCTCTAATCTGAACCGGGCAAAAGAAATTTTACAATCGGTCGAAATGAATTCCTTTTCTTTGTCGGATCACGAAAAAGAAACCATCTACCGTAATCTTCAACATGAGTTTTTAGCAAAGAAGCTTCAGCGTAAGAATAGGATGTTCTATCATTATGCGGCTGCCTCAGTTGCCCTGATTTGTCTTATTGGATCCTTATTCTTTATTTACAATCAAACAAGGATTAATCAGGATGAATTATTGGTGGCCAACGACATTAAAATTGACAGTACCCTTACAAACATCGAGTTAATTACTCAAAGCAACAAAAAGGTTCTGATTGAAAAGCACCCAACCATACAGTACAATTCTACGGGTAAGGTATTTGTTAACGATAAGGAAACAGAGCTTACTGCCAAAGGCGAACAAGCGGACAGCGAATTAAATACTCTCATAGTACCTAACGGCAGGCGTACAACCTTAATCCTTGAGGATGGAAGTAAGGTGTGGGTAAATTCCGGGACCGTGCTTACATTTCCTACATCGTTCGATAAAGAAAAACGTACAATAAGTGTAAACGGAGAGATTTATATTGAAGTTGCTAAAGATGTAAACCGTCCGTTTTATGTGAAGACCTCCAATTTTGATATACGGGTATTGGGAACTAAGTTTAATGTTTCAGCCTATAACGAAGATGCCTCCAAACAAGTAGTTCTTGTGCAAGGAAGTGTACAGATTGAAAACCAACAAAATCTTCAGGCTGTAATGCATCCCAACGAATTGTTTTCTATTTATAACGGACAACAAAGTATTAGAGAGGTCAACGTATATGATTATATCAGTTGGAAAGACGGATTCCTTCAGTTTTCCAGTGAATCTCTCGAATCTATTTGTCAGCGTCTGTCAAGACACTATCGCATAAAAATTCATTGCGATGAAGAGAGTAAAAAACAAAAGTTCTCTGGTAAATTAGTCCTTTTTGATGATTTCTCTAAGGTACTGACTACCTTATCGGATATCATCCCGATCAAATACAAGCAAGCAAAAAATGAAATCAACATTAGTATTAATAACAAATAAAAGGAATAATGCCTATGACAGATACATAGTACAAGTAATATAAAATGAAAGCCGGACAATGGGCCAATTGTCCGGCTTAGAGTTCAGTTACCCAAGTTTATACAACAAGGAAAAACTTAAATCAATACAAATGTATGAAAAATAAATTATATATAACTAGAAATAAAACAAACAGGTATTTAAAGAATTTCACACCAACTTTGTTAATCATTCTAATACTATCTAGTATTCCGGGAATCGGATTTTCTAAATCAAGCGGTGATACCAAGGTGCGTATGTCGTTCGATCAATCCGGGGTTACCATCAAAGAGATCTTGACATCCATAGAAAGCAAAAGCGAATATGTTTTTTTCTATTCGGACGAAATCAAGAACGACCTGAACAAACGGGTAAATATTCATGTAAATTCGAAAACCGTTTCCGAGATTCTTTCTAATTTATTGAATGACACCCAGCTCAGTTTCAGATTTAATGAAAATCAGGTTACCATCGCCCGAAATCAGAAAATAAACGCTGATAATTATATCCGGATCAATGGAACAATCAAAGATAAAGATAGAAATCCAATGCCCGGCGTAAATATCATAGTAAAGGGAACCAACCTGGGAACGGCGTCGGACATTGATGGAAACTTCTTTCTGGAAGTTCCCGATAAAAACGCTGTACTGCAATTCCAATTTATCGGATTCGAGTCGCAGGAAATAAAAGTCGGCAACCAAATCAATATCAATGTCATTTTAAAGGAAAACGAAACCGCGTTGGAAGAAGTGGTGGTAGTTGGCTACGGTTCACAAAAACGTGTATCGGTAGTTGGTTCCATCACCACCATCGAACCCGGTAAATTAAAAGCCGGTACCACCCGTTCTATGAGTAACAACCTGGCCGGTCAGCTAGCCGGTGTAATTGGAGTTCAGCGCTCGGGTGAGCCCGGATTCGATAACTCCAATTTCTGGATCCGTGGTATCTCTTCGTTCGCAGGCAACAACAACCCATTAGTTTTAGTGGATGGAGTAGAACGTTCTCTCAACAATCTGGACCCATCGGAAATTGAGTCGTTTTCGGTATTAAAAGATGCATCAGCCAGTGCTGTTTACGGGGTACGTGGAGCAAATGGGGTAGTAATTATCAATACCAAACGTGGCGAAATAGGCAAACCCAAAGTAAGTGTTCGCCTCGATCAGGGTATTACCAAGTTAGGTAAGTTGCCTGAATTTATCGGGTCGGCCGATTACCTGAGCTTGCTTAACGAAATTGCACGCGACGAGAACAAACCCGAACGATACACAGAAGAACAGATCCTGAAGTACCGTACCGGCGAAGATCCCGATCTTTTTCCCAACGTTAACTGGGTGGATGCCATTACAGACGACTACGGACATAATACCCGGGCAAACCTTACCGTATCTGGTGGTAGTGAGATTCTGAGATATTCATTAGTTGGATCATTTTATAACGAAAAAGGAATTATCTCTCGCGATAAACGACAAGAATGGAATTCAAGCTCATCGTTAAACCGCTATAATGTGCGCTCTAACG
>JAGPJL010000094.1 GCA_018054455.1 Parabacteroides sp.
GGCTGTTTATATTGAGAAGCTATAAATTTGAGCATACCTTTATAAATCGCACGACTTACCGTAAAACGGAAACGAGGATCGAGACCGTACCGCATATCCGCAAAGTTCTGATGCGAAAGTAATTCCAGCAGCATAGTAGGCACTTTCGGCGTGCGGGCTTCAAAGTAAGATTGGTTCCACATACCACGACGGGACCAGTCCGGTTCGTATACCTGACGGATATCATTCACAATCTCCGTTTGAATCATGTCGGTCAGATCTCTTGATACATACCTGGATGTTTTATTGGCAAACGTTTCGTCGCCTTCTTTTGTATAGAAGATGCCCAGTGTGCCTATAATTGAATCATTCAGGGTTGTTCCCGCATCTGTATGGAAAGCAAACGCCAGATCTACAGGAATCTTTAACCCATTATCTTCAGTAGCAACCGTTGATCCGCCGGAAAGATAATTCACCCAGATACCACGGCTTTTGTAATCGTCCGTGTAGTCATTGATTCCTTTACTCTGCGTGTACACAGTATCCGGGAAGCCGGCATATTGCAACCAGTAACGGGCTCCTTCGGTAAAGCGGGGATAACCACTTGTTTCGTATTGATAAGGTATAACCGAAACATTTTGCTTTTGCATCGGACCGGAATTTTCTGAACTTTTAGTATTGTTGGATACAATTCCCGCATTGTTTACTTTACGGGCTATGTTGCCGTATCCGCCGCCTATCTTAATTCCATCGGCTGTAATAACCCGGTTGTTTTTAGACGAACGGTTGGACAATTGCACTTTGCATGCATCGTTGTTGCCTGTTTCAAATCCGAAATTCCCAAGATAGATCCAGGTTCCGCCCCCCATTTGCTGATTCACCTTAAACTGGGTTTTTCCTCCTTTGTGGTAAACGGTATACAAAGCGTCGTCGGTACTTTCAGGTAGTGATTTATACGAAACATACACTGCATAGTTTCCTGCCTGAGGAATAGAGGGAATCCATTCCACCAGACTTTCCTTTCCCTTTTTCCGGGTAACGGATTGTCTGAATGTTCCCTCACTGAACGGGTTTTCGGTTTCAATATAGCGGTCACGCAGCAAGGCAAATCCCTTGCCAATTCCGATTGTCCAGGGTTCATCTCCTGAGACTTCCTTATACAAAGAGTTTTGTCCGGATTTATCGTTGTCTACTATCACTTCCTGAGTCTGCGAATCACGTTCGCGGGGAAGCAATACATTGGCTCCGGCGTTTTCGAGCATCGGTACGAGAAAAGGTAATACATAGCTTTGGGTGTACAAATCTTCTACAGTCTGAAAGATTCGGGCACGTTGCCATTCCCATCGATTCAGTTTGGATTCAAAATAGTAACCGTGACTCTGCCAAAGCGCGATGTGTTTATTCAATAACCCCCGTTCGGGCGTATAAGATTTGGAGACCGCCGTAATCAACGGTTTATCCGTCTTATTACGGAATGTATACTTTCTTTTTTGTCCGGTTACCAACGTTTCTATGAGTTGTTTGTCTGTTATCAGCTCAATTTTGTATTTAGCATAAGACGACGGAAGCAAACTCCTGATTGATTCATAGATAGTTTTTACACCGGCTTCGGTAAAGGGAATATAAGAACAATTGACCGAGGCCTGAATTCTAACCCGTTTATCTTTTTCTGTTATAGTCAGAGATTCTACCTCAATCCGACCGATGGAAAGTTCTTTCTCTGCGTAGGCATTAAGAAAGCTTGCTATAGATTGTTTGATGCCGTTCGAACCATTCTGCGCAAAAACAGCCTGTCCGCTTATAAACATCAACGCAAATAAAGTAGAGCACAAAAAATATTTCTTCATTTTACTGTTTCTTTTTTCGTTAACAAGAGAAGACCGATGAAGGTGAAAAACGCGTTTAGGATAAGCAACTCGTAGCTGAATGAATAGCCGTTAAACCATTTTTGAGAATTCTCATCCAGAATAAAACACAAGACAGGCGAAAGAACAGCCACTAGAGGAATATACTTGTCTTTAACCGCTTTCCTGGTAAAAATACCGAAAGCAAACAGACCGAGAATAGGACCATAGGTGTAGCTTGCCACAATATAAACCGCATCGATCACACTGGTATTGTTCAGCGCATTGAATACAACAATTACGATACCCATTACAAAAGCCATTCCTATATGTACCCGTTTACGTGATTTGGTTGCTTCCTGGTCCGTCTTCGTCTTCAGACTCCCCAAAATATCCACTGTAAAAGAGGTAGTCAGCGCCGTTAAGGCAGAACCTGCTGCAGAATAAGCAGAAGAGATAAGACCAACAATAAAGAGAATACCTACAATATTGGGGAAATAACCCTGCGTTGCTATCATTGGAAATAATTCGTCCGATTTAGCTGGCATCTGAATGCCTTTCGTATCAACAAAGATATACAGTAAAACACCCAACATCAGGAATAGCGAAATGACAACAAACTGGAAAACAACACTGGTAACCATGTTCTTTTGAGAATCCTTAAAATTTTTGCAACTTAGATTCCGCTGCATCATATCCTGATCCAAACCTGTCATGGCAATAACCGTAAATACGCCTGCAAGGAATTGCTTCCAAAAGAAACGTTTATCATTACCGTCTTCAAAGAAAAATATTTTAGAGTAATCGTTACCCGTGATAGAACTCACCATATCAGAAAAACCCATATTCAAATCTGTCGCAATGTAATAGATACATAGCACAACCGAAATAATAAGACAGAAAGTCTTCAGCGTATCGGTCCAGATAAGAGATTTAACACCTCCATTAAATGTATACAGCCAAACCAGGGCAACCGAGAAAAACACGTTGAGTGTGAAAGGCAGGTTCATTGGGTCGAAAACAAGCAGTTGTAAAACCACACAAACCAGAAACAAACGAACGGAAGCTCCAAGCATTTTAGAAATAAAGAAGAACCAGGCACCCGTTTTATAGGTTGTAATTCCAAATCTGTTTTCCAGGTATTCGTAAATAGAGACGACCTTCATTTTATAAAAAAGCGGGATCAGCACATAAGCAATAATAAGTGTACCGGTAACAAAACCCAATACCATTTGCAGGTAAGAGAAGTTGTTTACAGCCACCCAACCGGGAACGGAAATAAAGGTTACCCCCGAAATACTGGAACCTATCATGGCAAACGCGACAACGTACCACGATGATTTTCTGTTTCCAATAAAGAATCCCTGATTATCGGCGTTCCTTCCCGCCAGCCACGATATAAAAAACAAAACCAGGAAATAAACCGTGATCGTTGTTAATACAAGAAATGGTGTCATTACTATATACTTTATTTATTCATAAAATAGACAGAAATCAGCCGTCTCTGTCGTGTTATCTGGTATTCGAATCCGTTTATCTGACAATTATTCTTCGTATAACAAATAAGGGGCCCGTTGCTTTTTAAATTTAAGTACATCATCTTTCCACATGGCTTTAATTTCGTCCGCCGATTTGCCTTCTTTTATCATTTTACGTACATAATCAACACCTATAAGGTTCTCAAAGAAAGGACGAAAGAAATGATCGTCCAGGTTTAAGTTGTTATAAGCATCTATCAGATACGTCAAATCTACACCTTTTTCCCAAATATCTTTATCCGGAGTGTTACTTAAATTAACTCCATAACAAAGTTTATTGAGCAGTGGCGGATTTTTAGCGCCGGGAATACTTCGGGGGATAAAACTAAAAGTATAGCCAAGCATATTGGGATGACCATAAACCAGAAAAGGTTTGTCTGTTCCTCTACCCAAACTAACGGGGGTAGCTTCAAAAAAACAGGTAGAAGGGTACATATATACAGATTTCATGTCCGGCAGATTGGGAGACGGAGCAATTGGTAACTGATACATGGTTTGATGGGTATAGTTTTTGCATTTGATTACACTAACATCGCATTTACGTTGTTCCGGCAGCCATTTCTCGCCATTTACCATCAGGGCTATTTCGCCTAGCGTCATTCCGTGTACAATAGGTACAGGCAGCCAGCCTACTCCCGACTTGTATTTCATATCCAGAATCGGACCGTCTACATAATGTCCGTTAGGATTGGGACGGTCAAGTATGATCATTTTCTTTTGGTACATGGCACAAGCGTCCATCATGCGCACCATGGTTGCGTAATAGGTATAGAACCGAAGACCAACGTCCTGTATATCCACCACCAGCACATCGAAAGAGTGCATGGTTTCTTCCGCAGGTCTTCCGGTATTGCCTTCATAAAGAGAGCGAATAGGAATCCCTGTTTTTGTATCTGTCGAGCTGGAAACATGTTCTCCCGCATCGGCATTTCCTCTAAACCCGTGTTCGGGCGAAAAGATACACACCACATTAAACTTCAACCTTTTAAGCATATCAACCAAATGTTCATCGCCAACCATACCTGTATGATTTGATAATACGGCAATCCGCTGATTCTTCAAGAGGGGAAAATATTCACCGGTAGATTCAGCTCCTGTTACAACCTGTTTCGTTTGTGCATGACCGAATAAAGTGAATAAAGAGAAAAGACATATCAATTTTAATACCTTCACGATCGGAGATCTTTAAGTAATTAATAGTATGAAAAACTAACAAGGAGTTAATTAAAACTCCTTGTTAGTATGAGTTTTATTCAAAGTAAGATCAACTATCGTTTATTACTCCCAACCTGTAGTCTGGGTGAGTGTAAATCCTCTGGACTTGAACAAATCAATCTGATTCTTTCCAACCGGAGCCATATAAACTCTGTCGGTAAATGCATCTCTGTTCTTTACACCTTCGGGCAGATAGTAACCAACCAAATCATCTTCGTTGGAACCGTTATACACAACAACAGTGCCATCGGCTTTCTGAACCTGCAATTTTCCAACCCGTCCGGCTGTTAAGAGTGTTGGTATTTCAGATTTTATGTTAACCCAGATTCCCTTTAGAAGATCCGGATTCGTTGTTCCATTCATATAGTCTATTTTCTTCCAGCGTTTGATGTCCAGCAAACGAGAATATTCATAGTATAGTTCCATTCTACGTTCGCGACGAATTTCCCAGATCAATGCAGGAACATCTGCGTCGCGTGAAGGATCGTTAGGCAAAGCTGTCAGACTCATGGCTGGAGTTTTAACTACACCTTTTGCAATCGCTTCGGGAGCCAGTGTACGGTTGCGGATGCTGTTGATAGATTTATCAATATCCGCCTGTGTTACAGCCGCTCCACCAAGAGTAGCCAGTTCTGCTTTCGCTTCGATCCAGTTCAAAAGAACTTCGGCATAACGGATTACCGGGGCGTCATTTGTATTTGTTGAACTTGAATACTTGGCAGGATAGTTTCCTTTTTCCGCGAATGTTGGTCCCACACGATCAATAAATTTAACCGTATAAAGCAATGAAGCAGATTGAGAACGGGGCTGATCCCAGAATGTAGCTTCGAAACGAGGGTCGCGTGTCTTAACAAGATCGGCAATACTAAATGAATTAGCCTTTTCGACCGAAGAATTCTGCCATACATTGCCGTCATTACAAATAAATGATTTAACCAGACTCAGGTTGGCTGCGTAGGTTTGTCCTTCTGTAAGATTGCAATAGGATGCAATATGGTGGGTAATAGTCTGACCAGCGCTATAATGTCTGAAAAGGATACATTCTTTGTTGCTGCTCAGATCTTCCGATCCAAAAAGAGAACGGAAATCGCCATCAATTTTGTATTTACCGCTATTCATTACTATTTCAGCTGCCTCAGCGGAGAATTCTAAAAATTTCTTGGCTCTTTCTGTATCACCTTTATGATATTTCTGCCAGGTACCTTCAAAAAGCATTGCCCGTGAAATAAAACCAGCTGCAACGTATTTATTCAGGTACTGAGCTCCATCGGTGGCACGCATAGTCGCCAAAACAGTTTTAAAATCATTGTAAACGGCATCCATCACTTCGTTACGTGGAGTACGGTCTTTATATAACTCTTCGGTGTCAGATGTTTCAACCAATTTGTCGTAATACTGCACATCTCCAAAAACACTTACCAACCGGCAATAATCCAGCGCGCGGAAAAACTTTGCAACCGAAGACCAGTGGTTGTATGCTTCGGGAGTAAGTATGCCAGTCATTTTGTTGTCCATACGATCCAACATAAGATTGGATTTACGAATCCATCCAAAATACAAATTCGGTCCGCTATATTCCGACAACCAACCCGGTACAGTATTTGTGCTTGTACCTCTTGTATTGGGAACACTGTTTTCGAAAAGTTCCTGAACATTAGAACTAACCACGTCATCATTAAATGTAAATCCTCTGATTGGGGTATAATCTACTCCCCAGGTTGCATTGTAACCAACGAAAAATTCGGTGTAAAACTCATTCGCGTACAACCGTAAGTTACTTTCCTGAGTCCAGTAATTCTCGTCGTCCGGACTATTTAATTGTGAACGATCCAGCACATCGTCGCTACATCCAGGCAGGATTAACAGCATTACCAAAACCAATGCCGAAATACTATTCTTTATCTTTATATTTGTTTTCATGAATCTGATTTTTTAGAAAGTTAACTGAGCACCTACCGAAAGACTCTTAAACAAAGGAGAACCAACACCGGTACGACCTGAGTTATAGTTCGATGAGTTGAACATAGAGTATCCGGAAACTGATTCAGGATCGATAGGAAGGTCTCTTAAATTATCAAATGTAAAGAAATTTTCCACAGACATATAAATGCGGGCATTCGACAAGTAAGCCTTCTTGATAATGTCTTTTGGTAAAGAATAACCTACTGTTATATTCTTAACTCTAAAATAAGACATATCTAACATATAGCGGGATTGTACCTGCATATTATTGCTTTTTGCACTTCCCGCATTGTTGTAGGCACGTGGATAAAATGCCTCTGTACGGTCTTCTTTCCAGAAATCACCGGCAAAAGTCTGAGGCATGGCACCATCCGAAGAGTTGTAACCTGCAATAGCAAGGAATCCGTCTCCCCAAATATCGCGTTTACCTACACCCTGGAAAAATACAGAGAAATCAATTCCCTTGTAATCTACACCCAGACGTAAACCATATTGGTAACGTGGTGTTGAATTACCGATAACTTCCATATCACCGCTATCTCCTACTACTGCACTTCCGTTGTTAATCTTTCCATCTCCGTTAAGGTCTGTAAATTTAACATCACCCGGACCAAACTTAAAGTTGGATGAGTTTTGCAGGAATCCCTGATAGGAAGGATTTTCACCTTTCAATTTGTAAACAGAATATCCATCAACCGTAATTGGAATAAGGCTTCCATTGCTATCATATTCAAAATCATCTTTCTGATACAAACGATCTGTACGGTATCCGTAGATATCTCCAATCTGTAATCCCTTGTAGTAAGCTGATGCGTTTGTTACTGTTTTGGCTGCAGCTTCGGGGTAGCCTGTAATTACCGAAGTAGCATCAGACAAGGTTGCCATCAGGTTAATTCCCAATCCGTTTTTAAAACGGTGATTAAAATCCACAGCAACTTCCCAACCTCTTGTTCTCAGCTCGCCATAGTTTCCTTCGGGTTCGTCACCCCCAAAAGTATAAGGCACTTCAAGACCCGGAACAATCATATTCTTCGTAGTACGTTCGTACCAGTCGTAGGTAACACCAAGCTTATCATTAAGGAAACGGAAATCGGCACCTATATTCAGGTTCTCAATATCCTGCCATGTAATATTAGCATCAACAGCATTTGGTGTTTTATATGCCTGATACCTCGTATCCCCGTTTAACCAGGTTGTATTCATGGAAGTCATCGTAGGAACATACAGTGTGTTTGAAACAGTCTGATCACCGATGGTACCCCACGATCCTCTTAGTTTCAACGTGCTTAATGTAGGGTTCAGCCCTTCCATGAAACTTTCGTTGGAAACAATCCATCCTGCAGAGAAAGATGGGAAGGTTCTCCATTTCAATTCTTTCGGGAATTTAGATGATCCATCATAGCGTAAATTCGCTTCAAAAAGGTATTTATCCTTCAAAATATAGTTTACACGGCCAAAATATCCTAACTGCGATTCCCATTCTGTTCCTCCACCGGCAGTTTGTGTTCCGTTTGCCAGATCAAACTGAGGATTGTTGATGTCGAACAGCTCTGTTTTTTGCGACCAGTTATACTGCAGCTTATAGGTTACCCTGTTGATACCCGCCATTACTTTAAACGAATGAATATCATTCAGTTTCAAATTGTAGGTAGTAAACATATTAAATGTTCCCTGTTTTGAATTTTCTGAACGGCGGTAAATATGATCTGGATTCGAACCTAGACCTGTATACATTGTATAAGGCAATTCGTAAGCTGGCATAGATCCGGCAGTACCCGAAGCAACCTCTGCTCCTTCATTATTTACATAAAGAGGATTGCCGCTTTCGTCTGTCTTGGCAATGGCACCTACCCAAGCGTTTCTGGCAGAAAAGCGTGTTCCTGGTCTGTTCCATATATATTCCTGATTAGCATGCGTATAATCGGCATCCACTGTCCAATCTTTTGTAATTGTAAAGGTGGCACCCACATTCACATTCGTATAACTATATTCCTGTTTGGCAGTATTTGAACTGGCAATTTCGGAAGCCGGACTGCGAAGAGCTTCGCCATCTTCTGTTCCGAACGGAGAAAGCGGTCCCCAGCGGTAAACATACAACCATGGGTCGGCTGTAGTTGAATTGGTAGCGTACGGATACTGTTTGATACGATCCGAAAACAAAATACCACCGCGAACAGTTATGTATTTGTTGATTTCAGAGCTTAACTTAACGCTGGCATTGTAACGAGTGAAATCATCTTTTTTAGCCTGTTTAAGCATCCCGCTCTGACCAAGATAACCTAAACCGATATTGTAAGAAACCTTACCACTTTTACCATTCAATGACAAGTTGTGATTCTGCGAAGGCGTCCATTCATCAACCATATAATCGTAAGCATCGTAAAGGCGAACCCCCATTTTATAGGAACCATCCACATACCAGTCTCTTCCGTATAGCATTGGGTCGTTTGAACCAACTTTACCATTGTATTTGCTTAACCATTCTTTTGATTTCTCAAAGCTGGTACGGTCTACTTTCCAGAAAGCTCCAGCCATTGAACTACCAACTCTTTCGGCAGCAAGCAATGAATATTCCAATGCATCAATACCAGCAAGATTAATGTCTTTGGCAACTTTCTGCCAAGAGAAGTTATTTGAATATTGTACACTTATACTTTCTGTCTTAGCCCCTTTCTTGGTTGTAATCAAAATTACACCAAATGCAGCCTTAGCTCCGTAAATGGAAGAAGATGCAGCATCTTTCAATACAGAAATAGATTCAATATCGTCTGGATTAACCATCTGTATACTAGGAATCTCAACGTTATCCAACAATATTAGCGGATTGGAGCTTCCTTTTATAGAACCAATCTGACCACGAATCTTCATAACCGGATCAGAACCAACTTCACCACTGGGAATAACAACAGAAAGACCTGGAACCGAGCCCTGCAATCCGCGACCTACATCGGCAACCGGACGGCTTTCCAATGTTTTACCCAAGTCTACCGAAGCAACAGCACCCGTTAAGTTTGCTTTTTTCTGTGTACCGTAACCTACAACTACTACCTCGCCGATTACTTCAGAATCTTCTTTAAGTACAACTTTAAAGTTTTTTTTATCTGCAACAGCAACTGTTTGTGTCTCATATCCAATGTAGGAAACAACCAATGATCCATTAACAGGAACAGCAATTGAAAACTTTCCGTCAATGTCTGTAATGGTTCCGTTCATAGGAGATCCTTTTTCAAAAACATTTGCACCAATGATTGGCTCGCCCGACGCATCGGTTACTACACCCGAAATTTTATTTCCGGTTTGCTGAACTTCTTGTTTTTCTGTTTTTCTAATGTTTGACAGTATGATATTCTTATCCATAACCTGATAAGAAACATCTGTGCCATTAAACAGCTCATTCAGAATTGTGAAAACATTCTCCTTCGTTTTTTTCATAGATACCACACGTTTTGTGTTTATCTGTTTGTTGTTGTAGAAGAAATGGAAGTCTGACTGAGACTCAATTTTATCCAACACGTCCTGAACGGTCGCGTTGTTAACTTCGAGCGATAGTGTGGTCGATTGCCCGTAACTACTGGTTGCATGAGTTAACCCGATGGAAAGAAACAACAAGAGAACTGTCAGTTTCATACATAAAGGTATTTTGTTCAAGATAATAAATGGTAGCGTCAGCACCCTAAGGGGTTGGACGTCTGAATAATTTGTCATATTTTTGCAAGGATTTAAAGTTAGAAAAATAACGATTGCTGCTAACTTGTCGCCAAACAAGTAAGCAATTGTTTCATACGGGGAAATACGCCAATATTTTCCCGTATGTTTTGTTTTAAGGTGAACGCGTTTTCATTCCTGTTTTTATTTTTATGGTTTAACAAATTAGTCGTTATTAATACAACTCCACTTTGCTTCTTTCTTTCAATCCTTCGTCGCCGGCTTTCGGATCAACAATCCTATACCTGATATTGGATGAAATACGAAGATGTTCCAGAATACGCGGCAATTGCTGCTTTTCAAAAGTTCCCGTAAAATAATTATCTTTAAGTGCTTTGTTCCTTAAAACAAAGTCTACATTAAACCTTCGGCTTAATAGTTTCAATGTTTCCTCCAGCGATGTATTCCGAAGAATTATCTTTCCATCCTTCCATGCTACTTCTGCTGGAATAAATGGTTCTGATAAAGTAATCTTTTTGGAATATTCATCATAAAAGACTTTTTGTCCAGGTTTCATTACCAGATTCTCGCCCTGATTGTTTTCATCAAAATAGTTTACTTTCACAGAGCCGGAAATCAGTGTTGTAGTAACATACGGATTTTCATCATAGGCATCTATATTGAATTCAGTACCTAATACCTCAATCTGCATGTCCGCTTTGGTATTAACCCGAAATGGGGCTTTCTCATTACGGGTCACTTTAAAATAGGCCTCGCCCTTCAAAACTACATCTCTCGTTTCTCCGGTAAACTTCACCGGATGCCGAAGATAAGAATCCGAATTAAGCCATACCTTTGTTCCATCGGGAAGATCTACAGAAGCCACCATACCGGGAGTAGTCCGAATCTCCATATATTCCACCGGTTCTTCTTTTAACGCATTTAAAATTGTTCCTAACAACAATGGAATAAAAAGTACTGCTGCGATTCGTTGCACCCACATAAAAGGAGATAACCGTCTACGATTTTTAACAGTTTTCTTCACTTTTATTAATGCTTCATGCGAATCTACCGATTTCATCGTTTGCAAAGTATCTACAGCAAAACATAGATAATATATATCTTTTGCCATTTTTCTGTTTTCTTCAGACTTCGAAAGCCATTGTTCTATCGAAACCTTCTCATCAGCTGTTACTTCTCCGGAATAATACCTGAGTAATAATGCTTCATCAACTATGATTATGCCACCAACCATTTTTCTGTTTATTTATATATATGACTAACAAGAAAAGGAATGTCCTAAACACAAATACATTTTTTTTTAAAATTTATCCATCAAAAGCTTAAAAAGTATTATGTTTGCAGAAAAGATAGTTATTGGATGCCTGACTACACTTCTCAAAATACCGACGAACAGCTCTATAATCTCATTCAAAAAGGAAACGAAAAAGCTTTTGAAGTTTTTTTTCTGCGCCATTATCCTGCTTTATGCGCTTATGCCAGCCAATTTGTCGAATTAGAAGATGGACAGGAAATTGCGCAGGAAGTTATGATTTGGTTCTGGGAGAACCATGATGCGCCCATATGGGAGTCTTCGCCCAAAAGCTATTTATTTAAAGCTGTAAAAAACAGGTGCCTTACATTAATAAGCAGAAACGAATTAAAACAACGGATATTTAATACTCTTCACGAAAGTCTTCAATCTCTTTATGAAAATCCCGATTTTTATGAAGTAGAAGAACTGAGCAAAAGGATCGAGAACGCAATTCTTGCTTTGCCGGAAAGTTACCGCGAAGCCTTTGAAATGAACAGGTTTCAAAAAATGACTTACAAAGAGATAGGTCTGCGTCTGAATGTTTCGGCTAAAACCGTTGACTACCGGATCCAGCAGGCACTGAAACAATTACGTATTGATTTGAAAGATTATCTTCCGCTATTTTTTCTTTTAGCCTAACCAGTCATGCATGAGACGGCCAGAGATGGCTTAAAAAAGCAAAATAAATATTGTTTATACAAATCGTGTTCGTATATTTGCGAACATACAATTCAACTGATATGGAAAAAGAAAATAAAAAAGGCTATACAGCACAGCATGAACAGATAGCACGTTTTACTAAGGCAATGGGACATCCTGCCAGAATAGCCATTCTGTCTTTCCTTGCTTCTCAGGACAGTTGTTTTTTTGGCGACATTCACGATGAATTACCTATCGCAAAAGCAACCGTGTCGCAACATTTAAATGAATTGAAAGATGCCGGGCTTAT
>JAGPJL010000095.1 GCA_018054455.1 Parabacteroides sp.
TACGGCGGTTATCCCGAAGATAACACTGGCTATGGCAACGATGTAGCCAATTTCGGGTAGTCCTATGAGTGCGAGTGGGTACATGTATCGTCGTCGTGTTTTTTCAATACCCTGTGAGGAAGATTTCCATGCCCTATCAATTCGATCGGACAGGCATACTTTTCATTTAGCCAGTTTTCGGATATGTCGGCGCCCGAATGGTAATGGGCTGTCTCATTTACACAGGCTATATTCTTAACCATGGAAAGCACGGTTCCTATATCGTGCGAAACCAGCACAATGGCGCTTTTCTTGTTTATCTCGTCCAATAAGCGGTAGAAATGCGATTCAAAACGCTTGTCCACATACGAATTGGGTTCGTCCAGGATGAGCACCTGGGGATCGGACACGATGGACCGTCCAAGCAAAACCCGCTGAAGCTGTCCACCTGAGAGTTCGCCGATAGGTCGTTTAACAAGGTTTTCGAGACCCATCTCGGTCACCACCGTATCAATTCGTTTGTTTTGCTGGTCATTAAACCCCCGGATCCATCGCTTCTCTGAAGCCAGGCCAGAGGCAATCACATCGCGAACAGTGATGGGAAACTTCTTGTCGATGTTATTAAGCTGAGGTAAATAGCCTATGCGAAGAAAGGGCACCTGCTGACTGCCCTGATAAAACCGGATAGTTCCCGAAGAGGGCTGCAACAAGCCAAGGATAACCTTCAGCAAGGTTGTTTTTCCACCCCCGTTCGGACCAATTATTCCAAGGAAATCTCCTTCGTAGATATCCAGAGAAACATCCCTTAAAACCGTTTTGCTGCCATAGCCGGCTATTACATCTTTTATTTCAATTAGCTTCTGCATCTTTTAATGATTGAGCGATTTTAATCATTTCTTCACTCCAGTTATAAGAAAGCGGATTAATCCGCACTAACTTACAACCTGTTTCACGGGCAATAAGTTCGGCGTTCTTCTGATCAAACTCCTGCTGAATAAATACCACACGGGTATTGTTGGCACGGGCAACATCGACCAACTCCTTTAACTGCGCCGGACTTGGTTCCTTGCCGTCCATCTCTATGCAAAGCTGGGTAAGCTGGTATTCGTTGGCAAAATAGCCAAGAGCCGGATGGTAAATAATAAACGTGCGGTTGTTTAATCCGTCGAGCAGTTTATTAATGACAGCTTCCGTTTTCTCTATTTCAGCGAGTAACGCCGTATAATTTGTAAAGTAATACTGGGTGTTTTCTTTATCCAGCGCGATAAAAGCCTGTAATGTATTCCATGCAACGGTTTTTGCTCCGGCAACAGAGTTCCAGGTATGAGGGTCTGTTCCTGTATGCTGGTGTTCGTGCTCGTCCTCGTGCTCGCCGGCTTCATCGGCATGGGCTTCATGCATCTCTTCGTCCGGATTACCGATTAAGGAGATTCCTTCGGAAAGATCAAAGATTTTCAGGTTTGGATTGTTCTGAATGATATTATCCATCCAGGCCATTTCGAATCCAATGTATCCAATCTTTAGGTAAGCAAGACTTTTGCCGATATTGATCATCTGCTGAGGAGTAGGATCGTATGTTTCGGGACTTTGCCCCGATGGAACCACGCAATTGATGATGAATTTGTCTCCGGCTATCTTCTCGGCAAAATATTTCTGAGGTTCTATGGTTACGGATACCATCTTTTCGGACGTCTTTTTTTCTCCGCAGGAAAATAAAAGAAGAGAGAATAATAGAAGTGTAAGCTGTTTCATATCTATATTGTTTTAAACAACAAAGATACTGAATTATTTCTTTCAATAACGGCTCCTTGATTTGACTCATGCAAATAGTTAGCTATGTCATCCAAAATATGTATATTTGTAACCTCAATAAAGTTTATAAAGTTATGGAACATCCATTAAGCATTTACAACACGCTTACAAGAAAAAAGGAACAGTTCGTACCTTTGCACGAACAACATGTGGGAATGTACGTTTGCGGTCCGACGGTATACGGTGATGCCCATCTGGGACATGCCCGCCCTGCCATTACATTCGATCTGTTGTTCCGCTATCTTTCGCACCTTGGATACAAAGTAAGATATGTACGCAATATAACCGACGTTGGTCATTTGGAAAATGATGCTGATGCCGGCGAAGACAAGATTGCCAAGAAGGCTCGACTGGAACAGCTGGAACCTATGGAAGTAGTTCAGTATTACCTGAACAGGTACCACAAGGCCATGGATGCCCTTAATGTGCTTCCACCCAGCATTGAGCCACATGCATCGGGACATATCATCGAACAGATTGAGCTTGTAAAGCAGATTATAGCCAACGGTTTTGCTTACGAAAGCGAAGGTTCGGTTTATTTTGATGTGGAGAAATACAACAAGGCCCACAACTACGGCGTTCTTTCGGGTCGCAATGTGGAAGATATGCTCAATACTACCCGTGCCCTGGATGGACAGGACGAGAAGCGTAACAGCGTTGACTTTGCTCTTTGGAAGTGTGCGGCACCGGAACATATCATGCGCTGGCCTTCTCCCTGGAGCAATGGCTTCCCGGGATGGCATTGTGAATGTACGGCCATGGGTAAAAAGTACCTGGGCGAGAGTTTTGATATCCACGGAGGTGGCATGGACCTGATCTTCCCGCACCACGAATGCGAGATTGCCCAGGCGGTTGCTTCGCAGGGAAAAGAGGCTGTTCATTACTGGATGCACAACAATATGATTACCATCAACGGACAGAAGATGGGAAAGAGTCTTGGCAACTTTATCACGCTGGACGAATTCTTTGCCGGTAGTCATGCTTCGCTTGAACAGGCTTACAGCGCGATGACTATCCGTTTCTTTATCCTGATGGCGCATTACCGCAGCACGGTAGACTTTAGCAACGAAGCCTTACAGGCATCGGAAAAGGGTTTATCGCGTTTAATGGAGGCCTGGTCGCACCTGGATAAACTAAAGGCATCGGCAACCTCATCGGTTGATGTAAAGGGATTGCGTGCCAAGTGTTACGAAGCGATGAACGACGATTTAAACAGTCCGATTGTTATTTCGCATCTGTTTGATGCCACCCGCGGAATCAATTCCGTACTGGCTGGTCAGGCTACGCTTACAACCGAAGATATCGAAGAGCTGAAAAGTGTATTCCATCTCTTCCTGTTTGACATACTGGGAATGCAGGATACTGTTGTTGCCGCCGGCGCCAACACCGAAGCATTCGGAAAAGCGGTGGACTTGCTGCTTACCATCCGCAAGCAGGCCAAAGATAACAAGGATTGGGCTACTTCGGATAAAATCCGTAACGAGCTTACCGCTATGGGATTCGAAATAAAGGATACCAAGGACGGAGCCGAGTGGAAGCTGTCCAAATAAGAAGGATATGACGATAGACGAATTCTTAAAGGGCGACAAGTTCGCCCTTTTTGCCGGAGTTGAGTTGCTGGAGGTTGGTAACGGTTTTGCCAGGGCCCGCATGGAGATTAAGGAAATGCACCACAACGGCGGCGGAGTTTGCCAGGGTGGTGCCATCTTTACCCTTGCCGATCTTGCTTTTGCTGCTGCCACCAACAGTCATGCCCGACTCACCCTTTCCATTCAAAGCAATATCCGGTTTTTTAAAAGTGAAGCTTCCGGGTTTCTGTATGCCAAGGCAACCGAAGTGTACAACCACAAACGGATATCCAGCTGCGAAGTGAGAGTTACCAACGAAGCCGGAGAGTTGATTGCAACTTTCAGCGGTACAGGTTACCGCAAGGACAAACCGCTACCCTTCGAGCCTATACTTTAAAAAGGAGCGTGTTTATCTGGAGGGAATATCAATTCGGCTGGTAAACGGATGACGGTTTCCGCTTATGCTTTTGAAATGTACCTCGGCCGAACCAACTTTGAGTTTGGCCTTTATTTTGATAGGTATTTTGTTTTCATCGTCGCTTATCCATACTTCTACCGCTTCTTTGGTTTCCGTAAAGGCTTCGTCGAAGATATCCATATAGAATAGCTTTGTTTTAAACTTTACATTGTCTCCCTGCTCAACAATACGCTGTCCGGCATACCGGAACCGGACATTAACCCTGTCGCGGCCAACGGCGATACGAAAAGGAATCACATCTCCGGTCGACATGGAAGATATATCGTACATGCGAAGGAACAGGGTTGCTCCCAGCATATCGGTCATGCAATTCTCGCTGACAAGTGTTGTGTCAATTTTAGTCTTTTCCAGGTTATACCGATGCGAGCGAACCCGGGTCAAGCCTTCGTTGTAAGTGAAGGTCAGATCGTCCACATTGTATTTGCCTCCTTCGTTTACCCGCTTCTGACTACGCAAAAGCTGCATATCTTTGGAATAATAGCAATCGATGGTATCCCGCATTTTAAAGATATGATCGAACATGGAGGTGGTTTTAAACAACAACCGGTAACGATAGGCTGCCCCACCATTGGTGTTATTGACCGACAGGGTAACGTTTCCTGCCTTAGGCATCAGCAATCCCCACTTAAAGTACACTTCCATTTGTAAACGTTCTCCGGGGAGAAAAACATTATTCTCCATGGCACACTGACTCTTTACTCCCGTAAACGGGAATGCAAGCAGCAGGATAAGAAACCCGAGGAATGCTTTAGAAAGGCATGCCTGACGAGCTTGAACTTCCGGACGATTGTCTTCCTTCATTTTTATAATCCCTCTTCTTTTTTGTAGCCTCTTTAGGCTTATTCTTGGTTATTTCCAAAGGTTTCTGCTTTACAACCGGTACCGCCTTCACATCCCAGCTTTCTTCCACATCGAAGTTTTGCATAACGGTAAAGAATCCGGGATAATAGTAGACAGTCTCCGCCTGTCGCTTCTCCGAATACTTGCCGGGATCCCATTTTCCATTGTTATTCCAATCGAGAATGATTCGGGCATAATACTTATCCGGCTTTAGATCCATAAAAAGAACACCTCCCTCTTTAACCGGAGCTTTTCTTACAGGCTGATCACTGGCATTCATCAATTCGACAAAAGCCGTAGTATCCACACCAGACAAGTTAATATAGAGGTTGCCGTAATCGTCTTCTTTCTTTATGTTGAATTCGGCCGAGAAGCCATTGTTCCACTTACTGTACAGACTGAAAATTGTAGCGGAGTCTACTTCCAGACGGTAGCTTTCGCCATACTTCCACTCTCTGTCGATATAGTATCCCAGCGCATTGGTACTGTCCTGATAAAAGGAGAAGTCCACCGGCGTCCATACAGTATCCACTTTCATATCAAGGTAAAACAGTTCTTTTTTAAGATCCAGTACGGGTTCGTCAAATACAACAGATACCGTATCAAAAACATCCATGGAAGAAGGTACATCCACGTTCATTCCCAAAAACTGGATAGGTTCGGGCTCTCCCTTTTTCCTTTTTTGTTTTACTTCTTTCTTTTTACGCAAAACAAGCTGCAACGTATCAGTCTGATTACGTAATATGTTTAGTGAATCGCTTTTCATATAGTTTACTTCCACCTTGAGTGTGTCCTGTTTCCATAACAGAGAGTCGGTAAGCCAGTAATGAACGGCCTTATCTTCTTCTGTTTTCTGCGACACATACCACTTGGATTGTTGAGGCTCCACATTCAGCAATCTGGGAGCAGGAACTGTGTCGACCGGCGAATTAAACCGGAGAGTAAACCTGTTTTCCTGCGTTCTTTCTGATTTAGTAAGATACTGCCGGTCGAATTTTTCCTTAAAAAGCAACAGCTGAATGTTGTCTGGCATAAACCGTGTGTAGTTAACCAGTTTGATGGAATCGACCGTAAGCGAGTCCTTCCAGACCGTATCGTTCCGGGAGGTGAACTCGAAGGTTGTTGTGTAGAGAGAATCGGAAAAGGCTATATCTTCGCCGGGCTGGTCAAACATATAGTCGCGGTTGATGTCGTTCAGACCAAACACATGGTAGCTTCCCATGGCAATGTTGCGGATGGTAAATTTCCCTTTATCGTTGGTTCGTGAAATCCGGTCGAAAGGTTGTTTAGAAAAAGCGGTATCCTCCACACTACTATGCAAACCAATGGTAATACCCGGCATCGGTTCCAGGTTCTCGGCGTTTAACAATGTGCCGGATATTTCGAGGGAGTCTATCGTGTTGCCCGTGGAAAACGCAAACGAATAGTTTTCGAATACATTTTTCTCGTTATTGTCGGAAATAGAATTCGTAAAGTCGATTGTATAGGTTGTATTGGCTTTCAGCGAATCTTCCAGTTCGACTACCGCCTTTCTTCCCCTGGCCTGAATCACCGGAAGCAATCGCTGGGGAGGTGTTACAATCACATTCTCGGTAGGTTTGTCAATCTGGATCAACTCATCAAATTCTATTTCAACCTTCTTTCCTTTAAAGTTCGTTTGATTGGGCGCAGGTGTACTGGTAACAAAACGGGGAGGCGTTTCATCGTAAGGTCCTCCGTTGGGAGATGCCATGTTAGCACAGGAATACATCACCACCAGAAGAAAAATGCCAATCAGTACAGCAATACTATTTCTCAAAAATTGTTGGTTCATTGACTCTATCTTTTATGCAATGGGACAAAAGTACAAAGTTATGCCGATAGAATAAGCATTTAAACACCTTTTAATCAAATCGCTCTCTTTCGAAAGAGGGAGATCTTGTTACGAATGCTTTAACAAACGGTATCCTATCCTGCAATACATACATTTCTTGGTTTCGCAGTAGGCCCTTTTTAGCTGAATCAACGCCTGACTGTCGCAGGCATTTCTGACCTGTACTCCCGCTTCAGTAAAGGACGATACAATGCTATTCCGCTCGGCCGGAATACTTTCCAGTAAGCGAAGGGCCTTTTCATTGTATTCGGGACGGTTGTTTTTAACGCCGTATGCAAAGAACAGAGGTACTACGGTATTGATGAGGACGATGTTCAGGGCATTTTCGCCCAACGACTTTTCCTGTTTTGGGGATGTGTGCCTGAAATGATAATGGGTTTCCCAATAATCGGAGGGCTCTGCCCGGAAATATTGTTTCAACTGCCTTGGTGTGCCGGCTTCCAGTATTGCCGAAAAAAGCGTATCGTGCTGCATCCAGATGGACGCCAGCTGAGCCAGCTTAAGATGCGGAAAGTAAACCGGACGGGTACGAAGACTTTTAAAAAGACTCTCGTCCAAAGGTTTTAGCTGGTATTTATGTTTCAGAAACTGATACTCTCGCTGAAGCAGCCGGTAATAATGGCACTCAATATCCGTATCGGTCAACATGCCGGCTTGTCCGAACAAGAGGGCTTCGATCTGGGAGATGCTTATTCGCTGCTTTTGAATAATCCGAAACGGCAGGCTTCTGGCCAACCGTTCGAAGGCGTCTGTATTCACGCCAAACCCGAAGTTGCGGGAGAGCAGCACATAAAAAACCTCGTTCCAATCTTGATTGTACTGTTCCAGTAATCTAAAAATATCCTGTATTTTTCTTTCCAACCGTTCACTCAGCAAAGCCTCCATCCACGAATTTATGTGCAGGGAGTCTATTTCATGCAGGCGGGCAAGACAGGGAATTGACACATCTTTCCGCATCAGATAGTCCAGATTGGTTCCTATCGAGGAAGGAAATTCAACCTCCAGCTGTGGAATCTGGAGGCCGTTGGTACGGAAAACTTCCGTATCGGCAGAAGTAACAACATGGAGTATGACGGAGTCGTACGCCTTATCTGTATGGTGTTTGTGTACTTTCCAATCCGACGATTTATGGTGAATTTCTATACTTCCGGCCCAAAGGGTGTCGCCGATCTTGATCTTGGCATTAAAAAAATCAGGTCCTGCGTTGGTATTCAATATCCCGGCATCGAGTACCGTAACTTTTTCGCCGGAGGTTGTGGTTAATTCATGTTGATAGAGTTTAAACATCCATACGTAATGCAATAATTGTTCCATTTTCTCAAAGTTAAGATTAACAACACAAATCTAATTCATTTTCTTTATATTTGCAGGCTAAAGGGTTAACTAATTCAACCAAGGTATTATTTTTACAATATAAAGTTATGAAGATTGCGCTTATCGGTTACGGAAAGATGGGTAAAACCATCGAAAAGATTGCATTGGACAGAGGTCATGAGATCGTTTCTATTGTTGACATAAGTAATCCCGAAGAGTTTGGCTCCGAAGCATTCAAAAGTGCCGATGTAGCTATCGAGTTTACTGTTCCCTCAACGGCAATGGACAATTACATGAAATGTTTTGCTGCCGATGTACCTGTGGTGTCGGGAACAACCGGCTGGCTGGACAGAATAGACGAGGTAAAAGAAATGTGTGACAAGGAAGGTAAAACATTCTTTTACGCATCGAACTATAGTATAGGCGTGAATATATTCTTTGCGGTAAACACTTACCTGGCTAAAATCATGAATAATTTCCCGTCTTACAACGTGAAGATGACAGAAACGCATCATATCCATAAGCTGGATGCTCCGAGTGGCACGGCCATCACGCTGGCGGAAGGTATCCTGGAACAGGTAGATCGTAAAGACCGCTGGGTGCTGGAAACTGAAGAGAATGCGTCGGACCTGGCTATTCATGCTATCAGAGAAGGCGAAGTTCCCGGTATTCATGAAATCATTTACGATTCTGAAGTTGATTATATCAGCATCAAACATGATGCGAAGAGCCGTGCGGGTTTTGCTCTTGGTGCCGTTGTAGCCGCCGAATTTACCGCCGGAAAAAAAGGATTTCTCGGAATGAAAGACCTGTTTAAATTTTAATCTTTACGAACTAAAATGAAATCAATTACAAAAAAACAATGGATTAAGTTTGCCGTAGCGGCTTTCTTATACATGATGTTTGCTTTATGGATGGAAAATGCATGGCTGCTTTTTGGCCTTGTTGTTATTGTTGACATCTTTCTTACCAAGTTTATCCCCTGGGGTGCATGGAAACAATCAAAAAACAAAACTGTCCGCTCTGTGATGGAGTGGATCGACGATATTCTTTTTGCATTAATCGCCGTGTATTTTATTAATCTGTTTGTTTTCCAAAACTATCAGATTCCGACTTCCTCGTTGGAAAAGTCTCTTTTAGTGGGCGATTACCTTTTTGTTAGTAAATTAAGTTACGGTCCTCGCGTACCAAATACTCCCCTCTCCTTCCCGCTTGTTCAGAACACATTGCCTGTACTGAACTGCAAATCGTATCTGGACTGGCCCGAATGGGGCTATAAAAGAGTGAAAGGTACTGGCGTGGTAAAACGAAACGACATTGTGGTATTCAACTTTCCTGCGGGCGATACTGTTACGCTGAAGGTATTGAATCCGGACTTTTACTCGTTACTCGATCAGGTTGGCCGCGAGCGTATTCTGCTTGATAAAGGGACCTTTGGCGATATAACCTACCGACCGGTAGATAAGCGCGAAAATTACGTGAAGCGATGCATCGGAATGCCGGGCGATAGTCTTGAAGTGCGCAATAATGTAGTGTATATTGATGGTAAAAAGGCTAAAGAGCCTAAAAACATGCAGCTGAATTACTATATTCAGACGGATGGAACAGCTATTACTGATGAGCAATTCCGCCTGATGGAGGTTAGCAAAGAAGACCGGGCTTTTGCTTCTGATCAGAATTTGCTTTCTTATCTGGGCTTTACTCCAAACGAAAGCGGGCAATTCAATCCTGTTTACCGCATACCGCTTACAAAAAAAGCGCTTGCTATTGCAGGCAAACTAAGTTCTGTTAAGCGAATAGTGCTTGAACCGGATGTATTAGGTGGTCCGACTTATCCTGCCGGATACAATACGGGTTGGACGCGTGATAATTTTGGTCCGCTTTGGATTCCTATTAAAGGGGCTACCATTGATCTGAATGAACGCAACCTGGCTCTTTACAGCCGTTGTATCAAGAATTATGAGAACAATTCGCTGGAAGTTAACGGCAATCAGATTCTGATTAACGGAAAACCGGCTACCAGCTACACATTCAAATATGATTATTACTTTATGATGGGAGACAACCGTCATAATTCGGCCGACTCCCGCTCATGGGGTTTTGTTCCCGAAGATCACATCGTGGGTAAACCGATTCTTATCTGGTTGTCGCTGGATAAAGACAGAAGTTTATTTGACGGTGGTATTCGATGGAACAGAATGTTCCGGATGGTTCATGCTGATTAATAAACGATGGATAGTAAAAGGATTATAAAAAGAGTTAGTCAGATTATGGGAGGAGCATTGCTCCTCCTTGCTGTTGTACTGGGGGTACGTATGTTCTGTCTGGAGTCGTTCCGCATATCGACCAATTCCATGGAGCAAGCGTTGCTTAACGGCGATTATGTGCTGGTTAACAAGCTGCCGTTGGAAGGCAATCCGGGTCGTAACCGGGTCGTACTGTTTTCGAGCCCGCTTATCCGCGATTCGCTTCAGGCTCCGCTTTTCGTAAGCCGGCTTGTTGGAATGCCCGGCGATACGGTAACGGTAGAGAATAACAGTTACCTTATTAACGGAAAACAAATACCAAAGTCTCCCTTTACATTAGCTACTTATTTTATAAGCAAGGACATGGAAACTGTCTTTAGAGGTTTACTTTCCAAATTATCAGTCCCCGTACGTGAATGGAAAAGCGAACCTTTTGGATTTACCCTTTGCCTTACTGCTTTTGAAGAATATAAAATCCGCGAAGAACTATCGCCCGGGATGAACGGACATTTCGTTCAGGAGAAGTCTGAAGAGTACAATGTGATTGTTCCGAAGAAGGGTAGAGCTTACCGGATTGATGAGGTGTCATTGAAAGCCTGCCGAGAGATCATCCTGCATGAAACTTCCGGCAAAGCACTTTTTCGCGACGGTAAATTATTCCTTGATGGAAAGGAAACTAATTTCTTCTATTTTAAACAAGATTATTATTGGGTTTTGTCTGATAATATAAAACAGTCTGTTGATTCCAGACATCTGGGATTTATTCCGGCCGATCATATAATTGGAAATGTATGGTTTTGCTGGAAAAGCGAGGATCCGGAACGAACGTTCAAAACAATTGATTAATGAAACCAGCTTATCTTTCGTCGACTTACCTTGGCCCGGTGCAGCAATACTGCAAAATGTATCAATATCCTGAGGTACGGATCGAAGCAGCCGAGAATTACCTGAAACAAACATACCGTAACCGTTGCCTCATCGCTGCGGCTAACGGACCTTTGTCTCTGTCTATCCCGATTGTTAAGCCAGACACGCTGAAATGCCTTACAAAAGATATTCGTATTTCGGACCACGGAAACTGGCGTCATTTGCATTGGAATGCCATATCTTCCGCTTATAATTCTAGTCCGTTCTTTGAATACTACGAAGACGACTTTGCTCCTTTTTATGAGAAAAAATATGATTTTCTGTTTGACTTTAACGAAGAACTGCGTCAGATGGTTTGCAATCTGCTGGATATTCATCCCCATGTGGTCTTCACTACTGATTTCGAAACAGAGGTGGAAAATGATTTCAGAGGAATAAGTCCTAAGCGGGAATCGGGAGATTCAGCGTTTTGTCCTAAACCTTATTACCAGGTTTTCCAGGATAAACATGGCTTTATTCCCAATCTAAGCATTATCGACCTACTCTTTAATACAGGAAACGAAGGAATCCTCGTATTGAGAGATTCCTTCGTTTCCAAATAAATTATAGGTAAGAATCAGCGGACTATTCCATCTGGAACTTCCGGCTTACTTTTATCAGATTGGAGGTAAAAGAGACCACATTCTGTGTTTCCTGAACCATATTCAGATAAACCATACTTACCTTCGTACTGCCTGTCTGGCCCTGGATACGTTTTAGCTCTCCCTTCTTAAGCAGTGTTAGCCGCGAAGTCAAAGTAACCGCCGTTTCCACCAGTTGCTCAAAATTAGTATACTCATTGAGTTTAATTTCATTTGAGCATTTCATCAGATAGGACGTAATCTCTTCTGCCATCTTTCCAAATTCTTCCTTTTGAACATCGCTTAGCGGTGTGAAATTATTGTCAATATGATCCTTGCATGGTTCAGTTAGCCTGCGCAGGCTGAATACTACTTCGCTGGCAAAATCGTTTCCCTGATAGTAATAAAGACCTTTCTCCACGGCAATGGCACGATCCAATTGCGTAACCCCAAGCGTTCCGATACGTTTTACTTGTTTCAGGTGGAGCTTTTCTTCTTCAATAGCGCCAAGGACTTTGCGCAAATCACGTAGATTTTCATGCATGAACCCGTTCACCGATTTATCAAAAGATTCACTTGCGAACGTAAGAACCGATTCAAGTTCGTCGCGGGTATGCTGACGGAACAAAACCAAGGCTACAGAACTGTCGTTGGTATCCATCAATTGTTTAATTGTAGGACTAACCGTTTCTTT
>JAGPJL010000188.1 GCA_018054455.1 Parabacteroides sp.
TTTGCAGGGCTGGGGCAAAAAAATGAACTAATACCTGAAAAAAAATTATGGTCTGCCTCAGGTGATATTACTTCATGGAAAGAAGAAACATCTATACCTTCGCTTGCAAGCGCAGTGTTTGGAGGGGTAATTTTTAATGAATGCATCTATGTGATAGACAGTAATAATAGAATTTGGGAATATAATATAAAACAAAAAGTCTGGATCAAAAAGAGCACATTAGATGGTCCAATAAACACAAGTCATTGTATGTTTTTATTGAATGGATCCATTTATATAGGAATGAGTGAACAATCGTCTTTAATGACTAAATATGATCCGGTTTGGGATAATTAATTATGAACAGAAGTAAGATTTTAGAAGAAATACAAGTTAATGTAATAAAGTTATCTGCGCCGAATTTGCCGGAATACAAATATATTCCGTTACATCAGAAACCATCGCCATCAGTTGATCAATTGAAACGGATAATGCAGTTGCTTCGTACAATTATTTTCCCTGGATTTTTCGGAAGCGAACAAGAAGCCCGGGAGCAATCTATGGAATATTATATGGGAGTTCATCTGGAACAACTCTATGATTTACTTCAGGAACAGATTTTTCATGGATTGTGTTTTGAAGTGGAGGGCTGTTCAGATTCAAAAGAACGTTCATCGACAATAGCTATTGAGTTTATAAACCGTATTCCACGAATCAAATATCTGCTTTCTACAGATATTAAGGCGATTCTTGACGGTGACCCTGCAGCTAAAAGTTTAAGTGAAATTATTTTTTGTTATCCGGCTGTTCAAGCAATTCTTCATCAAAGAGTAGCACATAGTCTGTTGGAGCTCGGAGTTCCTGTCATTCCTCGTATTATTACAGAAATAGCACATTCAAATACTGGAATTGATATTCATCCCGGAGCACAGATTGGCGAGTATTTTAGTATCGATCATGGCACAGGAGTTGTGATTGGTCAGACTGCTATTATTGGCAATCATGTACGATTGTATCAAGGAGTAACACTAGGTGCAAAGAATTTTACCCTTGATGAAGAGGGTTTGCCTATTGATGTGCCCAGGCATCCCATATTGGAAGATTGGGTAACAGTATACTCAAATGCCTCTATTCTAGGGCGTATTACCATTGGAGAAGGTTCTGTAATTGGTGGGAATATCTGGCTTACACATAGTGTTCCCCCAAACTCTAAAGTCCTTCAGAGTGGAGCAGTTGATTGAAAATGGTAAGTTAGGATAGGGATTCTTCATAGCCATTAAATATTTTTAGTTTCATTTTGATTTTTCTTCAAGATTTGAATATAATTTGAGAGAAATTCTTTATGTTTGTGATATATCTGTAGCGCAAACCTTAAATTGTTATTCCTATGAAGAAAATAAAAACGCCGGCAGATCTTCAGCTATTATACGAATCATTTCGTAAAACCATGTGCATTCGGGAAAATGACGAGTATCCCGATGAAGTTTTTGAATCGTCCCCTCTGAAAGATCCAAAGGATTGTAGTTCAGTGCTTGTTTGCGGTCGTGGAGGTTGCAGAGCTTCGCAAAGTGACACATTAATCGAGAAACTACAGTCTGCACTCCGAAAAGAAGGCTTGGATGAAAAAATTAAGGTTATACAAACCGGATGCTTTGGATTTTGCGCACAGGGTCCAATCGTAAAAGTAGTTCCTGATAACACTTTTTATGTGCAAGTGAAACCTGAAGATGCTGAAGAACTGATACATTCCCATTTCGTTACCAAAAAATATTTAGAACGACTTCTATATACAGATATTGAAACAAATCAGATTATACGTGATCCCAGGCAAATGAGTTTTTACAAACCGCAGATTCGTATAGCTTTGAGAAACTGCGGGCTAATTAATCCTGAATCTATTGATGAGTATATTGCCCGGGGAGGATATGCAGCTTTATCTAAAGCTTTGATTGAATTTAAGCCTGAGGATATTATTAATGAAATAAAGGAAAGTGGCTTAAGAGGCCGGGGTGGTGGTGGATTTCCAACAGGAATGAAATGGCAGATTACCAGAAACGCAAAAGGCAAACAGAAGTATGTAGTTTGTAATGCAGATGAAGGTGATCCCGGAGCTTTTATGGATCGATCTATTTTGGAAGGTGACCCTCATTCTGTTATAGAAGCAATGGCAATAAATGGTTATTGTACCGGAGCTTCAAAAGGACTGGTATATATCCGTGCCGAATATCCTATGGCTGTCGAAGGTCTTAAAATTGCGATAAAACAAGCTCTGGAGTATGGATTGTTGGGCGACCAGATTATGGGTACCGATTTTTCCTTTGATATATCCATAAAATATGGAGCCGGAGCATTCGTGTGCGGTGAAGAAACGGCATTAATTCACAGCATGGAAGGGAAACGTGGTGAAGCAACAGTTAAACCTCCTTTTCCGAGTGAGGAAGGGTATCTTGGCTGTCCGACAAATGTAAATAATGTGGAGACATTCGCCAATGTTCCTACGATTTTGCTTAAAGGAGCCAACTGGTATAACAAAATTGGAACAACAAAAAGCAAGGGTACGAAGGTGTTTGCTTTAGCGGGTAAAATAAACAATGTGGGACTGATTGAAGTTCCGATGGGAATTACCTTACGGGAAATAATCTACGGTATAGGAGGAGGTATTAAGAATGGAAAGAAGTTTAAAGCAGTACAAACAGGAGGACCTTCCGGTGGTTGTTTAACTGAAAAGCATTTGGATTTACCCATTGAATACGATACTTTACAGGCTGCAGGTTCCATGATGGGTTCGGGAGGGATGATTGTAATGGATGAAGATGATTGCATGGTAGCTATGGCGCAGTTTTATCTTGGTTTTACAGTCGAAGAATCGTGCGGAAAATGTTCACCATGCCGGATAGGAAATAAAAGGCTATTTGAAATTCTTACCAAGATTACATCAGGAAAAGGTACAGAAGAGGACTTGAAGCGATTACGTAATTTGGGGGAAGTTATTAAGGATACTTCGCTTTGCGGATTAGGTCAAACGTCTCCCAATCCAGTTTTGTCCACACTTGATAATTTTTATGAAGAATATCTTGCCCATGTAACCGAACAGCGTTGTCCTGCTCATCAGTGCCGTGATCTTACAGTTTATTATATCAATCCAAAAAAATGTACAGGTTGTACACTTTGTGCCCATGTCTGTCCGGTTCATGCTATTGTTGGCGAACGTAAAACCACGCATATTATTGATCCGAATTTATGCATCCGTTGTGGAAGTTGCCTTGAAAAGTGCAGGTTTGGAGCAATTTATGTTTATTAGGAGGAACTGAACTATGGAAAATATCAAATTAACAATAGATAAAAAAGAAGTAATTGTTCCAAAAGGAACTACTATTCTTGACGCAGCCAAAAAAGCAGGCATACGAATCCCGACTCTCTGTTTCATGAAACTCGAAGAATTTCATTATGAAAACAATCCGGGAAGCTGTCGGATATGTATTGTTGATGTCGCAGGAAATAAGAAACTGCTTCCTTCGTGCAAAACACTTTGTACTGAAGGAATGGTTGTCACAACCCATTCACCGCGGGTTCTAAATGCCCGGCGTACTATTATGGAGTTGATTTTGTCAAATCACCCTTTTGAGTGCCTAACTTGTCGCAAGAACGGACATTGCGAACTTCAGACCCTTGCTAGTGAGCTTGGAATTCGGGAGATTCGCTACCC
>JAGPJL010000096.1 GCA_018054455.1 Parabacteroides sp.
CTTTTGGGACCACAACAGCCATTAACCGCATATAATAAGTAATAGTATCCGTCCTTTTTAACTATACTTTGTCCTTCCATCATGGTATGGTCGTCGTCTCTCAACAACATAAAAGGCTCTCCTTCCAAATGCAATCCATCATTCGAAAGCTTGCTGCAAAGCAACTCGATGGGTCTGTTATCCAACCCGTACGCCTTCCACGAAATGTACAACTGTCCGTTATCTTCAAAAACAAACGCATCAATCGCTTCTTTACCATGCTCGATGATTAGTCCATGATCCTCGAATCCTGAGGCTGGATCTTTGGATGTAGCAACACCGATAACAGATACGCCATCCGATTTTCTGCGGGCCGTATAATAAGCGTAAAACTGATTGTTGTGATAATATAATTCGGGAGCCCAAAAGGAAGAAGATAGCCACTCCGGCAATTTAGGGAAAACATGCCCGATCTGCTTCCAGTTCACCAGATCGTCCGATGAATAAACCGGATAAAATGGCGCCCACTCCGAAGACGTTGCCGAAAGGTAATAGGTGTTTCCAACTCTAATAACAGAAGGATCTGCTAAATCGCCCTTTATAACAGGGTTACTAAAAGAAGCCGACTTTTGGGCGCCGACATTACAACACAATGCTACAAAGCAAATCAATAAACAAATTTGTTTTCTCATACAGTTGGTCTAAGTAAATTTACACGATTACAAAAATGGGGTATTTTATTGAATCGCGCAAATAATACGGGTCATACAATCCACTTTAAACCTCCAGCACCTCACCTATAAAAAATATTTCTTGCAACAAACGAAAAATAAAATACAATTTTGAACTTTCACCGGACTTTTTTTTCTCTTCCCGGGAAAGTTTATATTAAAAATAGCCTTCACTCCTTCACTTTTGCCTTCAACAGACACATAATCAAACAATTGTCGGTGAAGGCTAGCTCAAAACAGCCTTCACTTTTCCCTAAATAGCCTTCACTTTTGGCATTAAATCCTTCACTTTTTGGAAAAAAACTGAAAACACATCCTGTTTTTGAAGAAGGAAAATTCATTTTAAATAATTGATAAATCATAATATGTGTAAACAAATAGATTTAATGTGAGTTGTGGTGTTGTGCTGAAAGATATGGTTTATGTATAACAAAAAATAGGATAACAATACAGAGAAATTGGGATGCAGGCAACAGTTTTTGAAGTAATTATTAGGTCTATTTCTATTTAATCATAGTTACCTCATATTTCCATATCTAATTCCTAAACATTAACCACTTTTTCACTCGTTTTTTACCACCTCCGCAGGGTTACTGCTGGCAGCATTTAATACTTGCATAAACACGGTGAGCAAAATCGCAATGACTACACCAACAATCACTCCACCCAATAACCACCATGGGATGTTCACGCGGTAGGCATATCCTTGTAGCCAACGGCTCATAATAAGATAAGCCAGCGGAACCGCCACAACTCCCGCAGTGATTACCTGCAAGGTATATTCGCGGAAAAACATACGGATAATGTTGCCGGCTTCTGCGCCTACAACTTTGCGAATAGCTATTTCCTTACGTCGACGGCTGGTTGCTGCTATTACAACGGCATAAATACCGAAAAGTGAAATCAACATGCAAACCGTTGCCAATAAGGAAAACAATTTTAATCCGACCTGTTCCGACCAATTAAGATGATCATACAACTCGTCTACCGGAGTCAGACGAGCATCTGCCAAAGTTGCATCAATATTTGGAAGAATAGCAGTGATTCGCTGTATTGCCTCCTGCACCTGACCAGGTACGACGCGGATATACAAGATGTTGGATGCCTGAGAAGATGGGAGGAAAATGGTAGGCTGAATGCGATTGCGAAGCGAAAGGGTATGAAAATCATTTACGACTCCCGCCACTTTATATTCCACCATAATAGAGGTATCATCGAAGGAGGGAATACGGATTATAGAGCCTTCGGGTTCGCTAAGTCCCATTACTTGGGCGGCCTCCTCATTGAGAACGATTTTTTGCGTTTCACCCTTTTCCCACCACTCTCCCGTAAGCATTCTTAATCTAAATATTTCGGCAAAATGGCTGTCGGTAGAGACAACATTGAATGCCGGCTTTTCGAAAGACGATTTTCCCGGCCATTCCACTTCGGTGATCATAGTATAAATATCAGCTTTATGTCCAGGCTCGAAATTAGCTTGGGTGATGCTCTCGACTTGAGGAATAGTTGCAAGTTCATGCTCCAGCGCTCCCTGAATTTTCCCCGAATAATCTAGAAACCCGGACAATTGAATCATTCCACGTCTGTCGAACCCCAAATCTTTGTGATTAACAAAATGCATTTGCATCATTACTACCAAAGCCGCGACAATGAATACAATACTGACGGCTAATTGTATGGTTACAGCCATGCGACGCAATACCGGTTTCCCGGTTATTTTTATATCCGATTGTGGAGACATGGCCAAATGGCTCAATCGCAAAAAAAGATTAAAACCGATAAACAGGATCAACGCCATTATCCCTATTCCACAAACAGCGAAAAGTTGAATCAGTTGTGACATTTCCATCGTAATATTCAGCAGCCCGGAAAATATGGGACGAGCGATGACGACAAAGTAACATGCAAGGAACAATGCCAAGAGAATAGCACAAACCAATTCAAACATCATCTGTCGAACGAGTTGACCTCCTGAAGCACCATGTATCGTGCGCAGACGCAACTCACGGATACGTTGACGGAAAAGGTCGAGATGTAGGTTCAGGAAGTTGAATAAAGCGCTGAACAACAACAATATTCCGGATGCAACAAACAGTCCTATGAAATTCAACGTAAATGGTACATCAGAGTTTAATTGGTGGCGGACATCGCTTATCGGCAGCATTCGCAGTTCAATATTAGAATTTACACCCAATTGTGAAGTAAAATCATGCATTTGTTCTGCAAGTTTATCTACATCAGTGTCGGGATGCAACTTCACATACAAATTCATGAAAAACATTGTCCACTGGGCCTCCTCAGGCAATTCAGTGAAATATTTTAACATATTGTGATAAATGATAACATCAAACTGCAAGTTAGTGTTAGACGGCGGGTCTTTCACAACTGCTGTAACGATATATGGTGGAAGAGAAGATCTCATTTTAGTTTGCACCTGTTGTCCGATAGCTTTTTCCACATCACCGAACAAACGTACGGCTACAGTTTCCGTAAGGATAATGTTGTTCAAGACTTGCAACGGCTGCTTGACATCGCCGCAGACAAATTCCTGAGGAAAAATACCAAAGAAAGTGCTATCGGTATAAAGCGTACGAAGTTGGATATGTGGTATTCCCTCAACACTGCAATTTTCATGCTCGGTTATACAAACGGTTGAGGCTTCCACTGCCGGAAACTTTTCGTGCAATTTCTTTTCAAAAACTCTCGAAACACCTTCATTCACCTTGCCCGATTGTTTCTCCACAGCATAAATACGGTAAATATGCTCTGCATCGGGATAGAAACTGTCGTAAGACGTTTCATAGCGCATCCAGTAAAGTGCGGGAACAAAGCAGGCAAGACCGAATGCCAACCCGAAAATACCGGTAAGCGACTGAGTTTTGTATTTCCACATATTACGGAAAGCAATTTTGAAATAAAGGGTTAACATAATAATTATAGATTATAAATATTCAATCGGTTACAGCATCACTTCGGTTACCAATTGTCCATCAAACAGATTGATTGTTCGGTGAGCAAAAGAGGCATCGTGTTTAGAGTGAGTTACCATAATGATGGTAGTGCCTTCTTTGTTCAATTCCGTAAGCAACGCCATCACTTCGGCTCCGTTTTTACTATCCAAATTACCCGTAGGTTCGTCAGCCAGAATTAACTTCGGTGAGGCTACAACTGCACGGGCAATCGCAACACGTTGCTGCTGACCACCGGATAGTTGCTGAGGAAAGTGACTGGCACGATGACTTATATTCATTCTTTTCAGAATTTCGTTCACTTTTTCTTTCCGGTCGGAAGATTTGATTTTCAGATAAGTAAGCGGTAATTCCACATTTTCATATACGTTAAGTTCGTCAATAAGATTAAAACTTTGGAACACAAAACCGATGTTTCCCTTCCGGAATTGAGTTCGTTCCTTTTCCCTTAAATGACCTACTTCTTTATCCAGTAAATAGTACTTACCTTCTGTAGGATTATCTAACAAACCCAGTACATTAAGTAAAGTTGATTTACCGCAACCCGAAGGCCCCATAATAGCAACAAACTCTCCGGATTGAATTTCGAGTGATACTTGATTAAGTGCAATTGTTTCAACCTCTTCCGTATAAAACGTTTTACATAAATTTTCAATGCGTAACATAATCTTTATTTTTATTGTTTTTATTATTTCTTAATTTGGAAAAAATATCCCGGTTGATTTACGAATTTCTCAACCATTTAATTGGATTTTGGACAGATGCCTTAAAACTGTTTATACTCACTATCGAAAGTATAATCAGTAAGACGACCAACCCACAGGCAAAGAACAAAAGCGGCGAAAATTCAGTCTTTTCTGAAAAGTCTTCCATCCATTCCGTGGCTGCATAGGCCGCGATACCTCCTCCCAATACAATGGCAGGAAGAGCTATTCGCAGAATATCCTTTAGAAAGAGGCGCTGAATATTTTGTATCGTAGCTCCGTTTATTTTACGGACAGCTATTTCGGCACTTCTGCGATGTATTTCATCGTTTGTATACCCTATTAAACCTATCAATGCAATTAACAATGTAACAATTCCACCTATTAGTACCGAGTTTCTGAATAATCGGGCATCTTTATATAGATCTATCATACTACTCTTGTATGGTGTAACTACAATATCCTTGCCGGGCATAGATTCTTCTAGTACTTCCGATACTTTCTGTATATTATCCGAACTTAACCGATGAAGCTTTACTAATAAATATTCGGAAGGTGTATCTTTATAAAATAGTACTGTAGGCCGATTGTCAGGATTGCTAATAGAGCTGGCACGAATATTAGCATAAATTCCTGTAACTGTAACCGTGCCATGCTCTGTTATAATGAACGTTTTACCTAATACTCCATCTTTCCAGTTAAGAAGCCCCGAAATCTTATCAGAAAAAGACTGGCTAACCATTACGTGATCTGGTTGAGATGTTTCTTTATTGAAATCTATACCAGCAACCAATTTAATGTTCATTAGCTTCAGATAATTCTCGTCGGCAAAATATAAATCATTTATATTAAATAACTGCTGGTCGTTGCCCGGAATAAAAACATTATTTCCTGAACCGGAATAAACCGGAAGAGTATTACATGAAGCTACAGATTCTACTTCGGGAAGCGCACGAAGTTCGTCAAGCGCTTTTTGTCTGTCTGAATCTGAAACGCCTCCGGTGTAGGAGTAAAGCAGATTTTCATACGAATAACCCGGATCATCATTTACCATCAGATTATATTGCAGGCCTATAATCACTAGAAGTGTTATAAGAAAAGCTGTTGCCATAAACTGGATAAACAACAGACCTAATTTCCAGTTTCTCCGCGATTCTTTGTATTTACGAAATGCCGAAGCTACCGGAATACGTATAAAAAAGTGTGCAGGTACAAGGCCGGTAAAGCCAAGCACTAGTAAACAGACTCCGGCAAGTACCAGCGAAGATTGGAATGTTAACAAGGCTCCAAGTGAAGTATCCAGTATTTCTTCGACAGTACTGCGAAACAGGAACAACATAAATATGGCAAGCAGTAAGGAAACCAATAAATGTAAAAACGTTTCGGACAGTACCATTCCTCTGATATTCTTTCCGGTCGCTCCGTAACATTTATGTATGGCTATTACTTTACTCCTGGTTACCAGCGAAGATAAAACAATCAAAATATAATTCATAACTGCTGTAAACATAAGGGCAAAAGCTAATAGGCCCAGTAGAACAGACATCCGTTTAGCTTCCGGTTTTCCACTATGCACCTCCGTCAGGGGCAATAAACTATAATACAAATCAACCCCTGATTTCTGCATTTCAACCAAGTCCTGATGGCGCTCCTGCATACTACGTAATGAAGGAGCAATCTTTTCAGGTGTTACTCCTTGCGCAAGCTTCACGTATCCCTGATATCGATCGCTTCCAAGCCATCCTTCTGTACTGTCAAATTGATGAAATGACTTAAAGGAGACTATCGAAATTGCCACATCATACTTCAGATGAGTGTTTTCCGGCACATCCTCAAAAACAGCCCCAATAGTAATAATTCTTCCTGGAAAATTATCAAGCTGAATGGATTTGCCAATTACACTTTCTCCTTTACCAATGGTTTCGGCTATTGTGCGTGAAACAATGGCATAGCCCGGACGGCCCAATGTTTCTTCCACATTACCCAGTAGTACCGGCCGGGGAAATACATCGTAAAAAGCCGTATCGGCAAATATAAATTGCGCACTATATCTGTTTTTGTCTTTATCAAAAAACACACAATCTCCCAGCTGATTATCCACTCGTGTTGCCGCCTCAACTTCTGGTATTTCGGCTTTCATACCGGGAGCTATTCCTCCGCTTACCTGCCCGTACTCTTTGTCTGCTTCATTTTTTAATGATACACTTTCCTGCAATTGATAAATGCGGTTGTTATCCGGATAAAAGTTATCGTAGCTGTACTCAAAACATATTTTGGCTATAAGAACCAAACCCATGGCCAACCCTACCCCAAGTGACAGTATTTTAATGTGGTTATTCTGACCCTTTTTAAAAAGGGAACGTAAAGCCAATATACTATTTTTCATCTTATTTATAATTACCTGTTTGTTATGGATGCATATTATTATAGACTCTATTCAAGAATCAGGATTTCATTATCCTTATAACTCTCGTAACTCGATACAACTACTTTTTCTCCGGCTTCGAGGCCTTCGGTTACTTCATAATATTGTGGATTCTGGCGACCTATTTTTATTTTACGACGGTAAGCCTTCTTTCCACTGGGGTCGAGCACAAATATCCAGCTACCCCCGGTACTTTGGAAGAAGCTTCCCTTAGGAATAAGAATGGCATCTGATGGCTGGCCCAGTTCAAGGTTAATGTAGTAGGTTTGACCACTTCGAATGTTATCTGGTCGTGTACCTTCAAAAATAAATTCGGTTCGAAACTTTCCGTCGCGTACTTCGGGAAATACTTTCCGTACTCGTAAAGCATATTGTGCATCCTGACGATCAAACGTAGCACTCAAGCCCTGTTTTACACGATCAATGTAATGTTCGTCTACCAACGCTTCAATCTTGAAATCCGACAAATCATTAATCTGTCCTATTTTCTGTCCCATGGAAATACTCTGTCCGAGTACTACATCCAGCAAGCCCAACTCACCGTTAATAGGAGACTTAATATTTAAATTTTCCTTCCGTTCGCGGATTAATAATACATTGCGACGCATATTTGCCAGGTTATCTTCCATTTGGTCTACCTGCACCGAACGATACAATGAATCCTGCTTCTGACGTTCTATTACCAACGTTCTTTTTTCTCTTGCCAACTCATAATCTTCTTTTGCTTGCAAGTACTCTTCGCGAGCAATCAATTCTTCCTTGTAAAGTTGTTCCTGTTGCTGAAAAGCGCGCAGTTTACGTTTTATCTCCAGATCAAGCTGTAGTTTTTCCTGACGAATGCTAAGCTTCTCTTGCTCCATGGTTACCTGAGTATTACGTAAAAAGTTTTGTTTTTCTGCCAACTCTGCCTCACTGTTCAGAATGGAAAGATCCAGACTAGAGTTGCTAAGGCGGATAATTATCTGACCTTTTTGAACAGTTGTTCCCTCTTCTACTAGCCTTTCCTGAACAATACCGCCTTCTTCCGGACTAAGTTGAATAATTGTAATTGGTTGAACTTGTCCGTTTACACGAACAAAATCGTTAAATTGTTCATGCGTAACCTTACCAATACTCAGAGAACGGGCATCTACTTTTAATGAGGAAGCATGATTGCCAAATATAATCCAGAGCACCAGAGCTAAAAATAGCATTCCACCCGCTACATAAGGAATATGCTTTTTCTTAAGTCCTTTTTTCTTTTCTAGTTGAATATCCATTATCGTAATTTTATTTTGTTTCAATGATCGGAATTCCTTTATAATAATCTACCAAACGACATTTGAGAATATATTTTAGCTTTGTTTGAAGTAAATTTGCCTGAGACTGAAGTAGTTTATTTCCACTTGTCTGCAGATCAATCGCACTTAATAAACCACTCTCAAACTTGCGGAAGGTAACCTGATATGCCACCTCGTTTGCCTTAACTTGTTTTTCCATTTGTACGGTTTCTTTGGCGTACCCTTCGCGATCCTGAAGCGCTTTCTCTATTTCCGTTTGTAATTGCCGGAGCGTTTCTTCCCGTTGGTATTCGGCTATCTTACTATTTACACGCGCTTTGTTTAATGCAGTACGTTTAGTTAATCCATCGAAGATAGGGATACTCATACTTATTCCTACCCATTGTCCAAAGTTATTCCGGAATTGAGTTCCAAAAGCCGGCATGTTATTTTCGCCGGTAAGTGTTTTATTATAGTATGTATTAATTCCGCCGAATAAGCTAAGGGAAGGAAATAATTTAGCCCTGGCTATAACGCGTTCGAGTTTCGATGTGCGGAGTTTATACTCAGATTGAATAGCCTGCGGATTCAATTTTAAAGCTGCCTCATAAATAGCGGGCATTTCTTCATCAGTATTATACGTCGGTGCCGATTCTGCCAATAGAGTATCAACATCCAACGTTTGATCTACAGGGTAATTCATAAAATCCTTTAATGTGATCACGGATGCATCGTACATATTTTTCATATGTGTAAGATTATAATCATCTTCTGCCATCTGCGCTTCTATTTGAGCGACATCAGCTTTTCCTTTAAGTCCAAGTTCTTCCATACGACGAGCCTTATGCAAAGTACTATTGCTTTCCTGTAGTTTTTGTTTTGCCATCTCAATAGCTTTACGGTAATATACTGCATCTGTATAAGCCTGCATAGTCGAAAGGGCCTGTTGATCGGCTATACGTTGAGCTTCTGCGACTCCGTTCATACGGGCAATTTTACTTACTTTTAGTTTATTAATTAGTTGTCCTGAGTCAAAAAGTGGAAGTGTGGCACTTAATTCATATCCATTACTCAAATTGGAGCTATTTGAATATGTATTGGTTTCCGGATCAATAGAACGACCAAAATTGGTTTGTAGACCAACCGATCCTCCAATAGAAGGAAAAAGGGATGCTACGGCCGATTGTTGATCGTACTTATTATTTATATTTACCAAAGCCTGTTGTTTAGTTTTTGGACTATTTTCCACGGCGTAGCGCATGCAAGCGTCCAGACTCCATACCCCCTCCTGCGCATTAGCTAAATTGCCGGAAGAGAGAACTAGAACAGATAGCAGGAAAAATCTTTTCATATTATTCTTTTTATTCTGTATGAATAATATCAAAAGACATGCCAAAATGCATATTGCATAGATTATCAGCAATTTACATAAAATTAAATAAATTCCAAGGTGTCAAATAATTGGACAATGCTGTACATATTTTAGACAAATACCTCAAGGTATCCATATAGCGTTAGTTAAAAGATATCAGCAACATATTAGGCTAAATCGGAGATAACTTCTATCTTTGGATGTAAATGATATAGTCATGGCAAAAGAAGGAACCATTGTTGTGGTTGATGATAATAAAGGAATACTGGCTGCTTTGCAAATGCTGCTCTCCGCAACGTTCCGTACGATTATTACTCTCCCCTCTCCCAACAGCTTGATTTACACCTTGCGACAAGAAAAAATAGATTTGGTATTGCTTGATATGAATTTTACGTCCGGACTGAATAACGGAAACGAAGGATTGTTCTGGTTGCAGGAAATAAAAAAACATGATCCATCTATACAAGTGGTATTATTTACAGCTTACGCAGATATTGATCTTGCCGTAAGGGGTATAAAAGAGGGCGCAACCGATTTTGTAGTGAAGCCCTGGGATAATGAAAGATTACTGGCTACCTTAACAGGGGTTTTAAATAAACGAAAGCTGGTAACCGGGCGAAGGGAAGAAGTAAAACAACCCGATGGGCTTTTCTGGGGTGATAGTACAGCCATGCAACGCGTCCGTTCTTTTATTGAAAAGGTAGCGAAAACGGATGCAACCATTTTGATCACCGGCGAAAACGGAACCGGTAAAGGGATACTTGCTAACGAAATTCACCGCCTTTCTTTACGCAACAAAGGCCCTATGATACATGTGGATATGGGGGCTATATCGGAAACTCTGTTTGAAAGTGAGTTATTCGGACATGTTAAAGGGGCTTTTACCGATGCAAGGACTGATCGTACCGGAAAGTTTGAAGAGGCTAATAACGGATCGCTATTTCTGGACGAGATAGGAAACCTATCCTACCAGCTTCAGTCCAAATTACTGACTGCTATCCAGCAACGTTACATTGTCCGCGTGGGTAGCAATCAACCTATCCCGATTTCGGCTCGTTTGATTTGTGCGACCAATCAGAACTTGCAGGATATGGTAAGCAAATCACTCTTTCGTGAAGATCTTCTTTATCGGATCAATACCATACATGTTGAGATTCCTCCATTGCGTGAACGTCCAAAAGATATTGTACCGCTGGCCGAACAGTTTATTGAGAAATATGCTGCAAGGTACAACAGAAATGTTCAATTGTTAACAAGGGAAGCAAAAGCCAAGCTAATCGCTCATAGTTGGGATGGTAATATCCGGGAACTTGAACATACCATTGAAAAGGCCGTTATTATTAGCGATTCGAATAAACTGGACGAAGATGATTTTCAGCTGACCCGAAAAAAAGAATCTACCGCCGTTACTTCGGTTTCCACCCTGGAGGAGATGGAAAAGATAATGATTCAGAAAGCAATGGAAAAGCTAGACGGGAATCTTTCGGCAGTAGCCTCTGAATTAGGGATAAGCCGGCAGACATTATATAACAAAATGAAGAAATACGAATTATAACCTCTTTGAATGAAAAGACTAGTAAATACGGTTATCTTTAGGATGGTTATTACCTTACTATTTTGCGTGGTATTAACCTGGAGCTTCCTGTTGGGCAATTTTACAATAGCTATTCCTGCAGGAATTTTATTTATTGTTTCCTGCAGGGGGGTATATCTTCAATACATAATGCATGCCAGAAAAGTAACGTTTATGCTAAATGCTATAGAAAATGATGACTTTAGTTTTAAATTTTCTTCGGATAGTCCCTTGCGTTCAGATATACAAGTAAGCCAGACGCTAAACAGAATAACTGCCATCATTCAAAAAGCTAAGGCAGATGCGGTACAGAAAGAAAAATATTACGAACTAATTCTCAACTCAGTAAATACAGGTGTAATCGTTGCAAACGAAAATGGAAATATCTTACAGATAAACAACGAAGCACTTCGGTTACTAGGACTTACAATTTTCACCCACCTTAAACAACTTGACAAGATTTTACTTGGTTTACCAGAGATTTTTCAAAACGTTCGATCAGGTGAAAAACAACAAATGTCGTTTACGAATGAGCGCGGAACTGTACATATGTCTATAAGAGCTTCAGAAATGACAATAAATAGCGTTCGGATGCGTATTTTTGCTATCAACGATATAAACAGCGAACTTGATGATAAAGAAATTGAATCTTGGATGCGGCTTACTCGCGTGCTTACCCATGAAATAATGAATTCGGTTACGCCTATCACTTCGCTAAGCGAAACGCTGCTTTCGTTACATAAAAATGCAGACAAAGATATCCGTAGTGGACTAGAGGTAATCAGCTCTACCGGAAAAGGATTAATAGACTTCGTTGAATCTTACCGGAAATTCACGCATTTGCCTACTCCGCAACCTTCTCTTTTTTATGCAGCAAATTTAGCCGAGCGTATCGTGCATCTGACTCAAAGCAACAATACACAGCCTGGTACCCGGATTATTTTATCGATTGAACCACTCGATCTGATAATTTATGCCGATGAAAAACTGATTACGCAGGTTATGCTTAACCTTGTGAAGAATGCGATGCAATCTGTAGAACAAGCATCGGACGGACTTATTCAAATAAAAGGATACTGTAATTCCGACGAGTCTGTATCATTAGAGATAATGGATAATGGCCCTGGCATTTCGCCCGAGATGGCCGATCATATCTTTATTCCGTTTTTTACTACCAAAGA
>JAGPJL010000189.1 GCA_018054455.1 Parabacteroides sp.
TATGCTTCAAAACAAATAGCCGATTGGCTGTATAAAAAAAGGATTGTTTCAATTTCCGACATGACAAACCTTTCCGCCGCAAATAGAAATACACTTAGCGATAAGTATATTGTCGGAATGGCATCTCCTTCGGAGTTTATGAAATCGGTGGATGGAACTATAAAATATTTATTTCAGGTAGGAGCCAATGCCTTTGTAGAATCAGTATATATCCCCGAAGAAGACAGAGCTACATTATGCGTGTCTTCGCAAATAGGTTGTAAAATGAATTGTTCATTTTGCATGACTGGTCGTCAGGGTTTTAATGGAAACCTTACTTCGGCGGATATAATAAATCAGATTCAATCCATACCTGAATACGAAAAACTGACTAATATTGTGTTTATGGGCATGGGAGAGCCTTTGGATAATGCAGATGAGCTTTTTAAAGCACTCGAAATCCTTACATCCTCATATGGCTATGGCTGGAGTCCGAAGCGCATAACAGTGTCTACTATCGGGGTGGCTAAAGGCTTGCAACGCTTCCTGAAAGAAAGTGACTGCCATTTGGCTTATAGTCTTCATTCTCCTTTTCCTGACGAACGTTTATCTATCATGCCAGTCGAAAAGGCATTCCCCGCTAAAGAGGTGATAGCGCAGATCAGACAGTTTGACTTCAGCCATCAGCGTAGAGTTTCTTTTGAGTATATTATGTTTGATGGATTAAATGACGATTTGAAACATGCAGAAGGAGTAGCCAAATTAATAGCAGGAATTCCATGTCGTGTAAATCTCATACGTTTTCATGCGATACCTGATTCGCCGCTTAAAAGCTCCAATCCGGATAATATGAATGCGTTTCGGGATGCCCTTACTAAAAAAGGAATTGTGTGTACAATCCGTTCGTCGAGAGGTGAAGATATTTTTGCCGCTTGCGGGATGTTGTCTACCGCAAAAAAAGAGCAAAAGAATTAAATAATGCGTGCTTTTTGCAAAAAAAATATATCTTTGTTGAATTAATAAATTAATGCATATGAAAACGATTTCTTTGTTTTTCAGTATGATGTTGCTCGTCATATGTATGAGTGCCTGCGAAGGAGGTCCGGTTGTATCTAAAGCCACAGGTTCTCCCGGTGATTTAATTGTTGTGATGGATAAAAGTGCATGGGAGGGACCTGCCGGTATCGCAATAAAAGATTTGCTGTCATCGGATGTGCCAGGCTTGACACAACCTGAGCCGGTAATGGACATATCTTACACAGAGCCCCAAAATTTTGATAGAATGTTGCAGATTGTCCGGAATATTATGATTGTTGAGATTAATCCATCCATGTATACGAAAGCAGGCATGAATTACTCGCAGGACAGATGGGCAAAAGGGCAAATTATAGTAAAATTACAGGCTCCTGATGCTGCATCTCTTGAACTTTATATAACCAATAATGCTAAATCAATATTAGATTTTTTTGTTAAATCTGAGTTGAATCGTACAATCGAAACACTGGATAAAACATACAGCAGCTATACATTCAAAAAGGTGAAAGAGATATTTGATGTAGAATTAAAAGCTCCTGAATCGATGAAGTTCTATAAAGATACCACAAACTTCTTCTGGGCATCAAACAATGCTGCCGAAGGCCGACGTGATATGATTATCTATTCGTTCCCTTATACTGATAACAATACATTTACACCGGAATATCTCATCGCTAAGCGAGACTCTGTACTTAAAGCAAATATTCCCGGATCATTCGAAAATTCATACATGACTACCGAAACACGTTTTGGAGGAGTAAGCTTTACTCCGATCACGGTAAAAGGTAAATACTGTGCCGAAATACGCGGATTATGGAAGATGGTAGGCGATATGATGGGAGGTCCCTTTGTAAGTCATGCCCGTTTAGATGAAGCAAATCAAAGAGTGATTGTTGTTGAAGGATTTGTATATGCGCCTGAAAAGGACAAAAGAAATATAATTCGCCAGGTCGAAGCCTCTTTGTACACGTTGAAGCTTCCAGGAGAATTTGACCAACCGGATGAAGAACCTCTTCAAGCCGAATTGAGTAATTAATATAAAAAATGAAATGGAAGAAAGATTGATAAGGGTTGGAATCACGCACGGAGATATAAACGGAATTGGTTATGAAGTAATTCTAAAGACCTTTTCCGACATAAGAATTGCCGATCTTTGTACGCCTATAATATATGGCTCATCAAAAATTGCAGCTTATCATAGGAAAGTACTTGAAATGCAACCTGTTAATATCAGTGTTATTAATCAGGCTGAAGAAGCTGGTCCCAATCGCATAAATATTATTAACTGCGCGGATGAAGAGTCGAAAGTAGAATTAGGGAAATCGACAGAGGTTGCCGGTGAAGCTGCTTTTAAAGCGTTGGAATCTGCTTGCAATGATTTGAAGAGAGGGGTTATTGATGTACTTGTAACAGCCCCAATCAACAAACATAATATTCAAAATGACCAATTTCATTTTCCTGGCCATACAGAATACCTTGAAGAGGTATTTGGTGTGTCAGGAAAGAAGGCATTAATGATTTTGATGAGCAATAACCTGCGGGTGGCCCTTGTAACCGGACATCTTCCGTTGTCTGAAGTCGTATCACACATTACCAAAGAGGATATAAAATCTAAACTATCGGTTTTTAATCAGTCATTGAAGCAGGATTTTGGGATCATTAAACCCCGAATAGCTGTTTTAGCACTGAATCCCCATGCTGGCGACAATGGTTTGCTTGGAAAAGAAGAAGAGACTATTATTATACCTGCTATGGAAGAGATGGACAAGCAAGGTGTATTGTCGTTTGGGCCATATCCTGCAGATGGGTTCTTTGGTTCGCAGAATTATGATAAATTTGACGGAATACTTGCCATGTATCATGATCAGGGATTAGCTCCGTTTAAAGCATTGGCTATGGAAGAAGGAGTTAATTATACAGCTGGACTACCCATTATCAGAACATCGCCTGCCCATGGGACGGCTTACGATATTGCAGGTAAGAATCTGGCATCCGAAGATTCTTTCCGTCAGGCATTGTATACAGCCCTGGATATTTACAGATGCAGAAAATTCTATAAAGAAGCAACTGCAAATCCACTTCGAAAGCAATACTTCGATAAAGGAGGAGATAACGAAAAGCTTGACCTAACAAAAGATGATGTGATTGACAGTATCTGAAAAGAGCTTAAATATACTAAAAACAGGCAGTAAGAATTAATAATAAAATTACTGTCTGTTTTTATTTTAATGCGGTTTTGCAGATGTTAGGATGCAATTCTAGAGGCCGATTGGATCATGCATTAATTAGCTTTTTTTTAGATAAACTTTTTTGATAGAAAAAGTTTGCGTAAGTTTGTGCAATAAAACTTAGATAGGATAGGTATGTTTAAAAATAAAACGATAGTTTACACTTCAGGAACATTTGATATGTTTCATTATAATCACCTTCGCATGATTAACTACGCCAGAAGTCTGGCCGATATTTTAATTGTAGGAGTGAGTACGGATGAACTTGTAATGTCTTATAAACCACAGCCGATTATCCCTTTTAACGAACGTCTTCAAATTATTGAAGCGCTCAAAACACCCGATATCGTGATTCCGCAGCATTCATTGGATCACAGCGAGATAGTTAAAAAGTTAAATATCGATGC
>JAGPJL010000097.1 GCA_018054455.1 Parabacteroides sp.
GGTGTAACAGTTTTTGTATCGTTAGGGATACGTTCGAATTCGGCACTTGTGATTTCGAAACCGTTTTCTTCCAAATACTTCTGGATGTTTGAGTTTTGTGCAAACTCACCGTAAATAACAATTTCGGTTTCGTCTTCATCAATCTCATCCACGCCATAGTCTATCAATTCCAACTCTAAATCTTCGAGAGACAGGCCTTCTTTCTTTACTACGTGGAATACACACTTGTGGTCGAAAAGAAACTCTAAACTGCCTGATGTACCAAGCGAACCGCCTAATTTATTGAAGTAGCTGCGAACATTTGCCACGGTACGTGTGGTGTTGTCTGTGGCTGTTTCAACAAAGATTGCAATACCGTAAGGACCATAACCTTCGTAGTTCATTTCCTTGTAGTCGGTGAAATCTTTCGAAGTTGCCTTCTTGACTGCACGTTCTACATTTTCCTTCGGCATGTTTTCTTTCTTGGAAGTCTGTATAAGTACACGAAGGCGGGGATTTGTTTCAGGATCGGGGCCTCCGGTTTTTACAGCTATTGTGATTTCTTTTCCCAATTTGGTAAAAACACGGGCCATGTTCCCCCAACGTTTCATTTTTCTCGCTTTACGATATTCGAACGCTCTTCCCATATTATTAATTCAATTATATTTTATAATAAACAATTATCTTAACTTCGCATCTAGTTTTTGTTCCAGGTTCGTCTGGATCTTCTTCATGATGGTGTCGATCTGTTTGTCGTTCAACGTTTTCTCTTCGTCCTGAAGATAGAAGCTTACGGCATAGGATTTCTTTCCAGGTAACAGATTCTTTCCTTCGTACACATCGAACAGCTCTACTTTTTTCAGTAATTTCTTATCACTGTCGAAAGCGATTTTCTGTACTTCGGCAAACTGTACATTCTTATTCAAAAGGAGTGCAAGATCTCGCTTTACAGCAGGGAACTTTGATATGTCGGAGAAGGTTACCTTACTCTTCTTAATTTCCTTCATCAGCAGTGTCCACGACAATTCGGCGTAGTATACTTCGGTATCGATATCCAGGGCTTTACAAACTTTCTTGTTTATAATACCGAGGGTTCCCAGTTGTCGGCCCGAAACCGTAGTGATGCTGAGGGCGGCAGAATATATATCGTTTGTAAGGTTGCCGAATATTACTTTGCTTACGTTTACACCAAGGCGAACCAAAACGTTTACCACATAGGCTTTCAATTCGTAAACGGTTGCCTTTTCGTCGGGGTGTGCCCAGTTATTGGAAACTTTGTTTCCGCTGATCCACAGTCCTAAACGATAGTCTTCGCTGAAGGCCGACAAGGTTTCGCCGTCTTTCTTCTTGTCGATATCGTAATCGTAGCAGTTTCCGAATTCATAGAACTTCACATCGCCGTTTTTACGGTTGCGGTTGTGTGCTATGCTTTCTAATCCACCAAACAACAAGGTCTGACGCATAGAGTTTAAGTCGGCACTTAGCGGATTCATCAGCATTACTGAGTGTGATGCCGGGTAAGTGGACAGACTTTCGTAATAGGCGGCGCGGGTAAGCGAATTATTAAGGATCTCATTAAATCCACATCCACAAAGCTGTTCCGAAATCAGGTTCTGAAGATCGTAGCTTTTGTCGGTCGGTGTCTTATAACTTAAATTCGACTTTACGCTGTCGCTGTATTCAATATTGTTATAGCCGTAAATACGGAGTATATCTTCAATCACGTCCACATCGCGCAGTACATCCACACGATAAACGGGCACTTCGATGTCCAAACCTTCGGCAGTTTCCGAAACGATTGTCATTTCGAGGCTTGCGAGGATATTCTTAACTGTCTGAACGGGTATGTTTTTTCCGATCAGTGTGTTTATCTTTTCGAATGAAACAGATACCGAATAGGGTTTAACCGGCTCCGGATATACATCCTGAACAGCTCCGCAGATCTTACCTCCGGCAAGTTCCTGGATAAGGAGAGCGGCACGTTTCAATACATATACGGTGTTGTTTGGATCTAATCCCCGTTCGAAACGGAAAGAGGCGTCGGTGTTTAATCCGAAGCGACGGGCCGTTTTACGAATCCAGGTTGGATGGAAATAGGCTGATTCAAGAAAAACATCGGTTGTTTGTTCTGTAACGCCCGAGTCCAGTCCGCCAAATACACCACCAATACACATGGCTTCCTGGGTATTGCATATCATCAGATCGCGTTCTGTAAGGGTACGGGTTATGCCATCTAATGTTACAAACTGGGTTCCTTCGGGTTGTGTTTTCACAATAACCTTATTGCCCTTTACCTTGGCGGCATCGAACGAATGTAGTGGCTGACCCAATTCATGCAGGATGAAGTTGGTAATGTCTACCACATTATTAATAGGACGAAGTCCGATAACGTTCAAACGGTTCTGCAACCATTCGGGACTTTCCTTTACGGTTACGCCCTTAATGGTTAGTCCGGAGTAACGGGGGCATGCTTCTGTATTTTCGACTACCACTTCGATTGCCGGAGTTTCGTCGTCGATCTTGAATGCTTCCACCGAAGGAAGTTTCAATGCGGCCGGTTTGTTATTTTGTTTCAGATAGGCAGCAAGGTCGCGTGCCACTCCGTAGTGAGAGGTTGCGTCTACTCTGTTTGGTGTGATATCCACTTCCAGCACGTAGTCGCTCTTCACATTATAATAATCTTTTGCCAATGTACCTACAACTGCTGTTTCGGGAAGTACAATTATTCCTGCATGGTCGGTTCCGATTCCAATCTCGTCTTCGGCACAGATCATACCGTTCGACTCTACTCCACGGATCTTTGAACGTTTAATGGTAAAACATTCTTCGCCGTCGTATAACCTGGTTCCATTTACAGCAACAACAACCTTTTGTCCGGCTGCTACATTGGGTGCACCGCATACTATTTGTAAAGGTGCTTCCTCGCCTACATTTACGGTTGTTACGTGTAAATGGTCTGAGTTAGGGTGTTCTTCGCAAGTAAGTACTTCGCCAATAAAAAGGCCTTCGAGTCCGCCTTTAATTGTTTGAACCTCTTCTACTCCACCTGTTTCCAAACCAATAGATGTCAGGGCCGCGGCAACTTCTTCAGGCTGTAAATCAAAATCAAGATATTCCTTCAGCCAGTTGTAAGATATATTCATCGTTATATAAGTTTATTCTTATTTTCTATAAATGACCGACAAAGGTAATAAGAATTATTCAAAACCTAACAATGGCAAGCCTCCATCTTTAAAAAAAGCGAAGTAACGTTTCAATTAGTAAAGTTTGTAGACTAATTGCAATGAGAGCATGGGGTAGAATTTATATTTTACGACTTCTTTTCTGAATTCGGGCAAATCGCCTACCGACAGAGAAAAGACGGTATTGTTTACTACATGTACGTCTGGCGTGCCGTGATACATGGCTCCCAGTTCGCACTTAAATCCAAAGCGGGAGTTGGTAAATAATCGGCCTAATCCTACACCCAGGTATGGTTTTAAGAAGGCTGTCTTTACTTTTATGTCGGCTGTTCCAAAGTAATCTGCCGTAAATTCTTTTCCACGTAAGGTGTATGAATCGGCGCTTCGGGCAATACCTGTTCCTCCGCTTTCGCCAAAATAGAGGCCTGATGTTACATGAAATAGTCCATTTTCTTTCGGATACCAGTCGGCCAGCATATTTCCATTATACAGTCTTGCTTTCGCATCGGTTGTAATTTCGAAATCTCCTTCGTAGTAATTGTAGGAGAAATTTAGGGGTAATGCGCTAAAACCGGCCCGAACGCCCCAATGGCTGCCCAGGGGCGTTGCCAATTGAAAGCCGGCTCCCATTGTGCTGACTCCTGCAGAGAGGGAAAGGTGTTTCAAAAACGTATTATTTTCCTGTGCATTGGCTGGCAGACACAAATAGATAAAGAATGTAATATATAGGATTAATCTTCTACTCATAAGTCATTTAGTTATTTCCGACGTTTATTGTTTGGCAAATTTAGAGGCTATTTTCTTAAATATCTCTTAAGGGTGTGTTAATTGTTCCAATCATAGCCGCTATTGGTCTGAAACGAAACAAATCATCGTTTTTAGACGAATATATACTACATTTGCACCCTTAAAATAAAACAACTCATGAAGCCGAAAGATTTACCATTCGTAGATATTATCCTTATTAACGAAATTATAGGACATCCGCATGCTTTTCCGAACGATTTAGTAATTGAAACTCTTGAGTCTAAATTTCGCAATCCGGAGGATTGTAATGAGGCTTGCATGAATGAAGAAAGGGATGTAGACAATCCAATGAGTGTTCGGATTAATGGCATTTGCTTCATTCTTGTTACAAAAGGTAGTCTGACGGTAAATATTGATTACGTCAAATTTGAAATAAAAGAGAATTCGCTGTTTTTTACTTTGCCGGATCATATTGTGGAGTTTTGTTCCCATACGCCCGACACAGAAGGGCAGATCCTGGTTATTTCGAAAGATTTTCTGGTAAACTCGTTAAGGCCTGTGGGGGATACCGACGACTCGCTTCAATATATGTTTATGCGAAAGAATCCTTCGGCTAAACTGGATGAAGACGAGGTAAAGGTGATTGGCTCATTGTTTAAACTGATTAGAAAGAGGGCTGAAGTAAAAAACCATTTGTTTCATAAGGAAGCCATACAGTCTCTTTTGTTTCATCTGTTTTTTGAACTGAAAAACATTATCTTTCAGAAAAACGATATAGTTCCAGTTGTACTGTCGCGTAAGGAGGAACTGTTCCAACAGTTTCTGAAGCTGCTATTCAAACATAACCGCGAACAGCATACTGTTAGCTTTTATGCAAATAAGCTTTGCATTTCGCCTCAGTATTTATCTGCGATATTGAAAGATCTGACTGGAAAGACAACGAACAACTGGATCGACAATTCGCTTATTCTGGATGCTAAAGTGATGCTTAAGGCTCCGAATGCCACTGTTCAGCAAGTTTCGGATTTGCTAAGTTTTGCAAATCAGTCTACGTTCGGAAAGTTTTTCAAAAAACATGCAGGACTATCGCCGGCCGAATACAGAAGGGGCAGGCAATAGTCCTGTGTTATTAGAGCAGGTTGCAGAGTTCGGAGAAGTCTGTTATGATGGCGGGATGATCAATCTTATCTTCCGACTCATCCCATCCGATTCCTTTTATCCATATTGTTTCGCATCCAAGGGATTGAGCCGGCTGGATGTCTTTTCGGTATGAGTCTCCGATAACCGTTACTTCGGATGGCTTTAGATTAAGTGCCTCTACGCCCAACATAAAGATGGCCGGATCGGGTTTCCTCACGCCTACTATGGCCGATTCGATGATAGAGGGGAAGAATGAATCGACACCAAAATCGGCAAGTACCGCCTGTATGTTTCCATAGAAATTGGAAACCAATACCATGGGATAGCGTTCGGACAATATCTTTAATGTCTTTATTGCCTCTGCTACCGTGTGTTTAGCTTCCTGATAGCATCCCTCTGCAATGGCATTTATTGTTTCGTTCCAGGCATCATCGGGTCCAAGAATGGCTTCATTCAGTAAATAATCGAACTCCAGCTTTATCTTAACGAGCATAAGCCGACGGAAGTTATCTTCGGGCTTTATGTACGGATTTACGGCAAGCGCTCTTTCGGCATACACATAGGCGGCTCTGAATTGCTGTTTGGTAACGGGTACTTTGGCAGCAACATATTGTTCCCAGATAACTTCGGCCCAATGCTTTCCGTTCGAATCGATGGTAGCTCCGTAGTCAAATATCAATCCTTTAATCATACGTTGTTTTCTTTCTGTAAGACAATAGATTCAGTCTCCGTACAAATTTTCTCGTGGGTTGTACACATATACACCAAAAGGATGTTCAGCACGGTTAATTCGAACACAAAATAGAGCCAGGGTATATTGATTAGCAACGAAATAAACAGCACTATCACACGGGTATTGAATGAGAGTATGTTTGTATATTTCATCAATGGCTTGCTCTTTGCACGGAACATGTCGCGTAACCACTGAGGAATCTCCTGGTCGCCGTACACGTTGCGAAGTGTGCTCCGGAACTGTTGCATCTTGGTTGTACGCTTTTCCTGATTTTGCGTATAGGGTACATAAAAGAACATAAAGAACTTCTCGACCGGTTCCGACTTCCATGTTATTTCATTGTTTCTGGCTACCAGCACAGAGGAGTCTTCGAGCTCGCTGCCCTTTTTTCCTTTTAGAAAATAGAGATGGAAGTTTCTGTAGTAATCGGCCATGGATGCCTGCATACTATGAAAATAGCCTGCTGCTGCTCCAAGCACCCAGATCCATATACCATACTCGGGGGTTAGCCGTAAACAGATGGCTGCGTAAATTGTGATAAACCAGATATCACCGCAAACACCATCGAGAACACGGCCCAGCCTGGAGTATTGTCCCGTCATACGGGCTAACTGTCCATCTGCGCTATCAAATGAGTTTGCCCAAATAAGTAATAAGATACCCGGAATGGTATAACGAAGATCGTCGAAATAAAACAAGATCCCGGCTGCTACGCCTAAAAATATGGAAGCGACACTAACGGCGTTGGGCGTAACATTTAGCTTTTCAAACAATTTTGCCCATAAATAGCCTATCGGGCGATAAAATACCAGGTCAATAAATTCCTCGGTATCCATCGACTTAAGCGTAGATTTTATTTCTTCTTTCATTTCAGTTTTTCCTTACCACATTCAATAATACAACGAGCTATTTCGGGAGCAGCCTGTTCTCTGCAAGGTGCAAAGCTTGGCCAGTCGTTAAAATCGATGATTCTGATTTCACCTTCGGGAGAAATAATGCAATCTCCTCCATAGATTTTAACCCGCAACACCTGGGCTGCACTTTCGCATATCTGGTGCATATCGGTAACAGAGAATGGGATGCCTATTGCTTTTCCGTTGATTTGTTCGTGACCAAATTTACTGTGGTTCATATTAAACGGATAAAACCAATAGAAGAAGTCGGTTCCTGCTACGCCGTAAAACTTAACCAAATCGCCTACAAGGTGTTCGTTTATCACTGCACTCGAAATTCCACGCAGTGCATATTCGTTTATTATTCCTTTAGCTTCCTCGATATGACGTACATAGGTAACATCCTCACGGTGGATGGCATGAAAATCTCCCCGCTTAATCCAGCAGTTGTCCATCCCTTCGGCTTTTAATTTTTCTGAAATTGAATGTCCGACTGTAGGTGTTATTATACTTCTTGGATGAGGGATGTGGTTATCGATCAGTAACCTTGTCATCTGTTCGCGGGTACAGTTGGATGTTCCGTAACCAGAATTAACTACCACCCGACCTTCGTCTTCGTAATTCTTTAACTTTTCTACGACTTCTTTGCTTCTTGCCATTGTAAAGATGACTTGTTCCTTAACCTCACGGTTTAACACATCTTCTTCGGTATACGTAGTTACCTGGTATCCTGCTGCCTCTAAATGGCGAACAGTCTCATTGAAAACAGCCGCATCGTTTCCCACATGATTGGGTGAATAACAGTTGCCCCGAACAATGCCGGCAATTCTATTTTCTTTCATTTATCTGAACAATGATTAATATATAAATTTTTCTGCCTTTTCGATGTCTTCTGCATGATCGACATCGATTATTTTTTTGAATGGATATGCTTTTAACTTCAGACCGTCTGTAACTAATCTCCGTTGATAATTACGCATGCGCGATACCCCCGCCTCCATGGATGCCCGCAAGGTATCAATACCCGATTGATTTAAGCAGTATATCCCTCCTGATATGTATTTTGCCCCGGCATAATACGTATCACGAAAGTCTGTTATAGCCAATGTGTTGTCTGTAACAACGTAAAGAGGCTTTTCATCATCAATGTAGTCTGTTACAGCCATCAGGCCATCGCTTGTCGAATCGGTTTCAAATGCTTTTATATAATCGGAAAACTCTTCCTCTTTAAAAATCGTATCAACTGTTGTTAAACAGAATTTACCTCCGGTCAGCGTTTGAGAAAGTTCAAAAAAGCTGTGCATGGAGCTTGGCGTACTTTTAACCACCAAATGCAGGGGCACAGGCAAAGAGAGTGCTTGCAGATGCTCCTGAACTTCTTTCATTTCTTCGTTTACGATAACACTTACAGATTCAGCGTTGTTAGCTAAAAAAATACGAATCAACCTGTCTATCATCGCTTCACCGCCAAGTTTTACAAGAGGCTTAGGCAAAGATACTCCTTCCGATTGCAGACGAGATCCAAGACCTGCTGCTATTATAGCATATTTCATAAAATAAGAATAAATAATATACAAACAAAAACCCTGAAGGCGAAGAAATCAACTCTGTGCCTTCAAAGGTTTTTGTTACTATTGTAATATATAATTAAAAAACTTAATCAATATAGTCCAGCGTCTCTTCTCCAATGATAGAGCGCAATGTATTTTTTAGTTTTATATACTGGATAAACAAGTCGTGTTCCGGCACATGTTCAAGGTCGTGCATAGGACTCTTGAAATAGAAGGACAACCATCCTTGAATACCCGAAAAATTGCATCGCAAAGCTAAATCAGCAAACAATACCAAATCGAGGCAAAGCGGTGCTGCAAGTATTGAATCACGACAAAGAAAATCCACTTTCAGCTGCATTGGATATCCCATCCAGCCTACAAGGTCGATATTATCCCAACCTTCTTTGTTGTCTTTGCGGGGAGGATAATAGTTAATACGCACCTTATGATATATATTTCCGTATAATTCGGGATACAATTCCGGTTGAAGTATAGTATCAATTACAGAAAGCTTACTTACTTCTTTGGTTTTAAATGAATCCGGATCGTCCAATACTTCGCCATCACGGTTGCCCAGAATGTTTGTAGAGAACCAGCCGTCGAGACCTAACATACGGGTTTTAAGCATCGGAGCCAAAACCGTTTTCAACATAGTCTGACCAGTCTTGAAGTCTTTTCCACAGATTGGCACGTTCATCTCTTTGGAGAAGTCCCACATAGCGGGCATATCAACACATAAGTTTGGAGCACCCATAATGAATGGAGCACCTTCGGCTATAGCGGCATACGCATAACACATACTTGGTGCAATCTGCTCAACATTATTGTCCTTCATCGCCTTGCGTAATCCTTCCAGTGTTTTATGCTCTTCGCCCAGCGGAAGATATATCTCGGTACTTGCAGCCCATATAACAACCACACGTTCGCAATTGTTCGCTGCCTTAAAGTTACGGATATCTTCGCGAACCTGTTCCATCAATTCCCAACGGGTAGCTGCTTCCTTTACATGGGTACCATGTAACCGTTTTACAAAGTTCTGATCGAAAGCTGCCTTCATCGGCTTAATTGCTTTCAGTTCATCTTTTACGCCTTCCAGGTCTTTTTGATTCAACACTTCTGCATGAACTGCTCCTTCGTATACATCTTCCGGGAAAATATCCCATCCACCAAAAACAATATCATCCAATGTTGCCAAAGGAACAATATCTTTAATTTTAGGGAATTTGTTTTCGTTTCGTTTTCCCAATCGCATAGTTGCCAACTGTGTGATTGAACCAATAGGGGTAGCTAATCCCTTTCTTACAGCCAAAGTTCCCACGATAAAAGTGGAGGATACTGCCCCTCCTACTCCAACGACTAATACACCTAGCTTGCCGCTAGCTGGTTTAACTTCTAATTTCATTTTCTTTTATTCATTAAATTTGATCCAAAAAATATTTATGATTCAAAAAGAAACTAATTATTATAACACTAAACTGAAACTGGGAAAACAGGGGACAAAAGTACTATAAAGCATTTAAGTTACCTAGTCTGTTTTTCTTCATTTGTGTTCCAAAAGTCGTTATCAGTAATTCATCATCCTACCCGAAAAAGTTAAATGTACATTTCCAGACATTATGAGTCTTACGTATAACACAAAATTATAAAATATTCTAATATAAAAGAGTTTTTTTAAACTTCTTTCATAATTATAGACTTATCGGGATTGGTGTTAACCTGTTTGCTTTCATTAAAATGTAAAATGAAAACTTACCCGAAGTCCGCTTGTGTCTACATCTGGCAGATCGCGGTATGTTAACCTCCATACATAGTCGAAACGAAGGAATCTAAATATATTTTCTACTCCTACTCCCACTTCCATATAAGGCTTGTTCTCCATCTTGTACGACCCCTCCGGGAATAAGTACAGTCCGTCGCTATAAGCAGGATTGTTCTTATCACTCAAATCGCCGTACAGACCTCTGAAAGAAAGTACTTCCCTCCACCTCAATTCCTTTATCAGCGGAATACGGTTAAGCAATGCCCCATTTACAAAGTAGGTTACATCCCAGGACAGATACTGATCGTTAAGAAATTCCATCGCGTTCATTAATGCATAGGATTCATACTGAATCGTATAGGACAAGTTCGCATTTGGAATCATAAGCAAAGGGAAAGGCACCTTATCCCATATTTTACCTGCTTTCAAGATAATATCGGTGTATCCATAGGCAGAAAACCAAAATCTTTTCTGAAAACCAAAGTCCGTACGGTTATAATTATAATCGGTTCCCATCAGTCCTTTCCTTGCCACAACATGACTTAGTGTAAACACCGGCGCATCGAATGTAATTGGAATACGATGGTTTCTGGTCTGGTAGAATTTTTCTCCCGGAGCAAATCGCAAGCGAAATTCCATCTCGGTCATCGAATAGTCAATAACAGGCCTGATCATTCCATCCGAACTTGTCTCGATAAACGGGACATAGGAAGTGGCTGACTCCGTTTTATGCCGAAGGGTTGCTCCATAGGATAACCCGGACTGATATTCGCGGTTGTAGCTCAGTTCGGCTTTCCTGAGATAAGTGATCCGATCGTCTTTCTTTCGTTTAATTGAAAGAAACATATTATCCATATTGGTATACAGATAATGTTGCCCCAGTTGATTAATATCGTATTGATATTCTGCCCTTAAAGAATGAACAGGAAACTCGTTGGGGTGTTCTTTTTTATCAATAAAAGAGTATTCGACTCCTGCAGAATATTTAAGCTTATCATCTTTTGTTCCGTAAGCAACGTATCCATCGGCAAACAATCGGTCATTCAAATGAGTCGTTGTTGTTGCTCCTGCACGAAAACGCATTCCCTCTACCGCATTTCCACTTATCGAAGTATTCATTGGTCCAATATCAATTTTACTTCCTTTGATTGCTGTTGGAATATAACCTGAAACCAAGGCTTTAACAACCTGTTCGGTGTAAAAGAATAAAGGAACTTCCCGTAATTGGGCAAGCATAGCATCTACCGCTTTTTCTTTTTCTCCGATGGGGACATGCCTGCTTTCTTTCCAGAATTTATTGTCTTTATATTTTGCTTCAGCCAGTTCGATAACAGATCCGGATTTTCCAAATACGGATAAATCTGACGGCTGTTCAAACGAATGATTTTTATACGTTACGGTTCTTCTGGCATGTAACCCGTCGGACTTAGCAGTAAGTTTAAAGGACACTGCAATATCATCCCGGACAAGTAGACGAGTTCCATCGGGCGCTCTGTCGTATTCCTGATCTATCGTCATCCCATCCACAAAGTTCAGGTTGATGTCTTTAGGCACTTGCAACTTAACCCGTTTGACGAAATGGGTCGAATCCAACGTAATGTAGAGATGTCCCGTAAAACCGAATGATTCGGAATTAAAGGGTACAAATCCCAAATCCATGCATTTAGTGCCATTAACTTGCACCGTGTCCATTAAGTAGTACTTATAGAAAGACGGTCCCATGGTTGACAACGGACTGACAAACCGAATTAAGAAAAGGGGTATGTCATTCTTAAATAAATCCACATCTTTAAGTACTTCTTTCAAGAACTGCTGCACTCCTTCTTCCGAGAATACCTCGTCAATGCCTGAACGTTTAATTCCTGTGATTACCCTTTTTTCATCACTGGGATTTTTCCGGTAATATACCTCTTCCAATGCTTCTTTTACTGAAATATTAAGGATTGGTAAGCCGGTTACGCTGGAGGTATCCACATAATTCTGAAGAAAATCGAACTTCTTGAACAACCCCTTTTTGCGCTTCTCCTCACTAAAGT
>JAGPJL010000098.1 GCA_018054455.1 Parabacteroides sp.
AATTATGTAATAAACTATAAGAAAGAACTTTTTGGCAAAGGTTCGCAGACCTGGCAGATAGAGGCATTTAATGAGAACTGGGTGTATTTTGCCAATAAGAACGGCTTGCTGCAATACGAAGGAAGCGATTGGAAGCTATTACCGCTCCACAATGAATCGGATGTACGCTCGCTTCACCTGTCCGATAAACTGAAACGTATTTATGTAGGAGGAGAGGGGGAATTTGGTTATTTCCACGCCGATGCCTCCGGTAAACTGCTCTATGTAAACTTATCCGATTCGCTCCCTGCCAACAACAAATTCAATGTGGGCTATTGGGGCGTTTACGAAGTGGACAATATCTTTTACTATGTATCCGATAATTTCATAATCAAACAGCTCGGAAACGAATTTACGCTGATTCCTTCCGCCCATAAGATTGATCGCTCGGGAGTTGTAAACGGCTCCTTGTACATAGGAACGGTAAACGGCGTTTTTGTATTGGTTGGCAACAGCTTTTTCCCCCTTTCGGGAGGAGAGTCGCTTGTTGGCAAGCATATACGGAGCCTCATCCCTTATCAGTCCGGCATGCTTGTTGCCACTGCATTCGACGGTCTATACTATGTGGAAGGTGGGAAAGTGACTCCTTTACTAACCGGTGCAGAAGCCTTTATGCGCGAAAACGAAGTCTTCACCCTGGCTGCCTCGGGCGATTACCTGGCAATCGGGACTGTACGCCGGGGGCTTATACTTGTGAACCGGCACACCAAGGCAGTAAAGTACTTTAATGAACGGAATGGCTTGCAAAACAATACGGTTTTATCCATCAGCTTCGATAAACGGAATAATCTTTGGCTTGGTCTGGATAATGGCATCGATTATATTTCGCTCAATACCCCCTTTACCAATCTATACACCTATCCTTATTCGTCCGGTGCAGGTTATGCCTCTGTCGTCTATCAGGGAAAACTCTATCTGGGAACAAACAGCGGAGTATATCATACAAGCTGGCCGGTAAAGTTTGGCGAAACATCGGCGGATATCCAATTTATGCCCCGGTTAAGCGGACAAGTGTGGGACATGCGTGTGGTAGACGGTAAATTGTTTTGTATGCACGACAAAGGGTTGTTCGTACTCGATGGCGATAAAATAGAACAGGTAGAAGGATTGCGTGGAGTGTGGACGTGTGTTCCCCATGCCATCGATTCCGATAAACTATGGGCAGGAACTTACGAAGGTTTATTTTTGCTGGAACGTAAAGAAGGCAAGTGGCGTGTAGAAAAAAGAGTAGAAGGTATATCGGATTGGTTTAAGAACTTTGAATTCGAATCGCCCGACGTGCTTTGGATCAGAAATACATCCCACGGGGCGTTGCGTGTTCAGCTCGACACAACGTCTTATAAAGTAAAGCAGAGTCGCTTCTATTCTGTACAGGACGGATTTAAGTCTGTCCGGAACCTGTTTATCACGAAAGTAGACGGTAAAGTATACTTTTCAAGCGATTCAGGTCTATACGAATACAATCCTGCCAAAGACAGGATGGAACCAAGCAAGACTATCTCCACTAATTTTCCGCACTCGGTACTGAAAAGGGTAGGTAAGGATATTTTCGGTCTCGACCGGGATGGACTGGGTGTGCTGAAGAAGAATGATACCGGAGATAAAATGTTCTCGGTTATTTATCCCATTAATCACAAGCAGATAGATTTTATCCGGTATTACGAGAACTTTGAGGTAATAGGAGATTCTACTGTTATCATACCCAACGAACACGGCTTCTCTCTTTTGAATCTTAATTTCAGGAAGTTCAAGGAAACAGGTAAAGAACTTTTTATCCGCAATGTTTTTTCCACCTATCCCAAAGACTCGTTACTCTATACGGCCAATTATACGGGAAATTCCATTGCCCCCGAAATTGCCTTTTCCCAAAACTCCCTTCGGTTCGAATATACCCTGCATGCCTTTGATCAGGAAAAGGTAGTCCGCTATCGGTTCAGACTTAGCCCCGGTACGGAGTGGTCGGAATATACAACCTCCGAAATAAAGGAATACAGCGGATTGATGGAAGGTTCTTATACGTTCATGGTGGAAGCCCTTGGCAACGACGGGAAGTTGTCCACCGCCTCTTTTTCTTTCGTTATTCTTCCCCCCTGGTATCGTTCTATCTGGGCTTATTTTGTCTATTTTCTTTTTCTAATTGTCGTGGTATATATGCTCTATCAGTGGGATGAGTGGCGTATCCAGCGTAAAAAGCAGCAGGAGGTGGCCAAAAAGGAAAAAGAAATGTGGCAAAAAGAACAGGAATTTATCAAGGCAACCGCTCGTCAGGAAAATGAAATCATTTCATTGAAGAACGAGAAACTCGAATATGAGTTGCAGCATAAAAGTCAGGAGATGGCCAATTTGATGATTAACTTTGTTCGTAAAAACGAAATTCTGGCCGATATAAAGGAGGAGCTGTTCAAGATTATGGCAGAAATAAAAGGAGATACCGATGTAAAAGCAAAACGTATGCTGGTAACCCTTAACAATAGCATAGACTCCAATATGCAGTCGGACGATTTGTTGAAACGTTTCGAAGAGCAATTCGACCTGGTTCATAACAATTTTATGAAAAAATTAAGTGAAAAACATCCCGACCTAACCGTTAACGAACGTAAAATGTGTGCCTTTTTAAAGATGAATTTGTCTTCGAAAGAGATTGCTCCCTTGTTAAATCTCTCCGTTCGCGGTGTGGAGACACTCCGGTATCGTTTGCGTAAAAAAATAGGTCTTGAACGTGAAGAGAATTTATTGGAGTATTTAACATCCATTGATTTATAGGCACTTATATTTTCTTAACGAACAATTGACGTATTCTTATTTCTTTCCTGGCGTATTCGGAGGTAACCGAAACTGAACTACTCTGGTTTTAATTGCTCTATGTTTGCACTGTTTCAGACAGAGCAACTTTAATTTAATTATTTATGAGAAATTTGTTAACATTTGTGCTCCTGTGGTGCACAATCCTTTCTGCCTATGCGCAAGACGTGCAGATAAAGGGTGTTGTTATTTCCGGAGAGGATAATCTTCCTTTACCCGGAGTGAATGTGGTAGTAAAAGGTACTACCATTGGTTCGACGACCGATTTCGACGGTCAGTTTTCCTTTGCCGCATCGGCAAAAAGTACCCTCGTTGTTTCTTACATTGGTTATAAACCGCTGGAATTGGCTGCAGATGCAACAAAGTCCATGCGAATTGTCCTGCACGAAGATTCTGAGGTGCTGGAAGAGGTCGTAGTGGTAGGTTATGGAACCGTGAAGAGAAAAGACGTTACTACTTCGGTTGCCACTGTATCAACCAAGGACCTGGACGAACGTCCGCTTATCTCTGCCGCTTCCGCCATTCAGGGAAAAGCTGCCGGGGTTAATGTGATCCAGCCGAGTGGCGAACCAGGTGCAGGAATGGTGGTTCGTGTACGTGGTAATTCATCTATCAATGCCAGCAACGATCCGTTGTATGTAGTGGATGGAGTACCTATGAGTGAAATCAACTTCCTTAGTCCGAACGACATCGAAAGCATGCAGATCCTTAAGGATGCTTCATCTGCAGCAATTTATGGTTCGCGTGCATCCAACGGGGTTGTTTTAATCACAACAAAAGCCGGCGCCAGAGGGGATGCTAAAATTTCGTTTACAGCACACGTTGGTATAACTGATGTGGCTAAACAAATGGAGTCGTTAAACGTGGCTCAGTACAGCGATTTAATGAAGGAAATAGGTCGTGTTAACCTGCCCCAGGGACTTACGGATCAGACAAACTGGTTTGATGAAACTTATCGTACGGGCGTAACACAAAACTATCAATTGTCATTCTCCAACGGAAATGATAAAATGAAGTATTACGTATCAGGAGGTTATACCAAAGAAGATGGTGTAATTAAAGTGGCTTATTACGAACGTTACAACTTAAGAGCCAATCTTGAAAATCAGATTCGTTCGTGGTTAAAGTTCAATACGAATTTTGCTTATTCTGATTATTCCAGCAATGGAATTGTTTCTGGTCAGGGAGCCAACCGCGCTGGTGTTGTTCTTTCGGTAATCAACACGCCATCGTATGCAACTATCTGGGACAGCGAAAACCCCGGACAGTACAACAACAATTTCTACGGAGCCAATATCACGCATCCGGTTGAAAACATGTCTCGTACAGCCGACAACAAGACAAACAACAATCGCCTTGTGGGTAGTGTAAGCGGCGAAATTACTTTCCTACCTGAACTTAAGTTCAAGACTACAACTTCAATCGACCGTGTGTACTATCATAACACAAGCTTCCTTGATCCGAAGAAGACGGAATATGGCCGTTCTCAGTATGGTAACGCTACCGACAACCGTTCTTTGGCAACTATCATGGTGTTCGATAACATTATGAACTACGACAAGGCTTTTGGAAAGCACAGCTTCAATGTAATGGCCGGTACTTCCGGAACAACGTCTAAATGGTCGCAAAGCTATCAGACGGTTAGTCACTTTATGAATTCGGAAATCAAAACGTTGAATGCCGGTAATAAGGTTTCTCAGGGAAATGGTACCTCGGCAGCCGACTGGAGCATTATGTCTTATCTGGGTCGTGTGGCTTACAACTATGACAGCAAGTATTTGTTTACGGCAAACTTCCGTTCAGACGGTTCTTCCAAGCTATCTCCTGCCAAGCGTTGGGGTTATTTCCCCTCATTCTCTGCCGCATGGCGTATTTCGTCGGAAGAGTTTATGAAGGACATTACCTGGATAGACGACCTGAAGCTTCGCGGAGGTTGGGGACAAACAGGTAACCAGTCTGGTATCAGCGATTATGCGTATCTTCAACGGTATAACATTACCCGTCAGAACTGGTGGGAAACTGGTAAGGAAAATGCAATGGTTATTCTTTCGCCAGCCAATATGAAGAATCAGGATCTTACATGGGAGACAACTACTCAGACTAATATTGGTGTGGACTTGTCTATGTTCAGCAGCCGGTTGGTGTTCAATGCGGACGCTTATTATAAGTATACAACAGACTTGTTGATGAATGTGCCTCTGCCTTCTACCGCAGATGTAAGTTCTATTACACGCAATGAAGGTGAGATGGTTAACAGGGGTATCGAGTTTGCCATCAGTTCAAAGAACCTTGTAAATAAGTTGAAATGGGATACAGACTTTAATATCTCGTTCAACCGGAACGAAGTGAAAAAATTCACACTTCAGGATATTTACTATTTCGCTCAGACATCAGAAGCAACCAGCGAAAATGTGGTACGTATGACTTCAGGTCAGCCTTTGGGAATGTTCTGGGGTTATATCAATGATGGCGTTGATCCGGAAACAGGCGATTTAATCTACCGCGACCTGGATGGAAACGGAAAGATTACTTCAAGCGATAAAAGTTACATCGGAAACCCTAATCCGGACTTCACTTTCGGTTTAACAAACAATTTGTCGTACAAAGGATTTAACCTGAATATTTTCTTCCAGGGTTCTGTAGGTAACGACATTTACAATGCTTCCCGTATGGAAACAGAAGGAATGTATGATGCCAAGAATCAATCTACCGAGGTGCTTAATCGCTGGAGAATTCCGGGACAGATCACTGATATGCCACGCGCGGTTGCAACAACCGACAACCTGAAAGCGTCTACCCGCTTTATTGAGGATGGTAGTTTCATGCGTTTAAAAACAGTTACGTTGTCTTATAACTTTTCCGGTGGTTTGCTGAAGAAGTGGAATATCGGAAGATTGCAGCCTTATTTCACTGCACAAAACCTGTTCACGCTTACGAACTATTCCGGCTTCGACCCCGAAGTAAACCAGTGGGGTGGAAGTGCTACGGTACAGGGTATCGACTGGGGTACGTATCCTCAGGTAAGATCGTATGTGTTTGGTGTTAATGTTGAATTTTAATAGAATCGAATTATGAAAAATAGCGTAAAATTAGGTTTATTCATGGGAGCGGTGCTTTTCGCCACCTCGTGTTCCCTTGACCAGGATCCTATCTCCGAATTCAGTGAAATCACTGTGGGAGGTAAGGATACGACAGATACTTCGGTTAAGTATAAGACCAAAGAAGAGATGAAAACCCAGTATGATGGTATTTATAAATCCATTCAGGATGCACAGGAAGCCTGGTACGCCGATATGCTTGTGCTGAATGAAACGCATGCTGATAATGCTTATTGTGGTTCTTCGGGCGCCGAGCTTACTTCGCTTGAACAGCAAACGCAGGATGGAACAAACAAGAATATTGAACGTGACTGGAATTCATTCCTTGGCTATATCAATTCGGCCAATCGTGTAATCAATAATGTGGATCTTGTTCCCGATCAGTCTCTTACCCAGGCGGAACGGAAGCAATGGAAAGCGGAAGCAAAAATATGGAGAGCCTGGATTTTGTTCGACATGGTTCGGCTTTGGGGCGATGTTCCTGTAGTTACAGAGGAAGCTCCCAATATTACGGCGGAAAATGTGGAAGAGGTATATCCTTTGTTGTATCCGGCCCGTAAACCTGTTGCCGAAGTGTATGCGCAGATTATCGCAGACCTAAACGCTGCTTTGGAAGCGGGTGGTGCTCCGGATGTAAACACGTCTAACAAATTTTTACTGACTAAATCGGTTGCTAAGGCGCTTCTTGCCCGTGTATATGCCGAAAAACCTGTACGCGATTATGCGAAAGTTATTCAGTATGCCGAGGCTGTTGAAGAGGATGGTTTTGAACTGGTTGCCGATTATTCGGATCTGTTCTCTGTGAATGATGCAAAAACCGATGTAAACTTCCGTAACACAACCGAGTCAATTTTCGAAGTTACTTATCCGGTTGGTAGCGGTAGTTGGGTAACCTGGATGTTTGGTATCGACCATGTTGACCCAAGCAGTACGTATAACTGGGCAAAGTGGATCACTCCGTCGAGAGATCTTATTCAGGCGTTCGAAAACGAAGGAGATGATGTTCGTATGAATGAAGCCATTGTTTGGGGACAACCTTCCTGGAGCAATCACTATCCATCTGATCACTATCCTTTCATGTACAAAACACGTTCAAAATACAACAGTATTATAAAGATTCGTCTGGCCGATATTCTTCTGCTTAAGGCCGAAGCTTACGTGGAGACAGGAAACCTTCAGGCTGCCGCCGGCATTGTAAATACAATCCGTAATCGTGCAAAGCTGGAAGATTTACCGGGAACTACGACTACTTCGAAAGATAAAATGGCTGATGCGGTATTAAATGAGCGTCGTCTTGAGTTGGCTTTCGAAGGTCAACGTTGGTTTGACTTGGTTCGTACCGGCAAGGTGTTTGCCGTGATGAACAGTCTGAACTCTCGCGATTCGGGTCGTTTGCCAGTTACTCCGGTAACCGAAGCAACGGTACTGTTGCCAATTCCTCAGACTCAAATTGATAAGAATCCGAATCTTACACAGAATACGGGATATTAATGACCATACGTATGTTTGCAAAACTAGTTACAGTTTTTTCGATGTCTCTGCTGCTTTTTAGTGGTTGTGGCGGTGAAACAAAAGACAATGGAGAAGTGCCTGATCCGGATCAACCCGGATCGGTAACTCCCGATGTGGATTTGTATATTACCACAGCCAACGGTGGCAGACGGTTTTTCCATGACTCGCTCGCTTTTAACTCGAAGCCGAACATGTCTCCGTATACTATTACGCTTAATCCGGCAGAAAGTTATCAGGTGATGGAGGGTTTCGGAGCAGCAATTACGGGTTCTTCCTGCTATAATTTGCTGAAAATGAAAGCCGAGGATCGTACAAAACTGCTTATGGAAACCTTTGATCCGGTATCGGGTATGGGATATAGTTACATCCGCGTTTCGATGGGTTGCTCAGACTTTTCACTGAGTGAGTATACGCATTGTGATACAAAGGGGATAGAAAACTTTGCCATGCATTCGGAAGATAAAACGTATGTGATTCCGGTGCTGAAGGAGATTTTGGCTATTCGTCCGGATATCCGTATCATGGCTTCGCCGTGGACATGTCCGAAGTGGATGAAGGTCAATAACCTTACGGAAAGAAAACCTTTCGATTCGTGGACAAGCGGTCAGCTTAATCCCGCCTATTACGGTGATTATGCCACTTATTTTGTAAAGTACATTCAGGCGATGAAGGCCGAAGGAATCAATATTACTTCGGTTACCATCCAGAATGAGCCGTTGAACCGGTATAATTCGGCGTCGTTGTACATGACATGGCAGGAGCAGCGCGACTTTATAAAGACGGCCCTCGGACCGACATTCAGAGACGCAGGTATTCAGTCTAAAATCATTGTCTACGATCATAACTATAATTATGACGCCGACAGAGCCGAAAACCAGGATCAGATCGATTATCCGATTCATATTTACAACGATCCCGAAGCTGCTCAGTATATAGACGGTGCTGCCTATCATGCTTATGGAGGCAATAAAGCAGAGCTGGCCGATGTGCACAGTAAGAATATGGCAAAGAATCTGTATTTTACGGAGATATCCATTGGTAGCTGGGGTTATAGTTTTGCAGACGACTTAATGTGGAATATGAATGAAGTTTGTTTGGGTACGATCAACAACTGGGCTAAGGCGGTTATTGTGTGGAACTTTATGCTCGACACAAATCACGGACCGAATCGTCCCGGGGGGTGCAACACTTGTTATGGTGCAATCGATATTCAGACAGATTACAAGACTATGACACGCAATTCTCATTATTATACCATCGGTCACCTTGCTAAGGTGATTGCTCCCGGAGCAAAACGTATTGCAACCACAGGTTATAAAGCAACCGGATTGTATTACGCTGCTTTCTCTAATCCTGATGCCTCGTATGCGGTTGTATTGCAAAACGACACAGATAAGCCGATGAGTGTTACGATGGCACAGGGGTCGCATACATTTACTTTCGAGATTCCGGCTAAAGCGGTTGTTTCGGGAAAATGGAAAAATTAAATCGTTACTTTTAAAATAATAGGATCATGAAAAAATATAAATCAATTGTATTTGCGCTTGCAGGTTTGTTTAGTTTAGCGGCTTGCGAGAACGACGATTTGGCTCCGGGTAATCCGGTTATTAGCTCCACAACACAATTCGGGGAAGCTATGTTTGGAGACAGTCTTACTTTTAGTGCTGATGTTGCCGATGGGGATGTGCCTCTTTCCACGTTAAAAGCACAGCTGTTTTACGGTGCTGAAAAAGTATCCGAAACAGTCATACGGACGAAGACGGATGGTGATTATTCTGGTAAAATCTTTGTTCCATACTATGCCAATGTGCCTAATGCAACTGCTACCCTGAAGCTGGTATTGCAGAATATTAATTTTACAATCACAGAGCAGGAGTTCGACCTGGCACTTTCGCGTCCGGATTATCCCTATCTTACGTTTGTAACTTCGGATAAAGAGTATCGTATGGAACGTGTGGGCTTGTATCAGTACAAGGCAACAGCCGAATTTCCGCAGAAGATTAAAGGTTATATCAAGACTCCGGTAGTATCTGCAGCTGGAAATGAGATTGTTTTTGGATGGGCCAGCGGTGCTATTGCACAAGGTACAACCAATGCCATTTCTTTCTCTAACACCACTGCCGGTACCTATGATATCGATTTCAATACCATGACGTACGAGGCTGCACCGTTTATTAAACTGATGTTTGCCGGAAGTGAGATGACTATGGTGGACGACAATAATTACAAGATAGAGAAAGAGTTTACAAAAGGTCAGGTTATAGAGGTTTCAGGTATTGCCAATTTCAATGATTGGTGGATCGATTCCGACTTTTTCCAAAAAGGAACAGATGGTAAATTAACGTTCTTGCCGGTAAGCGGAAAATACAGAATTACTGCTAACTTTGAACGTAATTACTTTATTGTGGAACACATGAATGGTAACGATCTTTCCGCTTTGGATAAGGATGGTAATGCCATTTGGGTAATAGGTTGGGGAATTGGAAAGCCTACACACGATAATAATGTGAATTGGAGTCCGGATAAGGGTCTTTGCATGGCTAAGATCGGTGATAAGAAGTTCCAGCTTACCTTTAAACCTTATCCTGTAACATTTAATGGAGACGGAACGATTGCAAACAAGTACGACTTTAAGTTCTTCTATCAAAAGAACTGGGGTGGCGAATTCCTGGGTGCCGATTATGTTTCCACACAAACAGATATGATTTACATGACCGAGTCCGGTAACTTCCAGGCAGCGGCAGATCTTATTCTGGATCCAGCAAAATGGTATGTAATTACAATGGATCTGACTCAGGGAAACAAGAAGGCTGTGATGACACTTGCTGAAAAAAAATAATGATTTATGTGCATTAAAAGAATTACATGTAACGTGGTTGGTCTGGGGTTGTTAACGTCCGTACTTTTCTCTGCTTGTACTGCGCAGAAGAAAGTGAGTGCGTATGTTACCACCGCAGACCAGTCCATGGTCTTTACACCTTTATCCATTCCGGTGGATAAAGGTTCATCTTCGGATGCGAATACGATTGTGTTGAATCCTGCCGTAAAATACCAGGAGATGGATGGCTTTGGTGCCGCGATTACCGGTTCTACCTGCTATAATCTGCTAAAGATGACAGCGCAGGACCGTGCCGCGTTGCTGAAGGAAACCTTTGATCCGGTTCAGGGCATGGGGTATAGTTATATTCGTATCGCTATGGGATGTTCCGATTTTTCGATGGAAGAGTACACCCATTGCGACTCGGTCGGAATAGAGAACTTTGCTATTCATGAACTGGATAAGCGCGATCTTTTCCCTATTCTGAAAGAGATTCTGGCAATTAATCCGAAGGTGAAAATAATGAGCTCGCCCTGGACTCCTCCCATCTGGATGAAGGTGAACAATCTGAAGGAATGTAAGCCTTTTCCGTCATGGATAAATGGTCAGCTTAATCCTGCATTCTATCAGGACTATGCGACTTACTTTGTGAAATTTATCCAGGCTATGGAAAAAGAAGGTTTCCACATTGACGCGACAACGATTCAGAATGAACCTCTGAACAGAGGAAATTCTGCTTCCTTGTTCATGACCTGGCAGGAACAGCGTGATTTTATTAAAACGGCTTTGGGACCGGCTTTCAAAAAGGCGGGTATTAAGACTAAAATCGTTGCTTACGACCATAACTATAATTACGATTATCCGGATAAAGAGGAGTGTGCAGATCAGGTAGGTTATCCCGAACATATATATGCAGATGCGGAAGCAGCTCAGTACATTGATGGAGCCGCTTTTCACGCATATGGCGGCGACAAGCAAGAGATGCTTCGTATTCACAATGTGCGTCCGGACAAGAATCTTTATTTTACGGAGATTTCAATCGGAGAGTGGGGGGATGGTTACTCTTTTGCAAGCGATTTAATGTGGAATTTGCGCGAAGTAGGTATTGGAACCATTAATAATTTTAGTAAAGCGATTATGGTGTGGAACCTGATGCTTGACGATAAACATGCTCCTTATCGTCCTCATGGATGTAACATGTGTCTGGGTGCCATTGATATTAGTTCCACTGATTACAAGACGATGGTAAAAAACAGCCACTATTATGCTATGGGCCATTTGTCTAAGGTAATCAAGCCCGGGGCTTATCGAATTGGGGTTTCTGATTGGCAGAAAAAGGGTATTTATTATACAGCCGTTATGAATCCGGATGGTTCTTATGGTATCGTGTTGCAAAATGAGACAGATGTTGCTGTGGATATTAAGGTTTCCGAAGGAAAAAACACCTTTCATTTTGCTGTACCAGCCAAAAGCGTCAACTCCTTTATTTGGTAAAAGTTACTTAACAATTTATGAGATATGAATAAAAGAATTATCGCCTGTTGTTTACTGTTGGCTGCTTTGGCTTCCTGCCAAAGTTCCACTTCTGTGAAAAGCACCGATGTAGAAAAGAGAGTGGAGGAGCTCCTCGCAAAGATGACGTTGGAAGAAAAGATTGGTCAGATGAACCAGATCAGTCCTTC
>JAGPJL010000099.1 GCA_018054455.1 Parabacteroides sp.
ATTATTCACTACCGCGGCTTCTCTGGCATTCTGACGGGGCAAAATAAAGCCTTTGAATCCTTCTTCACGGGCTTTGATGGCAATGGGCAGGACTCCTTTTACAGGCATAAGACTTCCGTCGAGTGAAAGTTCGCCCATCATCAGGTATTTATCAAGACGGGAACTGTCTACTTGCCCGGCTGCAGCAAGAATTGCAACGGCCAATGGCAGATCGTATGCGGATCCTTCTTTACGGATATCGGCAGGAGCCATATTAACTACTACCCGGTTACCCGGAAATTTATAGCCGTTAACCTGCAGAGCAGAGATGATGCGTTCGTGACTTTCGCGGACAGCCACATCTGGCAATCCAACGAGAAAGAAGCTAACGCCCTTCGTACAATTTACTTCGATTGTTACAATGGTAGCTGTGATGCCCTGAACGGCAGCAGCGAATGATTTGACAAGCATTAGGTTTTGGTTTTACAAATTAAATGGAGAGCGTATTCTATTTTTTGATTACCTGCTCCAGTAGTTTTTTTACTTCCAGTCCGTTATCTGTTTTTAAAATGATTTTTCCTTCGTTATCTATGAGGAAACAACGAGGCAGTGCCGTTACGTTGTATAGTTCCAACATCGTGGTTGCCTGTCCTGCAGAGTCGGTTACCAGATTCCATTTTATGGTATCTGCATTAACAATCTTCCTCACTTGCGTCTGATCTGTATCCAGGCTTATTAACAGCATATCCACTTTGTCTTTCGGAAATTCCCTCTTTATATCATCAAGATACAAATCATCTGTTTCACACATTTCGCACCAGGGAGCTGTAAAACTTAACAACAGGTACTTATTTGCAAACGAATCAAGGCTTACCGGCTGGTTATAGATGTTTTTAAGATCAAATCCGGGAGCCTCTGCTCCAATGGCAGTCCGCTTAGCCCTTGCTGTAAACGATTCAAGCTCTTTTACAAGAAAGAAATCCTTTAATGACGGTTCGAGCAGGGCAAGAAATTCATCAAGAAGTCTTGTATCTTCGTTATTTCTGAAGAAACGGTATATTAATACAACAGAAGCAGCTTCGGAGGGATTTTTACGAATGTAAGACTCAGCTTTTTCCTGAAGCTGATGATTCACGTTTATAAGTTTGGAAGTCGTGGTTGTCTCGTCCGTTACCAACGAGTCCGGTCCAGCATTTAACTTTTGTTGCAACAAAGCACGTTCTTTAATGAGGGAAGATTGTCCTTTGTAGAAAGCTGTTAGCTTATCGTTTATATCACCCCCTTTAATCTCAAGAAGTTCGGGAATCTGAATGTCGCCGGAAAGGGAAACCTTTTCACCCGATTCAGGATAAAGAGTTATCCAACGCGATTTATGTTCGAAAAGCAAGGTTACACTGGAGAAATTTACCTGCTCCCGGATTAAGTGAAATCGCCCGTTTTTCTCGCATTTAATAGTATCAACAAACCGTTTATCCGGACCTTCAAATACGGCATAAATAGTTTGATCTTTCAAATTGGAAAGGTTTCCTTCCAACCGAAAAACTGTTTTCTTTCCACAAGAAAGCAAACAAAACAGCGTACAAAGTACGATTACACCCCTTTTTATCATTTGTTGCAGTTCAGATTCACGTAAATTCTTTGGGGATAAAGATAAAAAAAAAATTAAAACAAAACTATATAAATGCTAATTTTGTATTCAGAAGACTCTAAATTGTAATCCGGTTTCCAGTCATATTATAAAAAACCGGGAATGAGAGGTCTTTCTTTAATTCACAAAACTTTTCTATTCCAGTACAATGACTTACACCTAAACGTTCTGGCTTTAGCTCTCGAAGAGATGCAACCACCTCATCATACTGTTCCTGTGTGCTATTTTTCAAATGAAAGCCGCCTAAAATCAAATCGACCGGGAGTAAAAATGTTCGCACTGCCTCGTTTATCATATTACTTATTCCCCGATGCGAGCAACTGCTTATGATCGACATCTTGCCGCTCCTGACAATTGTAAGGAATAATTCGTCTGTAAACGTATCTTCTTCAAACTGATCTCCCTTTTTTATCTTAAACCCACAAAATGAAGAGTCAAGCGCATGGACAAGGGGCGAATCAGGCATAACAAACACTCCTTTATCAATTTCTATTATTTCTTCAACTAAGTGTATCCTGTTATTCAAAAGATGACTATCTAAAGAAGTTCCTATAAATCTCTTTTCGCCATGATATTTAGCGTCTAATGCCGCAGGTTTCATATAAATAGATGCTTTAGCATTTAGTTTTAGAAAAGCCTCAAGCCCTCCTGTGTGATCATAATGACCATGACTAATCACCAAAGCATCTACTTCGCTAATATCAATACCCAGCACTTTGGCATTTTCAATAAAATGACCGCTTTGACCGGTATCAAAAAGTATTTTTTTGTTATACCCTTCCAGATAAAACGACAAGCCATGCTCGGCGATTAAACCTGATTGATAAACTAGATTTTCTATCAGCGTTGTTATTTGCATCCCTTATTATTTATGGCTATTAATCGAATGCTACTTATGATTACAGCTGTTCTGACCAATAACAAGTTCGCCCTTAATATAATCTTCGACAAGCTGACGAGGTTCTTTCTTTGTTGCTCCAACAAGTAAATCTACATTTTCCTTTTTGAAAAGTACTTTAGCCTTTTCACCCATACCTCCTGCAATAACAAGAGTTACTCCTTGCTCAGACACCCAAGCCGGATATAGCCCTGGCTCATGTTCGGGAGGAACAATTTGTGTTTCGTTTGCAACTTCTCCATTTATAACATCCGCGATATAAAACACTTCACAATGACCAAAGTGCTCACATAAAATTCCATTCTCAAGAGGAATGGCTATACGATTCTCCATTTTATTAAATTTAATTATTTTTTAATCCACTTCTTAAACGCTTTCCTTTTCCTTTACCATGAGATGAACGTCTTTGTAACCCTTGTCCTTTTCCTAATTTGAAAAGATCTTTTTCAGGACCATCCGATTGACATTCGCCCAATCTTCGTCCTAATCTACGTCCTGATCCATCTGGACCTGTTCCATCTAACTTAGGCATAATATTGATTTTTAGTGATTAAGTAAACCTACTATCTCCTTTATTGTCCTCTTAGGATTCTTAAGAATAATCATTTGAATCTGCTGTTCATCCAGCAAATGCTTGATTTTAGAGCCAAACTCACCAGACACAATCTTCGAACACGAAAACTGAGACAACCAGTCCACTACAGAAACACCTGCAGCTTCTTCCACTTCTTTGTACGGATTCTTATGGAAAAAAATCTCTTTAGATTCCGTATCATATAATACAAAAAAGGCACATCGACCAAAACGAGGATCAATTGAACTTTCTATTGTATTTCCTGTACTTGTAATTGCAACAATCATAATTATAAACTTTAGTGATTATCGTTTTTTGTTTCTTCCGCATCTGGTCATACCACGATTCCGTTGATGATCACATTCCGAGGTTCTTAATGATTCTTTTACCTCAGCTGTTAGTTCGCCTACCTGGTTCTCACAATTGCGAATTGCAGAACTTCCACATAAAGGGCACTCTTTGGCAGCTCCTTCTTCATCGTGATAATTAAAGAAGCAACTGCAAGTCTCACACATATACCATTCGTTGTCAAAAATTACTTTGCCTCCTTCAATGATAAGTCGCTTTCCTTCCACAAATGCCTGAGCAACCTTTTCTCTCGCCGATGCATAGATACGCGTTAAGGTTGGACGCGACACATTCATAAACACAGATGCTTCTTGCTGAGTACATTTTTCATAATCACACAAACGGATAGATTCGTATTCTTCATAATGAAGAAAAATCGATCCAGACACTTTCTTGTCAGCTTGAAAACCATAAGGTTTAAATCCCGAAACGATAGGATGCTGACTAATCTTCCGGAACATTTTTGCACGTGGAGACATAAAATCATTAATTATTTACGGCAAATATAGTGAACAAATGTTCATTACCCAAGCATATTGAGACTAAATAATGTTATTTTCTCAACTTCATTTTATTCTTCTAAAACGAATATATACATTTGCAACAAAATAAAAACCAGGCTCCCATAAATATGAAAACAGATATAAAATCATTTGAGATAGAAGATAGAGTTGTACAAGCTGTACAGAATTTTGAATCAGGGTATAATTGTGCACAATCTGTATTTTTGGCGTATTCGGATGTAATAGGTCTGGAATTTGAATTGGCTAAGAATATGTCTGTTTCCTTTGGAGCTGGCGTAGGTAGAATGAGAGAGATTTGCGGAACAGTAAGTGCCATGGCAATGCTGGCAGGTTTTAGATACCCCGTAAGTAACCCAAATGACTTGGATGCAAGAACTTTAAACTATGCTATGATTCAGAAAATGGCTGATATTTTTAAAAACGAAAATCAAACGATCATTTGCAGAGAGTTACTCCCTGAAACGGAAACAGATACCAACCCCACTCCTTCCGTTCGTGACGAAGAATACTACAAACGACGTCCTTGCTCTAAATATATTGCAGATTCGGCGCGCATAGCTGGTAAAATGCTAAAAAATGAATTATAAGAGTGAACCATATTCCACAAATAAGGCCTCCCAAATTTTTGGGAGGCCTTATATATTTATAAGAACACAAAATCTAATCTTGTATTTCTAATTACAATTTTGGACCTGCAGCAACTAAAGCCTTACCAGCTTCGTTTCCTGTGAACTTAGCAAAGTTCTTGATGAAACGGGCAGCCAAGTCCTGAGCCTTTGTATCCCATGCTGAAGCATCAGCATAAGTATCACGAGGGTCAAGAATTTTAGGATCTACATTAGGAAGAGCGGTAGGCACTTCAAATGAGAAGTAAGGCATTGTTTTCGTTGCAGCTTTGTCGATCGAGCCATCAAGGATAGCATCGATAATACCACGTGTATCTTTGATAGAAATACGTTTGCCTGTACCGTTCCAACCTGTGTTAACCAAGTAAGCGGTAGCTCCAGACATCTTCATTTTCTTTACCAGTTCTTCACCGTATTTTGTTGGGTGCAATGACAAGAATGCAGCACCGAAACAAGCAGAGAATGTAGGAGTTGGCTCAGTAATACCACGTTCTGTTCCAGCCAATTTAGCAGTAAATCCAGAAAGGAAATAATACTGTGTTTGTTCTGGAGTAAGGATAGATACCGGAGGCAATACACCAAAAGCATCTGCCGACAAGAAAATTACTTTCTTTGCAGGACCAGCTTTTGATACAGGCTTAACGATATTTTCGATATGATAGATAGGATAAGAAACACGTGTGTTCTCTGTTACTGACTTATCGTTAAAATCGATTTTGCCATCAGCAGCTACAGTTACGTTTTCAAGTAAAGCATCACGCTTGATTGCATTCCAGATGTCTGGTTCGTGCTCCTGACTTAGGTTGATAACCTTAGCATAGCAACCGCCTTCGAAGTTGAATACACCTTCATCGTCCCAACCGTGTTCGTCGTCACCAATAAGCTGACGTTTTGGGTCTGTAGACAATGTGGTTTTACCTGTTCCTGAAAGACCGAAGAAGATAGCTGTTTCATCCTTTTCGTTTGTATTAGCAGAGCAGTGCATAGAAGCCATGCCATTCAAAGGAAGTAAGTAGTTCATCAATGTAAACATACCTTTCTTCATTTCACCACCATACCATGAACCTCCGATAAGAAGCATTTTTTCGGTCAGGTTGAATACAACAAATGTCTTAGAATTCAATCCAAGTTCTGCGTAATCATCGCCAGCCTGACATTTTGAACCGTTCATTACAACGAAATCAGGTTCGCCAAAATTAGCTAGTTCTTCTTCTGTAGGACGAATAAACATGTTCTTAACGAAATGAGCCTGCCAGGCTACTTCCATAATGAAGCGAACCTTTAAGCGAGAATTTTCGTTTGCACCACAGAATGTGTCCATAACAAACAAACGTTTGTTTGAAAGTTCATTCTGAACAATTGGTTTTAATTTATTCCAGGATTCAACAGAAAGAGGCTTATTATCGTTCTTGTATTCATCTGAAGTCCACCAAATAGTATCTTTTGATGTTTCATCTTTTACAAAGAACTTGTCTTTTGGAGAACGACCTGTATAAATACCTGTCATTACATTAACAGCTCCCATTTCTGTAACCTGACCTACTTCAAAACCTTCCAGACCTGGCTTTGTTTCTTCTACGAACAATTGTTCGAAAGACGGGTTATGCAGGATTTCAGTTGCTCCTGCAATGCCGTACTTGCTTAAATCTAAATTAGCCATTTTAAATAATTAGTTAAATTGATTGACTTATATAACTTTTCTAATACTCAATATATCACAAGAAAACATATTACTTTTGCATATGATTGTACAAAAGTAATACATTTTTCAAAAGGAAAAACACAATTAAGGAAATTTTTCAGTAATAATCATTTAACTTGCCAAATCTCCCCGCTCATTAAAAATTCCTTAAGCTTGCGGATTGGTTTCTTAGCCTGAACTTCCTCAATTTGTTTGTGTAATTCTTCTCCATAAACAAAGCTGTCTACGTCGCGAATAACTCCTAACGCTACAGGCATGTCTCCAGACATCATCGATAAAAGAAGATGCATTGTATTTTCCGGAGTCTTGGCGTCATGAACAAGAATATCATCCAACGTGTATCCATCTTGTCCAATGGTTACCACCTTTAATTTAAGTCCATCCAATACAAGACCTTTTTCATTCTCTTTACCAAACAACATTTTTTCTCCGTGGCGAAGGAATATCGTACGATCGGCTCTGTTCTCCTTATCTGCAATCTCCTTGTGGGTACCATCATTGAAAATAACACAGTTTACCAATACCTCGACAACCGATGTACCTTTGTGTTTTGCCGAAGCAATCAAAATATCCGTAGAGTTCTTCAAATCTACATCGATGCTTCTGGCAAAGAAAGTACCTCTGGATCCCAAAGTTAATTCCGCGGGAATAAAAGGCTCTTCAACCGTTCCAAAAGGAGAGCTTTTGGAAACAAATCCTCTGTCTGAAGTTGGTGAATACTGCCCCTTGGTGAGTCCGTATATTTTATTATTAAACAACACGATATTCAAATCCACATTTCGGCGAACAGCATGAATAAAATGATTTCCGCCAATAGCAAGACAGTCGCCGTCGCCGGTGATCAACCAAACCGAAAGATCTGGCTGCGCGGTTTTTACGCCAGTTGCAATAGCAGCTCCGCGACCATGAATGGTATGGAAACCATAGGTATTCATATAATAAGGCAAACGGGAAGAACAACCAATCCCGGAAATTACAGCTGTTTTATGCGGAGGGATGGATAGTTCGGCCATAGCCTTATGAAGACAGTTAAGAACTGCGTGGTCTCCACAACCCGGACACCAGCGAACATACTGGTCGCTCTTATAGTCTTTTGCTACATATTTAGCATACTTTACTTCGATACTCATTGTTTATGCCTCCAATAATTTCGTAAATTCCTCAACTAATCTTGAAACGACAAAAGGTTGTCCCTTTACCCGGTTAAATTGATACGGATTGAATCCGGAAATTTTACCACGCAGGTAATTTGCAAACTGCCCGTTGTTTTGTTCCACCACCACTACTTTCTTGAAGCGAGCCAGCACTTCGGCTGTATTTTTAGGAAGTGGCTGAATAAATTTAAAGTGAGCCAAAGCAACCTTCTTTCCCTGATCCTGCATATCTTCCATGGCTTCATAGAGGTGACCGTAGGTTCCGCCCCATCCAACAATCAATAATTCGGCATCCTGGTCTCCTTCCACTATCTGGTCGGGAATATAGTTTGATATATAATCTACTTTTGCCTGACGAACTGTTACCATTTTCTGGTGATTAGCGGCGTCTGTAGAAATCGCACTGGTTTCATAGTCTTTTTCCAGACCTCCGATACGATGCATAAATTCTTCCATTCCGGGAACTGCCCAGTAGCGAACCAAAGACTCTTCGTCTCTCAGGTAAGGCTTCCAGGGGGCTTCTCCTTTATAATTTGTTACATAATTCGGTGTTATCGCAGGATAATTTTCCAGGTCGGGAATCTTCCAGGCAGATGATCCGTTGGCAATAAATGAATCGGTAAGCAAGATTACCGGAGTCATATGTTCGACAGCCAGTTTACCTGCCCAAAATGCAGCATCAAAGCAGTCGGTTGGAGTAGAAGCAGCAAGAACAACAGCAGGACTTTCACCATTTCGTCCGTACAGCGCCTGCATCAAATCGGTCTGTTCACTCTTGGTTGGCATACCAGTAGAAGGTCCGCCGCGCTGAACATCAACAACAACCAAGGGTATCTCGGCAATCACAGCCAGACCTATGGCCTCGCTCTTTAATGCCAAACCCGGACCAGAAGTTGATGTAGCAGCCAGACATCCGGCAAAGCTTGCACCAATAGCAGTACAAACACCGGCAATTTCGTCTTCGGCCTGTACTGTAATAACACCTAAATCCTTGCGTTTGGCAAGTTCATGTAAAATATCTGTTGCGGGAGTAATAGGATAACTACCAAGAAATAAACGCAAGTTTGCTTTTTCGGCAGCCGCGATTAATCCGTAAGAAGTAGCCTTATTCCCGTTTACGTCTGTATAAAAGGCTGGTTCAACATTCGTACTTTCAATACGGTATGTAGAAACAGTGGCATGTGTATTATGACCGTAGTTATAACCGTCTGTCAGGGCTTTAATATTGGCTTTAACGATGGCAGGTTTTTTTGCGAACTTATTCTGCAGCATGTGCATCGCCTCTTCAAGCGGGCGTTCAAATAACCAGCAAACCAAGCCCAGCGCGAACATATTTTTACAACGCAAAGCAGATTTGTTATCCAGCTCGAATTCAACCAGTCCGTCCTTAACCATTGTCGAAATAGGAACAGCAACCACCTGAGCACTTGTCAGACCTAATTCTTCAAACGGTTCATCTGTTGTAAAAAGAGCCTTTGTCAAATCATTTTTCTGAAATGAGTCCGTATCAATAATTACAATCGCATTCTGTTTGATATTCTTTACGTTAACTTTTAAAGCGGCCGGATTCATAGCAACCAATACATCCGCTTTATCTCCCGGAGTATAAATCTTTCTCGATCCTAAATGGACCTGAAACCCAGATACACCACTTAGCGTTCCTTGCGGAGCACGAATTTCTGCCGGAAAGTCGGGGAATGTAGAAATATCATTTCCCAAGATTGCAGACAGATTTGAAAAGATAGTTCCAGTTAATTGCATACCGTCTCCCGAGTCTCCCGAGAAACGAACAACAACCTTCTCCAACGTTGTAACTTTCGTTTGTTCTGCCATAATAATTTATATTAGCTTTTATTCTCTGATTGCCATATTTTAAATAACGAGACAAAGGTAAGTAATAAACTTTGCGCGTTCAAAAAAATTACAATATATTCTACTTAATACCTAAAATGCCGACAAATAGATACTAATATCCGCCGATAACAGATTAAAATGATTTGCTACGTACCTATTTACCGGCTTTCCGGCATACATATATATCCCTGCGCGAAACCCCAGATCAGCTTTAATCAAGGCTTGAACAGATCCTGCGTCACTAATGGAAAACAGCATCGGCACAAAAATATTACTAAAGCCCATCGATGTAGTTCGCGCTACATAATTGCTTATATTCGATTTGCAATAATGATAAATCCCATATTGCTGAAAAACCGATGGATCGGAAGACGTTAATCCGCACGTAGTTTCAAAACAGCCTCCCTGATTGACCCGAAGATCAATTATCAGTGCACCCTTTTTCATGGAGCTGATCATCTCTTCGGCAATCACATAGCGTTTACGCGAGTTTATATAGCGCATAGCACCGATCACGACATCAGCAGACCGGAAAGCATTATGCAATACATTCGGCTGGAAGTTAGAGGTAAACAGCGACTGACCTAACACCTGCTGAATAGTCCGTAACTTGTTTATATCTTCGTCAAACACCTTCACCATAGCACCCATCCCCAATGCAGCCCTGGCCGCAGCGGTTCCGGCAATACCGGCGCCAATAATAATAACTTCCGTGGGAGGAACACCCGAAATTCCGCCAAAGAGAAGTCCTTTCCCCCCTCTTGCGTTGCTCAGCATTTCTGATGCAATCGAAATGGAAGCTCTCCCTTCAATTTCGGAAATAATATTTAATATAGGTAATTTGTTCTGGTCGTCTGCCAACAATTCGTATCCTATGGCATTAATCCGCTTTGCCATCATAAGCTCAAATGCTTCCGGCGCAAATAAATTAAGCTGCACCATGGAAAAAAGAGTTGAACGGGGTTTCATAAGGGCCACTTCTCCGGGCAAAGGAGGAAGTACCTTCAAAATCAGGTCGGCCTGATAAACTTCTTGCGGAGTAGCCACAATCTCGGCACCGGCTTCAGAGAAATGATTGTCGGAATAGTTTATACCTAAGCCGGCATTTGTTTCAACCAAAACCCTATAGCCAAAGTCAGTCAGCATATCAACAGCCTCGGGAGTCAAGGCAAGACGCCTCTCTTCCTCATTACGCTCACGGGGAATACCTATCAGCAAACGATTGTTCGTCTTACTGATTTCCTTCAATAGCTCCTGGGGAATATACTTCCCCTGACATGATTTACCGCCTGTTGAATCCATATTTATAAAATCTTTTCCAAAGCTTTAGCAATCTCGATTACATCTGTATCATTACCCATTGCCTCTGCTTCAAAAACAACATCTGCCTGCTCGTAATTGTTTTTTCTTTTTTGCAATGTTTCATTTATATAACTTCGAAGCTCCTCTTTGCTTTTATCTTTTAACAAAGGACGGGTACCCTTACACACTTCGAGTCTGTTAGCCAGTTCGTTGACAGAAACCTTCAGATACACCGTTGTACCATGCGAATTCATAAACTCCATATTATCATAAAAACAGGGAGCACCTCCGCCCGTAGATATCAGCACATCTTCAAAAAGGGCAACCTCATGAAGCATCTTTTGTTCGATCATCCTGAATCCCTCTTCGCCCTTCTCTGCGAAAAGCTGCTGAACAGATTTCAGATAACGACTTTCAATATAATGATCCAGGTCAACAAATGAAAGGCCCATCCGTTTTGAAAGGCACACACCCACAGTGGTTTTCCCGGCGCCCATGAATCCTATCAAAAATACACGTTTCATTGCTGGATTTAAATAGTTTCTTGCAAATGTAGTTGATAATCGTATAACTTCTTCTTTCTGATTGTATAATTCTGTTCTTAACCTGCAAATTCTCCGTCTGCTAATCCTAAAATAAATTGTATCTTTGCAAACACAAAATCAAGAAAGTGCAGAATGGCCAAAAACAAGTATTACGTAGTCTGGAAAGGTCTCAACCCAGGTGTTTACGACAACTGGGCTGCATGCAAAATGCAGGTAGAAGGACAAGACGGCGCTAAATACAAGTCGTTCGAAACACGTGAGGAGGCATCCGAAGCCTTCGGAAAAGATTTTAAGGAGTTTATCAAACCCGCATCGTCTTCACGTATTACAGCAGCCACCCCTGTTAACGGGGGAAAACCGATCATGAACAGCATTGCCGTTGATGCCGCCTGCAGCGGGAATCCGGGAAAGATGGAATACAGGGGTGTTTATACAGCCACTAAACAAGAGTTGTTTCATGTAGGGCCTTTCGAACAAGGGACCAACAACATTGGCGAATTCCTGGCTTTGGTTCACGGACTTGCTTTCCTGAAACAGCAAAACAGCGCCCTTCCCCTTTACTCGGATAGCCGAAACGCGATCGGATGGGTACAAAAGAAGAAATGTAAAACGCTTTTGGAGAGAGAACCCCGCAACGAGGCAATTTTCGACTTAATAGAACGAGCCGAGAAGTGGCTGAACGAAAACAACTATACCACTCCTATCCTTAAATGGGAAACGTCCGAATGGGGAGAAATCCCCGCAGACTTCGGTAGAAAATAATTGATTA
>JAGPJL010000100.1:0-3640 GCA_018054455.1 Parabacteroides sp.
CGCATAGACACGGTGTCCTGTTGGGCACGTAATCCGACTGTTGAGACAAGACAAAGCAGTCCTGTACAAAAACATCCTATAAATCGATTATATTGCATAAAAAATTCATTTACGATACCTTCACCCGAAGTACCGGTATAAGAATTGTGGCAGGTTTTCTGGCTTGCTCTCCCTTAGTTCGGCCGCCTTCCCGTCCGTTTGGTGGACAGTGGCAATGGTATACCGAGGTTTAATGTGAGCTTACAGCTGCGGGTACAGCTCCGGTATTACACCGGATTCCCTTTTACTAACCGTTCATGACAATGAAGCAGTTACACCATGATTCGGCAACAAAGATATATAAAAAGAGAGAGTAACAAACATTTTTAGAAAATTATCTTCTGTTTTATAATTACTAAGTAATACTTTGTTATATTTGTTGAACCGCAACTTTTAATTACAAACATTATGAAAACCAAAGGATTGATTGCTATTATTCTACTATTGTCGGCCCATTTTATCACAGCACAGAATGACACACTATCAGGTGTACTGCGAGATACGAAAGAGAAAGCGATTAAACGCTACGAGGTAAGGTTAGGAAACAATCCGGGCGTTACCGTAAAAACCGATAGGAATGGTGTTTTTGTATTTCCTCAGGCAAATCTGCAAGACACTATATACGTTGAAATGAATAAAAAAGGGAAAACAGCCAAGGTTCCTGTTTCAGGTTATTCGTTTCTTACTATCAGCCTGAAAGAAGGCTCTTTTGAAGTAGATCATGCCTATGAACCCGATGCCGCTTTGCAGGAAGTAATGCTTCGCGAGCGGAAAAAGATGGTTAGCTCGTCTACCCTCAACAAAGCTGAAATCCTGCAGACACGTTGCCAGGATATATATTGCCTGCTCAGACGCTTGTCCGGAGTAATGGTTCAAAGCAATGGATCAGTCCGCATCCGTGGTGGAGCCTCTTTTAATGCTCCCTCCAATGCTTTAATCGTTGTAAACGGGATTCCTATGCAGGATTCCAGTATTATGAGTACAATTACGGTTCAGGACATTGAAGAAATTACTGTGCTGAAAGATGCTACCCAATACGGAGCAATGGGTGCAAATGGGGCTATTCTTATCAAAACCGGGAAATAACCCCCGGTAAAAGCTTCGCTCTGTGCTATTGGTATATTCCCTTTTTATAGTAACTTTGTTATTCATCAAAGAGAGTGCCGGAAATGAAGCGATGGATGAAATGGATAGGTATTGTATGCTTGGTGCCTGTGGCGCTTATAATTCTGCTGTCTCTTCTCTTATACTTTCCTCCGGTTCAGGATATGGCCAGAAAGAAAGCCATTGCGTATGCCGAAAAAACGACCGGAACGCGCATTCAGATTGATAAGATCAGGCTATCATTTCCATTGAATCTTGCCGTTCAAAACGTTTTAATCGTTAATCCGCCTGCCGACACCCTTCTTTCGCTTCAAAGTCTACAGGTGAGGATTAAATTACTTCCGCTACTTAAAATGCAGGTAGTTGCAGATGCTGTGGATTTAAGAGGCGGGCAGATTAACTCTGGAAAGTTTCTGAAAGATATGCTTGTGAAGGGATCTGTGGGACATCTGCATGCTAAGGCCAATCATATTGATCTTTCCAAAAAGAGAGCCATTCTTAATTCATTCGATCTATCTGATTCACATCTTTTTCTTCGGATTGACTCTGCATCCACTCCGGAAGATACAACCTCGATTCCTTTGGATTGGAAGCTGGTGCTGGAGAAAGTCACATTCAACCAGGTTTCTTTTGCTCTACAACTTCCGGGAGATACTACAAAAATGAGTACCACTGTTGAAAAGGCAGTGCTTTCAGGAGGAACAGCTGATCTGGCCCGTTCGAGCTATTCGGCAAATAAATTCTATTTCACGGGAGATACGCTGACATACGATTCGGATACACTTGAAAGAAAATCGGGATTGGATTTTGCTCACCTTGCCATCGGTCAGCTTCAGGCAGAGGTAGACTCTCTTTCTTATTGCGGAAAAGAGTTCAGTGCACACATTCGGGATTTTTCATTCACAGAACAATCAGGACTTAAAGTTTCTTCAATTGAGGGAAGCATAAAGAGTGATGGCGTTCTGTTGGAGATTCCTCAACTCCTTCTTAAAACGCCTTATTCGGAAGTACAGATTCTCGCAAATGTACCATGGAGTGCTTTCAATGAAGCACCGGAGGGTTCCATGAGAAGTTTGTTTATTGCTTCAATCGGGAAAGAAGATATACTGCTTGCAGCCGGAGAATTACCTGAAGATTTTCGAAGTGCATTTCCGGATAAACCTGTATCAATTACCGCAGGCATAGAAGGAAATCTCGGTAAGTTAGAGCTTCGCGGTCTGAAAAGTGAGCTCCCCGGGGCCTTTCGGGTAGAAGCTTCAGGGCAGCTTAGTGAGATTACCGACAGCCTTCGTCGTTCAGGAAAGATTTTGTTTGCTGCAGAATCAGGTAAATTAGAATTTATCCTTGGGATGCTTGACAAAAAACAACGGAACTATTTGGAGATACCGTCGGGCATGAACTTAAAGGGAGAGTTCGCTTTCGGTGAGGGTAAGTATGACACAAATCTCACCTTAAGCGAAGACAAGTCCCGTGTTAAGATGAAAGGTCAATACAATGAAACTACCGAAAACTACGAGGTGGCTCTAGAGATTGACAGCCTTCAACCCAATCATTTCTTGCCAAAAGATTCTCTTCTCTGGCTTACAGCCACCATGAAAGCCAAAGGAAAAGGGCTGGATGTCTTTTCGTCTGGTACCCGCGCCAGCATGGAAGCGGTCGTATCGGATATACGTTATGGCAGCACTTCTGTTTCTGAAATTAGCTTTCGGGCCTCACTAGAGAAACAGCATCTTTCTTTATTGTTAGAAAGCGGTTATCCACTGGCGCTGTTGAAGGCATCTCTGGAAGGAACATTGAGAAAAAACGAAGTAAATATGCATCTGCAAGCTCAGGTAGACAATCTAAACTTATACAGACTTCATCTTGTTGATGCACCCTTGACTACCGTTTTTTTGCTTACTGCAGAAGCTAAAAGCAATGGGAAACAATCTCATCGGCTTGAAGGAAAGCTGAACGAATGGGAACTGATTGGAGAAAACCAGACCTTCTATCCGGATGAAGTAAGATTTCTGGCTAAAACGAGCAAAGACTCTACTTCTATTTCTTTCGCTGCGGGTGATGCTCATCTGGAAATGAAGGGAAATCAATATATCGAAAGTCTATCAGCCAATCTTAGCCTGCTTACTGAAAAGCTCAAGGAACAATACAAGCACAGAAGTCTTGACCTTTCCGCCATTCGGTCGTTATTCCCTGTGCTTTCCATAGAGGCTTTTGTCGGAAATCACAACCCCATCCAGGATTTACTGACCATGCAGAATATCAAATTTAATGAACTTAGTCTATCGGCATCGACTTCTCCGTTATCAGGTCTTTCAGGAAAGATGGCAGTTCATTCGCTGGTTAAAGACACCCTGCGACTGGATACCATTCGGGTTGCGGCTTTCGAAGACACAGCTGGTTTTAGGTTGACAAGCGAATTGAAAATAAACAGAACCCGTTTTAGGAAAGCTTATTCTGGGAAACTCGATGGCACGATAAATGATAATCAGGCGCAAGC
>JAGPJL010000100.1:3740-11910 GCA_018054455.1 Parabacteroides sp.
ATGTCCGGTCGCTTAGAGGGAAATGTCACTATCAGCGGACGATCTTTAACACCGCAGACCGAAGGTTTCCTGCAAATGGATTCGGCTTCTGTATTTGTTGGAGCCGCAGGATCAACATACAGATTTGATACGAAGAAGCTGGAAATAAAAAACAACCGATTGTTGTTTTCAAACTATAACCTGTACGCTTACGGAAAAAATCCATTTGTCATAAACGGGGATATAAACCTTGCTGATCCGTCTCGTATGCTGGCAAATCTTAAGCTGGATGCCGAAAATCTGCAGTTAGTTGATGTTAAACGAAACAAAGAAAGCCTGGTTTACGGGAAATTGTTTGTAAACATGAACTCCACGCTTAGAGGTCCGCTTGATGCACTCACCATGCGTGGCAATCTACAGGTATTGGGAAATACAGATCTTACTTATGTAATGAAAGATTCTCCCCTCACCGTACAAGACAGGCTGGCCGATCTGGTTACATTTACCTCATTCACCGACTCACTACTGTATGATCAGGCAGGAGAAGTCACTCCTTTACAGCTTGAAGGACTGGACATACTTCTCTCCATACGGATAGATCCGGCCGTACGGCTGCAAGCCGATCTAAGTGCAGATCAGGAAAGCCGTATCGAGTTGGAAGGGGGTGGTGATCTTTATTTTCAATATACCCCTCAAGGCGATATGTTTTTAAATGGAAGATACACCCTGTCCGGTGGAAGCATACTCTACGCCCTTCCTGTTATTCCAAAGAAAAAATTCAATATTCAGGAAGATAGTTACGTGGAATGGAACGGCGACCCTATGGATCCGTTACTAAATTTAACGGCGACCGAACGGGTAAGGACAGCAGTAACCATAAACGACCAGTCTCCCAGACAAGTTAATTTCGATGTGGGCATTTCGTTAAAACAGCGGATGAATGACCTTCAGCTGGCATTTACCCTGGAAGCTCCGGAAGATATGTCTATGCAAAATCAATTGAGTGCCATGGGAGAAGAAGAACGAAGCAAGCAAGCCGTAAGTATGCTTGTAACGGGGATGTATCTTGGGAGCGGAAGCGGCACAGGAAAAGTTAATATGGATATGGGTGCCGCCTTAAACAGCTTCCTGCAAAAAGAAATTACCAATTTAGCAGGCTCGGCATTGAAAACAGTTGACATATCTCTGGGAGTTGAAAGTTCGGAAGAAAACGACGGAGGGAAACGAACCGATTATTCATTCCGTTTTTCTAAAAGATTTTATAATGATCGCATAAGAGTTGTACTGGGTGGACGCATTTCTACCGGCGATGTTCCGGAACAAACCCAAAGCTTTATCGATAATATCTCTTTCGAATACCGGTTGGACAATAGTGGAACCCGCTATGTGAAACTTTTTCACAATAAGAATTATGAAAGTATTCTTGAAGGAGAAATTACGGAAACAGGAGTCGGCATCGTGCTCCGCCGAAAGATGAAAAATCTGGGAGAATTCTTTTTATTCAAAAAACCAAAGAAAATTATTCCGGTAAATGGAGAAGTTAACAATGAAAAGTAATACAATCAACATACAACCCATCAGAAAATTAATAGCAGGAAGCTGTCTGTTTATCTTCTTTATGATGATGTTGTTTTCGTCGTGCTCAACAACACGAAACCTCCCTGAGGGTGAAATCCTGTATACTGGTATCAGGAAAATTGAAATTCAACATAAGGATTCCACGAAAGCCGGACAAACAGCCCTTGAAGAAATTGAAGCAGCATTGGCCTATCCACCCAACAATGCCCTGCTTGGAAGTTCGTCCATACGTACTCCTTTTCCTTTTGGTTTGTGGATTTACAATGCCTTTGTAAAAAAAGAAGGTAAATTAGGTAAATGGATTTTTAATAACCTTGCGGCTAAACCTGTTTTAATTTCAACCGTTAATCCGGATGTACGGGTTAAAATCGCACAGAATTTGTTACGTGAATATGGTTATTTTAATGGAACAACAGCGTATATAACTATACCAAATGAAAAAGATTCCCTGAAAGCGAAAGTCAGCTACCTGATAGATATGCAGAATCCTTACCGGATCGATACGGTTCTTTATCCCCCTTTCGCCCCAAAGGCTGATTCTATTATACAAAAGGCCATCCCCGACAGGGTTATCCGCGAAAATGATAATTTCAGTGTGATTAAACTTGAAGCCGAGCGTCAGAGGCTTGCTTCTTTAATGAGAGATAAGGGGTACTATTACTTCCGCCCCGATTTTATTACTTATCAGGCAGACACATTAAATTATCCGGGCAAAGTAGGATTAAAAGTAATAAGTAAACCCGGCTTACCATCCAGTGCCCTCCGCCCCTGGCATGTAGGAGGTATTTCCTTCCACTTAAATGGATATGACGGAGAAGTTCCAACGGACTCTCTGCAATACAGAGAACTTATGATTTATTATGAAGGCAAACTTCGTGTTCGTCCGCGTGTTCTGTATAACCGGCTATTCTTCAAAACAGGAGATCTGTACGCTCAGTCCGTTCAGTTAAAAACACAGGCTGCTATTAATCGCCTGGCAATATTCCGCTACACAGATATGCAGTACATGCCGATAGATACTACCAGTTCATGCGATACGTTGAATCTTCGTATCAATGCCTTCTACGATTTACCGCTTGATGGCGAAATGGAAGTGAACGTAACATCAAAAAGCAACAATCAAGCCGGTCCCGGGGCAGTCTTAAGTGTTACCAAAAGAAATTTTTTTGGTGGAGGAGAAATAGCGGGAGTAAGTCTCCGGGGCTCTTACGAATGGCAGACCGGAAACAGGATCAATGGCGCAAGCAATGCTATCAACAGCTACGAAATCGGGGCAACTGGTACATTAACTTTCCCTCGCGTTATATTCCCGGGATTTCAGAATAAGATATATAATTATCCGGCATCAACAACCTTTAAACTATATGCCGACCAGTTGAACCGCTCTCGCTTCTTTAAGCTTTTATCGTTTGGAGGAAGTGCCTCTTACATTTTTCAGCCTACCGCCTCAAGCCGGCATACAATTGTTCCCTTTCGTCTTACGTACAATTTACTGCAAAGTACAACTCACGAATTCGATTCCATAACAGTTGCAAATCCTGCCTTATACCTCAGTCTGAAAAATCAGTTCATCCCAGCCATGAGCTATACGTATACCTACGATAACGCAATGATAAAAAAAGGGAATAACCATGTTTGGTGGGAGAGTTCGATTACTTCTGCAGGAAATATTCTCTCGGGAATATATGCCCTGACAGGCAAAAAATTCTCTGAAGAAAAATCATTATTAGGGAATCCGTTTGCTCAATTTATAAAACTTACGAGCGAACTTCGCATAACTCACGAAATTGACAGGAATCAAAAGCTGGCCATGCGCGTGATGGGGGGAATTATTTATAGCTACGGAAATGCAACCATTGCTCCCTACAGCGAACAATTTTATATTGGAGGGGCGAACAGTATCCGCGCATTTACTGTAAGAAGTATCGGGCCGGGGCGTTTCCGTCCTGATCCCGGTAACAGATACGCTTACATTGATCAAACAGGCGACCTGAAGTTCGAAGCGAATCTGGAATATCGCTTTCGTATATTCGAAAACCTTCACGGGGCATTCTTCCTGGATGCCGGAAACATCTGGTTATTACGAAATGATGAAGCACGCCCGGGAGGCTTGGTTACCGCCAAAGACTTTCTGAATGATTTCACCCTGGGCACAGGTACAGGCATACGTTATGACCTGGAATTTCTGGTTCTCAGACTTGATCTGGGCGTAGCTTTACATACACCTTACGAAACAGAGAAGAAGGGGTACTACAATATACCCACATTCAAAGACGGTCTCGGACTGCATCTCGCAATCGGATACCCATTCTGATTTGTATACTTATAAGCGGGACGTTATATAATCGATAACCGACAAACAAAGCTTGGTCGTTATATCATCCGTATCCAAGTCTGGGTTAAGCTCAACAAGGTCGAGCGATTTAATCAAGTTGGTCGACAACATGTGACGAACAAATTCCTTGAATTCATCCGGCGTTAATCCTTCCGGAACCCGGGTACCAGTTCCGGGAGCAAATCCGGGGTCAATGCTGTCTACATCAATACTGAAATGAACATTCCGGATCTTACGATCCCGCAGCTTATTCTTAATATCTTCTGCAACAAACTCCATCCCTTTATCCCGGATCGTGTCCATTGTGTAAACACTAAGCTGCTGCTCTTTAATCAAATCACTTTCTCCATCATCGAGACTACGGGTACCAACTAAAAATACATTTTGCGGAATTACCTTATTTCCCGGAGAATAAACATTAACCAACTCTTCACTGCCAAGGCCCATCAGGGCGCTAAGGGGCATCCCGTGAATATTCCCGCTGGGGGATGTTTCGCCGGTATTGATATCTCCATGAGCATCCAGCCAGATAATACCAAAATCATCATAGCACATTCCTACTCCCGAAGCACTACCCAATCCCAGCGAATGATCACCTCCTATTACCAATGGAAAAGCTCCGCCCCGCAGCGTGTCGTAAACAAGTTCGGCAAGGTTATTATTTACTTCTACAATTGCATCAAGATATTTCAAACGGTTTCCTTTCAGAAACTTTTCTTCTTCCTTAACAGCAGGAACGTATAAATTCCCTAAATCAAAAGCCTTATGACCATGACTCCGGATCAAATCCATCAATCCTCGTTCCCTTAAATAATTGGGAGCTTTCTCAACTCCTTTACGATCACAACCCAGATTCAGGGGCACCCCTATTACATTTATTTTCATTCGTAAAATAGTATTTATTTCTGATAGTCCTTTTTTATTTATTAAAAGCATCCAAAGTTTCCCTGATAATCCCGACAGAAGTAAGCATCTGTTCCTGTGTGATTACTAAGGGAGGCGTAAATCGGATAATATCTCCGTGCGTTGGTTTGGCCAGCAATCCGTTTTCTTTAAGAGCAAGACAAATATCCCAGGCAGTTATATTCCCGGTTGGGCGGGTAACAATCGCATTTAGCAAACCTTTACCCCGAACCTTTAGCAACATTGGATTTTTAATCTTCTCCATTTCGCTGCGGAATATCTCTCCCATCTCGTATGCATTACGGGTAAGTTGCTCATCTCTTACTACTTCCAGCGAAGCAATGGCAACACTGGCAGCCATTGGTGTGCCGCCATAAGTGGATCCGTGCTCTCCCGGAGCAATGGTGAGCATAATTTCATCGTCGGCAAGTACGGCAGACACCGGATACATACCTCCCGAAAGAGCTTTACCCAGAATTAGTATGTCGGGATGAACATCTTCATAATCGCAAGCAAGCATCCGTCCGGTTCGTCCGATTCCGGTCTGGATTTCATCTGCCATAAATAAAACATTATTCTCTTTGCACAAATCGTAGCAAGCCTTCAGGTACCCGTCGTCAGGAACAACAACACCGGCTTCTCCCTGAATCGGTTCCACCAGAAAACCAGTAACATCCGGATCACGCAAAGCTTCACGCAAAGCATCAGTATCATTAAATGGTATCTTAATAAAGCCCGGAGTATAAGGACCGTAGTCAGCATACGAAGTTGGATCGGTCGACATAGATATTACTGTAATCGTACGACCATGAAAGTTATCACAACATACCACAATCTTAGCCCTGTTGGACGCAATTCCTTTTTTGCGATATCCCCAACGCCTGCAAAGCTTTAAAGCCGTTTCCACAGCTTCCGCTCCCGTATTCATTGGTAATAGCTTGTCGTATCCAAAAAAATGACAGGCGTATTCCATGTACTCACCTAATACATCCGAATGGAAGGCACGGGAGACGAGAGCGAGTTTTTTGGCTTGTGCAACCATTGCTTCTACTATTTTGGGGTGGCAGTGACCCTGGCTCAGGGCTGAGTAACCTGCAAGAAAATCTATATACTTTTTCCCATCAACGTCCCATACGTATACACCCTCTCCTCTCTCTAATACAACAGGGAGGGGATGATAGTTATGGGCTCCATAGTTTTCTTCCCTAAGGATATAGGCTTCTGTTTTCATAACGACGACTTGTTAACTGTTCTACATAATGTAAGTAAACTGATAAAAGGTATTCCCAAAGATACCACAATTAGTAACAATATGATAAAATCAAATCTATGTTAAGAAACACATACTACCAACAAAAAAGCCTCTGCATTCCAAAAGGAAACAGAGGCTTAACTATATTTTAACTATCAATCTGAATTAATCCTGTATACTCAGATGATTTTTTAATGGATTTGAATAAATCAGCAATAGTTTGCTACGCAAGAACTTTTCATCCTTATTAGGCAATTGAATCTTATCCAGCTGACCTTGCAGGTATTCTTCAAAAGATTTTTTATCCTTTATACCATAGTTTGCACTAAACCGGGTACCTCCATATAACATATCATAAGCAAGGTAATTACACGGATAGAAACGGTAATGCTTATAAATTTCATGATCAATCGCTGTAGCTACAGCAGTAATCAATTCATTTTTGTCCATTTCTTTGTCAAGTTTTGACAGCGACTGGTTAATAGGAGAACCCAGCGTAAAATGCACACGCCCTTTATTGTAAAGAAGCCCTGTTTCCATCGCTAACAAATCGTCCCGCTGACATTTAACAAAGTCTGGATTATCACGCTTTTGCTGAAACTCCTGGGCTTTTAAGAAATCGCATGGATCAAACTCATAAGAAATAGCAACAGGAACGATATTCAACTCCATCATGTTCGTGAGGAAATCCTTATCACCACCCATATTAAGCATTTTCAATACACTGCCCTGGGTACGATCGTCAGAATCTTTGGCACGGCCTTCACGTTGTGCGATCCAAACCGATTCCTTAGTTTCCTTGATTGTATGATGCATATATTTTGAAAGCGTTTGACTAACTTCCAGCATCTGACGAACCGATACGCCACGCTTTACAATAAAGCTATTGTTAAGACGAACCAATGTTTCTATCCAGGGACGAATAAGCAAGTTATCACCAATAGCAACCTGTGTCATACCATGACCTACATCGTACAACATTACATTCAGGAAGGCCGCATCGAGAACAATATCCCTGTGATTCGAAATAAAAGTGCAAGGCTCTTTAGGCAAACGGCTTCTTCCTGAAATAGTAAGAGAAAAAGTCGTTTTCTTAGCAACAGTCATAACGGCATTGTAAGCCATAACATTCTTAAAGTCTTCTTTAGTCTTAAAAGAACGCATAAGCACAGAAAACTCCGTCCAGTTTAAATCAGGCATTATATAGCGTAAAGCACGCTCAAAATCTTCAGAAGCCAACAGCTTTTCAATTGCGTCTTTCACCTCATTGTTATTGAGCGGACGAATCTCTTCAAAATTGGGAGAAACTGTTTCTTTATCCATATCTTTATGTATTATTTACGTACCTTATTAAGTTCATTGCTTATAATATCAGACATCACATCTTTGATATCCAATCCGGCAGCACGAACTTGCTGTGGGATAAAACTGGTTACCGTCATTCCCGGGGTTGTATTTATATCAAGCATCTTAGCTTCGCCATTAGCCTGAATAATGTAATCAACCCTTATGATGCCTTTAGCACCCAAAATATCGTATATACGTAATGTTTCGCGCTGAATCTTTTCTGTCATCTCGGCTGAGATCCGTGCAGGCGTTATTTCGTCTACCTGTCCGTTATACTTGGCATCGAAATCAAAAAACTCATTGGAAGTAACCACTTCCGTAAGCGGAAACACCACTTCTTTTCCATTCACTTTATAACAACCACAGGTAACTTCAGTTCCTGATATAAAACTCTCTATCAACACTTCCTGACCTTCGTCGAAAGCTTTGGAAATTGCTTCCTTAAGTTGTCCGATCTCTTTTACCTTTGTAACGCCAAAACTTGAACCTCCGTCATTAGGCTTTACAAAAACAGGCAATCCCAACCGTTTAACTATTTCATCGTCCGCCATGCTTTCCCCTTTAAAAAGGCGAATGGAATCGGCTACATTCACGTCAAAACTTTTCAGGTAATTATTACATACAAATTTATTGAATGTAATAGAAGACGCCAAAACACCACAGCAAGAATAAGGCATTCCGATCAAATCAAAATATCCCTGTAATAAACCATTCTCACCCGGAGTTCCGTGAATAGTAATGTATGCAAAATCAAAATGAGTTCGAACCCCATCCTT
>JAGPJL010000101.1 GCA_018054455.1 Parabacteroides sp.
AAGAATGAATATTGTTCGATAACTTTTGGAGAGATGGCAGAGTGGTCGATCGCGACGGTCTCGAACACCGTTAAACCAGTAGGTTTCGAGGGTTCGAATCCCTCTCTCTCCGCCAAAAGGGTTGAAAAGGATCAACGACAAAAGTTGAGTCAAAAATTAAAATGGTATATCTTTGTTCGTTCCGGATTTCAATATCACATTATTTTAATTACGATTACAATAGAACGCAACAATCGAGAATATTTAAATCATGTTTATAATTCATTCTCTTTATCTTCGAGTAAATGAGTAAGTTCTTCTTCTACCTCCTCAATTGTCGGTAGGGCCGATTTCAAATCTTCGGGAATAGCTTTACTCAACTGATAATCGCTTACACCAATCGCTTGATTATAGCCTGACAAAGCGTATTGAGCCATAATTTCATCTTTTCCTTTACAAAGTAATAAACCAATGGTTTTATTATCATGTTCTCCTCTTAGTTTATCATCTACAACATTGATGTAAAAATTAAGCTGTCCTGCATATTCGGGCTTGAAGGGGGTTGATTTTAATTCTATAACCACATAGGCGTGAAGTTTTATGTTGTAAAGTATCAAGTCGGCATAAAAATCGCTGTTCCCGATTTGAAAATGTTTTTGTCGGGCAACGAACGCAAAACCAGTTCCCATTTCCAGTAGATATTTGGTTACATGATTCACCAGTTGTTCTTCGATGTCACGTTCATCAGCGCGTTCTTTGATTCCTGCCAAGTCAAATATATACGGGTCTTTCAGTAAATAATTTGCTAAATCGCTTTGAGGGTCAGGTAGAATCTTTGAAAAATTATTAACCTTGTTCTCTTTGATTTGCCGTTGAAAAAGTCCGCTCTTAATCTGTAAGTCAAGAATGTTCCGGCTCCAACCGTATTGAACCGCTTCTTGCATATACCAATAACGAATACCTAACGGCAGTTTGTGATTCATTAAAATCACATGTCCCGCCCAATTAATCCGGGAAACACAAGACGATAAAAACAGTTGTTCTAATTGCGCAACAGGCTGTTGCGTAATTACGGCTAATGTTTTTTCGACTGGTAGAATTTGCGCAACAGGCTGTTGCGTAATTGTTTCTTTCTTGTACTCAGTAGATTGTACTTCTATAAGAGGTTTCTGTTCTGATTCAAATTCATTCAACCCTTTTGCTGTGGATAAGACTTTGTTCACTGTTGGTAGTTCCAGTTCCTTGTCTGCGTGCAGAAGGGTTTCTAAAATTTCCAAAGGATACAGCCGGGCGAATTGACACATATATTGCAAATTACGGGGCGAATACCCTTTCTTGTCAGGGAATATAGAATGTAATGCTTTGGATATTTGCTGTATGACTTTGGCTCCCCAACCCAATTGCTTTTGGTAATAGAGTATAAAATTGCCCATTTTCCAGTAGTGAAGCAACATTTGGGAATTGGCAGCAGAGATTAACTTTACTTGTGCCTGTTCTATTTCCAAACCCATAGCACGGATAAATTCATCGAATTCTTTTCGTTGTATGTTATTCGCTGATTTTTCTATATCGCTCATCTTCTTGCTTATTTCTAATAATTCTGTATTTTGCAAAGGTAGTTATAGTTGATTAAACTTGCTCATTGCATTGGCTTTTATATCGTCAGCAATTTCGATATAGGGTTTCATGTCCTTTCATTTTATACTAACTTTATACCTCCGGCCACCTGTAATTACAATCAGTAATTATGGTTAGCATACCTGTAATTCGGGTAATTTTATTAGGCTTTTAGCAACTAATTTTGTATTCGAAATTACGTCAATAATAAACAACTAATTTAAGAGGATAAAACAATGAAGAATTTCAGTTATCACAATCCCACCCGCATTGAGTTCGGAACAGGGAAAGAAGAAAATATCGGTCAATATATTTCGGAATACGGCATATCAAAAGTGTTAATCGTTTACGGTTCGGAACGTATCAAAAAGAACGGTTTGTTCGACAAAGTAGCCAAATTGCTTACCGACAATGGTATCAGTTTTGAAGCGTTAGGTGGCGTGCAAAGTAATCCGTTGCTTAGTAAAGTGTATGAAGGAATAGAAATTGCCAAATCTAAAAACGTGGAAGCAGTTCTTGCTATCGGAGGCGGTTCGGTACTCGATTCGTCGAAAGCCATTGCAGCCGGAGCAAAATACGACGGCGATGTATGGGATTTCTTTACACATAAAGCAGTTCCTTCTAATGCATTGAAGATATTTGATATTATGACATTGGCAGCTACCGGTAGCGAGATGAATAATTTCGCTGTAGTAACTAATGACGAAACAAAGGAAAAATTCAGTCTGGCCGGACCTGCCACTTATCCAACAGTCTCGGTTATTAATCCAGAATTACAAGCTACAGTCGGCAACGATTATCTGGCGTATTCGGCAGCCGATATTTTTGCTCACAGTCTGGATATGTACCTCTCGGCTACTTATTTGCCCGAATATATGGCCGGATATGTGGAAAATATTCTGAAAACAGTGATGCGGACCACCAATATTCTGCTGGCCGATGCCAACAACTACGAAGCACGTGCCGAATTTGCCTGGGCTGCAACGCAAGCCTTGAATTTTACTACTTTCTGTGGAGTAGAGAATAACAGGTACGATACTCACTTTCTGGAACATACCCTTTCGGCCGAATATAATATTGCACACGGAGCTGGACTTTCTATCCTGATGCCAGCCTGGATGAAGTGGCAAAAGCAATTCCTGCCCGAACGATTCGATCGTTTTGCCAAAGTCATGTTTAACGTAGAAGGTGCAGACGCAGGTATCGAAGCCTTAAAAGGATGGTATTCGAAAATTGGTGCACCTGTAACACTGAAAGAAGGAAATATACCAGAAGAAGATATACCAATGCTGGTAGATAAACTATCTACAGTGGCTGGAATATGGGGAGCAACAGAACTCTATACCAAAGAGATGATTGCAACCGTATTGGAAAATGCTAAATAACAACCTGTAATTCTGAAATGAAGAAGAATATGCATCCATTGTTTGAGAGACTTCATTCCGGCGAAGCGGTTCCTATGGATGATCCTCACTATGGAGAGATTTTCAAAATCGCATCCCGCACCATGCAATTGTCGGCAGAGCTTAATCGTTCTGCTGATGTTGACCAAATAAGGGAGATTCTTAGTAAAATTACCGGAAGCGATATAGACTCAAGTACATCGGTATTAGCTCCTTTCCATATCAATTTGGGTGTATTTACCCTTATAGGCAAAAATGTGTTTATTAACCACGATTGTTCTTTTCTTGATATAGGCGGAATCACTATTGAAGACGATGTGTTGATAGGTCCGAAAGTAAGCCTTATCACCGAAGGGCATCCGCTAAATCCGGCAGAAAGAAAATCACTGACTGTAAATCCCGTAGTGATTAAACGCAATGCGTGGATTGGAGCCGGAGCCATCATTCTACCTGGTGTTACTGTAGGAGAAAATGCCGTTGTAGCTGCAGGTGCAGTTGTCAGTCGGGATGTCCCGGCAAATACAGTAGTAGCAGGAGTTCCTGCGAAAATAGTTAAATATTTAAGTCAATAAGTATGCAAAATGTTATATTGAATAATGGATCCTGAACATATCCTTTTATTACCTTTGCAAGGAATAAAAAATAGAGAAGAACATATATGATATTTTATTTTTCAGGAACAGGTAACTCCAAATGGATAGCCAATACGGTTTCTACTTATCAGCAGGAGAGATTGATTTCTATTGCAGGAGAAATGACAGATCCTGCTAATTCATTTCATTACACTTTACAGAATAATGAAAAGATTGGTTTTGTATTTCCGGTATACTCGTGGGCTCCTCCGGCTATTGTTTTGGATTTCATCCGAAAAATACGCCTTGAAAACTATCACGGTCAATATATGTTTTTTATCTGCTCCTGCGGGGATGAAGCCGGACTCACTTTACCTATAATTCAAAAAGAAGCTGAATTGAAAGGGTTGAAATGGAACGCTGGATTTTCTGTAATTATGCCTAATAATTATGTATCATTACCAGGATTTGATACCGATCCGAAGGATTTGGAAAAAAAGAAACTGGAAGAATGTATTCCTGTGCTTCAGCGTATTAATAAGCTTATTGCTGAATGCTCGCCGGATACATTTGAATGCAAAAAAGGAAGTTGGGCTTACCTGAAAAGTCGTATAATAAACCCGTTATTCAATAAATATCAGGTTACAGCCAAACCATTTTTTGCAACTGATGCATGTATCTCTTGTGGATTATGTGAAAAGATCTGTCCCATGCGTAATGTTTCTGTTGATATAAAACCTGTTTGGGGCGATAATTGTACATCCTGCCTGGCATGTTATCATATTTGTCCGAATCATGCCGTTCAATATGGCAAAGCAACCAAAAATAAACATCAGTATTTTAATCCCAATGTCTGATTAATAAAAAAGCTCTGCAGTTATGCAGAGCTTTTTTTCGGGTTGTTATTCTTGAACGGTTTTGGTTGAACTCAAAAATAACAGTGGTTTAGAATATATTAATAGGGTTAGTGCCGTTTTATTCGTATTGTCCTAAGTAATTATTCACTGGTATTATAGAAAAAGAAAAAAGTTAGTTGTAAATAAAATAATTTATCGTATTAATGCAAAGAAAAGGAATAGTTTCCTTCTTCTAATCGACTAATTTGAATTCGATAAAAATAAAGGCAAATGAGTGTTATTTGGATTTGAATCCGTTAAAGCTTGCTTAGTAGGTCTATTAGCTGTTGTTTTTGTCGGGATGAAACCGGTATCTGCGTTTTGTCTTTTAATATTAAAAAGCCACCATCACTCTTGTCTAACTTCTTTATATAATTGATATTAACCAAATGTGATTGATGAGGCCTCAGAAAGCCGAAGCCGGCAAGTAAATCGGCATATTCCCCTATTCCTTTGGATACCACGATTTTTTCTCCTGTATTTAGCCGAAATGTAGTGTAGGCATTGTCGGATACACAATGTACAATTTCGCTGATATTTACGATATGAATCTCTTGCGATGTTCGAAGTACTAATTTTCTTTCTTTTGTATTTTCCTGATTGGCGAAGAGGGTATCTGTTTGTGAGGAGTTACTTATTTTCCCAATTTCAAGAATTGCCCGTTCGACACCATTTTTAAATTCAAATTCATTTATCGGTTTTAATATGTAGTCAATTGCACTGAATTTTATGGCTTTAATTGCAAAATCATTGAATGCTGTGATAAAAATCAGTTTAAAGTCACGCTTTTTGAGCCTTTGTAGCACATGAAGACCGGTTCCTCCCTTAATCTCAATATCAAGGAAAACTAGTTCTGGGTTCTGCTCTTCGATAATTTTCACAGCATCATCCACACTTTCAGCCTCAGCCGAAACAGTAACTTCCGGGAAATAATCCGCCAATAAAAACTTGATCGTTTCTCTTGAGCTTTTTTCGTCATCTATAATAACAACTTTAACCATGCGAATTATGTTTTTAATGGAAGTTTAACAGTAACCAATGTGCCCGATCCGTTTTCCCGACTTTTGTCGGTGATGTTATAGGTGATAGCTGTCCCGTATTTCTTTTTCAAATTAGCCACTCTCTCCCTGAATATCTGTAAAGCGTATGATACATGAGTAGATAGGCTTGTCTGAGGAGAATTACTTATGCCTGGTCCGTTGTCGTCTACAGAGATCACCAACAAATCACCTTCTTTACTAAAGTTAACTGCGATGTGCCCATTTTCCTCCAATTGTTCGATGCCATGTATTACGGCATTTTCTACAAATGGCTGGATAAGCATGGGGGGAATAAATATGTCTTCCGTATCCAATTCCTCAGAAATATTGATGACAAAAGAAAGTTTATCACCCAACCTTAATTTGTGAAGCAACAGGTAGTTCTCCAGTGTTTGCTTTTCTTCCTGCAGAGAAATCTGTTCTTCTCTGGAATTTTTAAGGATAGAACGCATTAAAGAGGAAAAGCTGCTGAGATAAAAAGCTGCTTTACGACCATCGTTCTGTAGCATATAGTTTTGAATCGCACCCAGAGAATTGAAAAGAAAATGAGGATTCATCTGGGATCGCAGAAGTTTTTGTTCCAGTTCAATCTGCTTCGCTTTTTGTTGTTTGCGTTTCTGCTCAGCTATCCAAAAGGCTGCGGCTGCAAAAAGCAGGACGAACATGGTTCCACCCCATATGTAAAGATTTTGTATTCGAATGCGGGCGTTCTTGAGTTCGTTTTCCTTGTTGAGGGACTCTATTTGTCTTTCTTTCTTTTCATTTTCATATTTTGCTTCAATTTCAAGAACCTTTTCCTGTAAATTTTGGCTTTGAAGAGAATCCCCCAGCGAATAGAAGTTCTCGTGATATAAAAGGGCTTCTTTCCAGTCTCCTTTCTTCTTTGCCGTTTTATACAAACCTTCAAGTGAATTCTTCTTTTCCTGAACGAAATTGAATTTTTCTGCGATTTTGAGCCCTCTTGAAAAGTTATTGCCGGCATCATCCAGTTTATTTAATGCAAGATTGACTTCGCCTAATAGATTGTACGTATAAACCAACCCATAGTAATTATTATCTTTTGTATTAAGCAGCAAAGCCTCTTGTGCTGCTTGTAATGCTTTGTGACTTTGATTCGCAGTCAGATAAACACTGGAAAGATTGTTTAGAGCAGTAGACATTCCAACGGTGTAATGCTCTTTTCTACAACGTTCGTACATTTCGAGGTAATACTTGATGGACTCATCGTATTTTTTCTCTGTTTCGCATGTAGACCCAAGTTCGTTTAGAATGCTGATCTGTGTAGTGAATTTAGCATATTTAGGATTTACAGCAAGTATTCGGGCTTTTTCAAGAAATACTTTCCACATTTTATCGATGTTCAACTGTTTGTAAACATCTCCAATATTCAGATAATAAGCCGCGATATTCGAAGAATCGCCACATTGGAGCCGCAATTCCAATGCTTTGAGCTGCACTTTTAAGGCTTCCTCATATTTCCCATCATCAATATAATCTATTCCTATGTTTAATAATGCATTGGCAGCCCGGGATGTATCACCTGCCAACAAATATGTTTTGCTTGATTTGTATGATAGATCAATGCCTTCCTTTCTATTCCCGGAATCACTTAAGATTATTGCCAGGTTGTTCATGATCTGAGCCTGCATGTGAAGATTGTTTTCTGCTTCTGCATGAGAAAGAGCAATCCTGTAGGTATTGATACTTTTTTCGATATCTCCGGCTTTCTCGAACGACTCAGCTTTATCAAACCATTTTTTAGACTCAGGAATTGATGCCGCAAATATTACCTGGGTAATTGTTATAAAAAACAATCCCCAAAGAATCATTCGCAGAGAGCTAATCCTATTTATATAAATGATAATGTTCAATGTCTTATATATAATAAGCTGATAGATGCAAAAGTATCACTTTAAAGTTATATTTATGCTGATTTGCTATTGTATTTTACAATAAGTGTCGTTTTTTCTTTGAATTTGCTTACGGTTGATCTTTTAAACTCTCTAAAAACAATACAATATCTTTCAGTTCAGCATCTTTTAGTAATACCTTTTTTTCTTTATCCAGCAGATAGAGTGTTGGCATCGCTTTAAGATCATATAGCTCTTCGTTTGAAATCTGTAGTTTTTCATCGTAAGCATTTACCCAGTTATCGGGCATATCGGAGAGCTTTTTATTCCAGCTTTCAGTATCATTTTGGGTGTATAGTGATAGAATAGCAAGGGTATGTTTATTTATCAATCCATTTATAACATCAGATTCTGCAAGTTCTTTCATTGTCTGTTTGCAGTTTTCGCAATCAATGTCATTCAAAAAAAGCAGAAGGTACGGACTTCTAAAATTTCGAAGCTGTCTTTTTCTACCATCAGCCAGGGTATAAGTGAAGTTTGTTGCAACGGAGCCCGGTTGGTTCTTTTGGGCCAGGGTTAACAATGCTTCGAAGCGTATGCAGTCTGCATCGCCTGTCAGTTTTGAACTTACCAGGGTTTCAAGAACCGGAATGTATAATTGTTCGTTTTGAAAGGGCGAATTAGGATCATACAGATATTTCTCTGCCAATCCTGCAAAATAATGAAAAACAAGACTGTCTTTTTCGGCAGCCTTCATCAGGCTGCTGATATAATCATAGGCCCTTTCTTTATCGGTAAGTTTCAGCACATCGATGTAATTGACAAACGCCTGTTCGGTAACTTTAGGCATGTGTATGTAGGCTGTATCTGAAAAGTCAAAATGTACCCAGTAATTTTTTGCCAGGTAGTCTGCCCGTTCTTCGGGTACAGTGATGGTAACAGGCACGGTTGGCAACTGAAATTCCTTTGATTCCGGTTGAGTTTCCGGAAATGATTTCCCTGACTGACCGCACGACATTGTTCCTCCCAATCCTAAAAGGAATAATAAGACCATTGCTATTTTCATTTTTCGGATGTTTTAATTTATTTCAAAAGTAATCAATTTATTTAAAACTTACTAGTCTAACATAAATTTATCAAATCACTATTTAAGGAAAAAATAAGCCCTGGTAAATTTGATTTTACCAGGGCTGTCAAAGAATGTGTTCACTGCTTGCTATCTGTTTTGGCTAACTTATTGTATGAATGGAGAAAGAGCACCTGCATCTGCATTCCGCGATGGTCTGTATACGCAACGGACCTGTCTCGGTGTATTCCGGGTGTTTGTTGTTGTGGTTATGGTTGTAATTGGTGAAACTTGTGGTGTCGCAACATGATCCCAATAGAACGTATATTTTTTTAAATTGTCACTTGGCGCAGACGAACTCCAGTAATCCTTATCTGTTTTAATCGGATCGTGGTACTGGTACGGATCAGTCGGGTCGCCAACATATCCGATCACTTTGCTCAATTCATCTTTAGAAGGCATATAATACGCTGCTTTATCAGTTAGGGCAATGGGTATGTTTCCCAAAACACTTGTTAAATCATAGCCCGCCTTTTGCATGCAGATTTTAGCTGCAGGAGACACTGGTGAAACATTTTTATTATGTAAATACAACGTATTAATCCATCCATCGGGTTCAGCTCCGTCAAAGGTAAACGGATAACCTGATTGAGTATCCGGCAATGTAATATTGTTATTTCCCCAAGCGAGGCTATTTCCGTCTTCTTCGAACCGTTCCATATACAATCCGGATTCCAATAGAATTGGAGCCCACTGCCTAATGGTAATTTCCTGGTCGGTATATCCACCATGCTTAAATCGTAATATTACATCCCTGTAGGGAGGCACGTTGGGATCGTTTGGATTGCCAGAATATTTCCAGGGGAGTATATAATATGCATAATAATTTTTGCCTCCTACGTTAATTTCCTCATAATTTGAGCTTCCGTTACCGGTTGAAGGGACTTCCCAAGTATTACTTGTGGTTAAAAATTTAATCCACGTTACGCTTTCATATCCGGGAGCTAGGGCTATCGAAAATCCGTTTTTTGGTAGAATTACTTGTGGTGTTAGTCCTGAAGAAGCATGTGCATCAAAATTTATTAAATCCTCTACAAATCCCCAGTCACGTAAAGCCATATCTACTCGCCAGCTAACCCCTGGAGCATCTCCATCAACAACAAGAACTCCGCCGTCTATATGTCCGTCTTCTACGGCACCCCCCCAGCTTGATAAATCAAGGGTAACTGCATAATGGGTGTTACGTTCCACATCGAAGTTCGTTGTTATATTATTTCCTAAACTAAATCGATAAATAATGGTTCCGTATATTTTAATAGCAGAACTTTCATAATATTGATAAGACGCTTCTATTTCCAAATAGGAGCTGTTTGGTTTATCTCCGACTTTTTTAGCTGTTTGATTCGGATTAGGACTTTTATCTCCCTGCATATTTTCAAATTGAAACAAAGGAACAGCAGTTTCTTCATGCCCTCCGGCAATTTTTGTACCCGTGGCAGAAGTAAGCGTTCCCCAGGATGTAACGATAGCCTCGTCGCCAGCCAAAATATTCGTGGCATTGGTTCCTACATTATCGATGTCGCTGCCTAATACGCAACTGGTTGGAACATTACGTAATTTAATTGTTTTAGGAATAATTCTAATTTCCTTCCCAGTGCCTACAGATAAGTTTGTTCCATCTATTTTTACTGTAATCATAGAAAGGGTTCTTACCAGTTCGGCTTTCTTTTCCAGTATATATTGAGTACCTCCATTATTAGTAGCTTCAGCATACATCATACAGCTGGTAGGTATTCCGTTTGTCGCTGTTTGTGTCAGATTTTTTAAAGCAGTAACATTTGCTACAGATATTAAACTTCCGTAATTTGCAACAAGATAGAATTTTGAAGTAGGTTCTACATCGCAAATATGAATTGTAGCGGATGTATTATCTGTAGGGGAGCTGTTTAAAGGCAGTGACGGAGTCACTGTTGGAAAGGGTGATGAACCGGTATAAGATGCATCAAAATAGTAAGAATCGAGCAACAAGGTACCCGTTGTGTTGAATACAAGCACATTTAGGTCATTTACTGTATTATAATCTGTTCTTGGAGCTTTAGTAGTTACACTTTTGGAAATTGGTTCAGGCAATGTAATTGTCAGCTTGACATCGACAAGTTTATCGTTATTTAAAGAACAATCGGGCTCGTCAATACAAGATGGCAATATAAATAGGGGGAGAACCATCAAACCAAGTAATACCTTATTTTTAAAAGATTTCATAATATATGGTATTTCAATGTTTTACAATATGGGGTCTAGTTCTTCTATATACCAATCTGGTATCGTGACGATTACACCTACGCTGCTAAATTTAATGAGGATAGGTATGAGTACTTCATTTTTGGTTACATCTATACTTGGATTGGCGATTAAAAAATCTTCAAGTCTCAAGCTGTGTAAAATTTCACCTGATGGGTAAACCAAATCAATCGTAACAGGATTCTCTTTTTCGATCCTGAATATATTAAACCCGGCAGTCATAGTTAGTCTGCTTTCATTATAAGTCATTGTTGGATAATAAGAACAAAGTTCGCCACCTGCGCTGTTTGTGAAATCGGTGTAGGGATAAAGATTGTTCACAACTAATGTTGCCGAAGGTCCGCCATTTGCAGCAGGACCTAATCCTCTCACTTCTACAGTCATTTTAATGTGAGAGCTTTCAAAAGGAATTGTATCACGTACCCAATATGTTTCGGGAACGTTAATGATTTTGCTACCTAAATACAATGAGTCGTTCGTGTTAATGGTTGTATTATCAAAATATCCGGGATGGGCAAAGAGAATATTTCCCATATTGCCAGCCTGTGGATCGCTAATTCTGGTGTCGTCATATGGATTTCCAATACATACGATGCGATAATCCCCTGGTTCCAGTTTTAATCGGGTACTTTGTCTGGTTATCAATTCGTTCTGATCGATTAATTTAGTATCTACAAGATGATTCTCTGAATCGAAAACATACAGATTTACTTTCCCGATTTTCTGGTTAAATATCTGCGTAACCCCATCTCCCTTATAACTAAAGTATAAGTAGGTCCTTTCGCATTCAGACATATCATCATTTATACACCCTGTTGCCAGAACGAGGAGCAACAGTATGGTAATAGTTTGTATGTATTTCATTTCTGTATGTTTTAAAGAGTTAAAGACAGTCGGACAGGCATTGCTGCCCGACTGGTGTTATTCATATTCCAACCTGAATTCGGTTTATTTGAAAATAGGTTTCAGAGGCACAATTACCCATTCAGCTACATTTACATCTACTATTACACATTTAAAATCATCAGGATTCCAAGGACCGATATTTTTTTCCTCAAATGCAAGATTGATTTGGTAAATTTTACCTGCTTCCGGATAAACAGTAGTTTC
>JAGPJL010000102.1 GCA_018054455.1 Parabacteroides sp.
AAATGTTTTCGGAAGTTTTTGTCATTTTGTTATTTGTTGTGCCGTTCTCTCTTGAATGCGGGGACAAAAGTAGTCGTTTCTCCTATTCACTCCAAACCTTTTGCAAACTATTTTTCAAAGTATTTTAACTACATTAACCTTATTCGCTGATTACCCGCCGTTTACAGTGAAAACTTTTTTCAGGTTTATTTATAACCCTGAAAAACCGGTAATATAATCGCGTACATTATATATTTAAGAAAAAAAATGAATCTATTTACGGAAAGTGAGGCACACTGGCTAAATCTGCACATTAATTTCTCAGAATATCCTTCACTTCCTTCACCCTGAATGGTAAACAACTTAATACGAAGCCATTATCCGCTAATTGAAGGAAAATATCCTTCACCTTTTTGAGAATATCCTTCACCAAGGGCTTATTATCCTTCACTTTTCCTTCACCGGCCGCGTTATCTATTTATTTATTATTTTTTGCCAATCCGTTTTATAAAACAACAGACAAGCATGCAAAATCTGTAAAAAAACAAGGAACAATCCCTTCGAAATGAGTTTAGGGTGAAAGATATTCGCCAAAAAGTGAAGGATAACAGGCCCTTGGTGAAGGATAATCGACAAAAGGTGAAAGATAATTTCAGAATTTACAGACGTACATTATTGGATTATAGACCGTTAATCAGAAAGGTGAAAGATGTGAAGGATATTTTCACCAAATAATATGAAGAAGTGTATCTATGTAAACCTGTTTTAGGGATTAGACGCTAAACTGTAAGTAAATTCAGTACGAGAAAGGCTGTCCGGATGGCTGACAAAAAGGTTAGTACTTGTTGGCAGAAAAGTATATACTTCCGGGACAATAAGTATATACTTTTCTGACAACAAGTACTATATCTTTGAAACATCATTTATATAATTTTGAACATCCAAAGATATATCTTTGACAAGTTAAAGATATAAGAAATAAAAAGGAGCTTACTCAATGGTTGAAACAAATTAAATTACTGCGACAGCTGTTGCAATACATTGCGTTTATGAATAACCACTGTCTTTCTATCAATGGAAATGATTCCATCTTGTTCCATTTCAGCAAGCGCACGGGCCAGAGAAGGACGGGTTACCCCAAAGAAATCGGCTATATCCTGCTGAGTTTCGGTAAGCTGTATCACCGTAATCTTATCATCAGTCATCTTTCCCAACAAATATTCGGCCACTTTATTCTTGATGTTTTTGAGGGAAAGAAACATAATCTTGTCGCTCAGGAAGCGACTGCGACCAGAAATCAGCATTAAAAAGTTTTGCAACAATTGAGCGTCTTTCTGCATCCATCCGGTAAAATCGTTACGGGTAATAAATAATACCTCCGAATCCTCCACAGCTATAATATTGACAGGCAAATCGTTTTTAGGAGCAAACAAAAAAGCAGGAGCCAGCAATTGTGGAGGAGCAAGCTCTTCAATAACAACCAATTTCCCGGCATCGTTAACCATTTGCCCTTGCAAAAGACCTTTAACAACAATCATCAAGTGGTTGCAGGGATCTCCTTGCATGGCAACAAGATCCTTAGTCTTATAGGATTCAACACGATAAGAGATTGAATCAAGTTCGGTTGCAATGGTTTGTGGCAAGATTCCTCTGAAGAGGGGCGCTTTACTTATTTTATCAAACATAATTTACACCTTTAATTAGATAGAGTCGTTATTAGTAATAAACAAACACAGATCAAAACAGCTGAGAACTGCACTTTGTTAAAACATCCGGATGTAAATATAAAACTTTTTTTCGTGAATGTAACATATGGTACTTTCCAAGAAAGGGGAGCACCTTACTTTTGTCGTACAAAAAAGGAACAAAAGATGAAACGGACAATTATTAAAATAGATGAAGAGCTGTGTAACGGATGTGGTCAATGCGTAACCGGATGCCACGAAGGAGCCCTTCAAATTATTGACGGAAAAGCAAAATTGGTAAACGAAGTATTCTGCGACGGACTAGGTGCTTGTATCGGAGATTGCCCAACCGGAGCCTTAACTTTAGAAGATAGAGAGGCTGAAGCTTTCGATGAAGCAGCTGTTGAAGCTCATGTTTCGGTGAAAAAGAAAGCTCCGGAGGTACACTTTGCCCCTATTCATCAAGGTTGTCCGGGAAGTATGGCCCGTAGTTTTGAAAAACCGGCTGGTGTAGTTGCTCCCAGTGCTTCAGAGTTACAACAATGGCCTGTACAACTTCACCTGGTATCACCAACGGCTCCCTATTTCAACGGATCAGATCTGCTACTGGCAGCCGATTGCACCGCTTTTGCCGTGGGCGACTTCCATAGTAACTATTTACGCGGAAAGAAACTGGCCATTGCCTGTCCTAAATTAGATCATGGACGCGAAATATATATAAACAAGCTAATTAGCCTGATCGACGACAACAAAATCAACACCTTGACAGTTATGATTATGGAGGTTCCCTGTTGCAGCGGATTACTCCAGATTGCCAAAGAGGCATCTGCCTCTGCCATACGCAAGGTTCCCGTTAAGTTGATTCAGGTTAGTGTACAGGGACAGGTTCTGCGTGAAGAATGGATATAATCAAAGATAATAGTAAAATATAAAATAAACCTCCCTTTAGGGAACTAAAATTTAAGCAATATGGACAAAATGTTTTGTTTTCAGTGTCAGGAAGCATCCAAAGGAATAGGTTGCACAATTAAAGGCGTTTGTGGTAAAGACGATGTTACCGCTAACCGTATGGACCTGTTGATGTTCGTTATGAAAGGTATTGCCGTAGTAGCTGAAAAGCTGCGCGCCCAAGGAATTTCTGCAACAGCAGCCAATCACTTTATTACAGAAGGACTGTTTTGTACAATCACCAATGCAAATTTTGATGTAGAAAGCATTTCGTCCCGTGTAACGGAAGGATTGAAACTTCGCAACGAACTTATCGGTAAAGCCGAAGCAGCAGGCATTGCTCTTCCCGAGCTGGCAGAACTTAGCTGGAACGGAAGCGAAAGCGAATACGAAAGCAAATCGAAAACGGTTGGTGTTCTTCGCGAATCTAACGAAGACGTACGTTCTCTGAAAGAACTTGTAATCTACGGTTTGAAAGGAATGGCTGCCTATGCCGAACATGCTTCTAAGTTAAACTTTGAAGATGATGATATTTTTGCCTTTATTCAAAACGCGCTCGCAGCAACCACACGTAATGATATTGGTGCCGACGAACTGACTGCGTTGGTTCTTGAAACCGGAAGCTATGGTGTAAAAACAATGGCTCTGCTCGACAAAGCCAATACCACAAGCTATGGTAATCCCGAAATAACCAAGGTAAATATCGGAGTACGCAACAATCCGGCTATTCTTATCAGTGGTCACGACCTGAAAGATATGGAGGAACTGCTTGCCCAAACAGATGGTACTGGTGTAGATGTTTATACACATAGCGAAATGCTTCCTGCCAACTACTATCCCGCATTCAAAAAATACAAACACTTTGTTGGTAACTACGGAAACTCCTGGTGGAAACAGCGCGAAGAGTTCGAAACATTTAATGGCCCGATTCTCTTTACAACCAACTGTATCGTTCCGCCACTTGAAAAAGCAAGTTATAAAGACCGGGTATATACTACTAACGAAGCCGGATACCCCGGATTCAAACACGTGCCTGCCCGTAAAGAAGGTGGAAGCAAGGACTTTTCAGAAATCATCGAAGTAGCTAAGAAATGTGCTGCTCCTACTGAAATCGAACACGGAGAAATTATCGGTGGATTTGCACATAACCAGGTGATGCAGTTAGCAGGTCAGGTTGTAGACGCTGTAAAGAGCGGTGCAATCAAGAAGTTTGTAGTGATGGCTGGTTGCGACGGACGTATGAAATCGCGCGATTACTATTCAGATTTTGCCACTCAGTTACCACAGGATAATGTTATCCTTACAGCTGGTTGTGCTAAATATCGTTATAACAAGCTTCCTTTGGGCGATATCAACGGTATTCCCCGCGTGCTGGATGCAGGACAATGTAACGACAGCTATTCGCTGGCACTGATTGCATTGAAACTTAAGGAAGTTTTTGAACTGGAAGATATAAACGAACTGCCTATTGTATATAACATCGCTTGGTACGAACAAAAGGCTGTGATTGTATTATTGGCGCTTTTAAGCCTGGGTGTGAAGAATATTCACCTTGGACCAACGTTGCCGGCTTTCCTATCTCCGAATGTAGCCAATGTGTTGGTACAGAACTTCGGTATCAGCAGTATTCGTACACCGGAAGAAGATATTAAAGAGTGGATTTTGTAAATAATATCATTTCTTTTATTAGATTTGCGTAGAACAATTTAGTAGTAAAAAAGGTAAGCATACGCCTCCGTACTGTACGTTCGGAGGCTATGCTGTTTACATATTTTCTTGTATAAACTTTAAACTATGCTCAAATGAAAATGATTAAAGAATTCAAAGAGTTTGCCATGCGTGGTAATGTGGTAGACATGGCTGTAGGTATCATTATTGGTGGCGCCTTTGGAAAAATCGTTACTTCAGTTGTAGGAGATCTGCTTATGCCGGTAATAGGCTTCTTCTTTGGAGGTGCAAGTTTTGTGGATCTAAAGATCACACTTAAAGAGGCTGTATTGGATCCTGCCGGACAAATAATCACTCCGGCTTCAACGCTGAATTATGGTAATTTCATACAAGTTACTGTCGACTTTCTGATTATAGCATTTGCCATCTTCCTGATGATTAAAGCTATGAATAAGATGAAGAAAAAAGAAAAAGAAGTCCCGGCAGCCCCTGCAGCTCCACCTGCAGACATCGCTTTGCTTACAGAAATCCGTGATTTGCTGAAAAATAAATAATAGTAACAGACAAAAGAAAGAGGGTATTGTCAGGGATCTGCTCCCAAACAATACCCTCTTCTTTTATTAGTTCTTTAGATTATTTGGAAAGTTTAAAAAACGATCCTTTACCAAGCTTCAATTGATTCTTCTTCATATTTTCGAGAACAATTGTTTTACCAAGTACATCTCCTTCGGCAGTGTTATTTTTAATAACAACCTGCTTGCATGCATCCAATGTTATACCTGCCTTACGCTTGTGGAAAGGTTTAATTTCATTACTGCGGATAAGTTTGTTGTTGGAAAACGTTAGCCCATCAACAGATTTGGCATATAAGATTGGATAGTCGAACGGATGAAAAGTATTTCCTTCGATGCGGATATTCCGATGAAACGGATAAGCCGGATCTGGTTCCGGAATTTCCGGAAAGATACTTATGATTCCTTCGCAGAACTGATATAAAGAAGACATACACGGATATCGGAATTCATTATTACGAATGGTTACATCGGTAACAGCCCCCGACTCGTACCATTGGTTTGCATCTCCTGCAATCAGAATAGCAGAACCACTACTTTCGAAAATATTATTCTCAACCACAATCTTACCCGGTGTAGAAAGCAATAAACCCCGGGCACGACAACTTAAGAAGCGGCTGTTTCTTATCTCAACATCCGGTGTGCAGGTTAAATTTTCAAGTGCAGCGCCGGCATGAATTCCATCGGGAAGAGGAGCATCAAAAGTTACTTCAAAATCGGTGGTAGTGAGAGGAGTAAAAGAAACCAATTTACCTGTCCCGATAGTCCGCATACTTTTGTTTTCAATAAAACCGACCTTTTCGCCCGGACGCCCCCACTCCATACCAACACTCTGTTCGTGCATAAATTGACATTTAACACGTGTAGGCGATAGCACTTCTGTAATTCGTACACAAGTACCGTGTACGTTGATGGGATCGTCCATGAGTCCAGCCCACTCACAATCTTCTATTTTAATTAAACCACTGCAACCCATAAAGTGAAAACCATCGTCGTGTCCGCTCAAAACTCTGTTTTTAGCAGGATTGGGAACCACTTTCACTTTGTTAAAATTAATATTGCGTGTATACTGAGACAATACCCCTAACCCACAGGTATGATATACATTTATATCGGCAAGCGATACCTCATTGCTATGAAACAAAAATATCCCTGCGTGGTCGCGTTCACTATGTCGCAACACCAGCAAATCTCCTAATTTTGGATACGAACTCTTTGGATGGCTAAGGCGAACTTTCCCAGAGCTAACCTCTTCCGCATTGAAGATAGTCCAGCCGGTTACATCGCCGGTATTAGGTACAACCCTACGTGTGTCTGGAGTAAACTGCATAATCCCGGAAGTCCTGCTTTTCCATCCTTCGCCAACAAAAACAAGTTGTTTGTTTTCAATCACATAAGGAGATTCGTGGGTATTTATCTCAATTTCAAAATAGTTGGGAGTAACATCTGTAACTTTAGCCTGGGCAGTAAGCGGTATATCCCAATCGACCGAAAAGTTTTTCAAAGCGATATTCGTCGAATGATCAACCGTAACAGGTTGCATCCGGTCGTGCATAACAAACAGAGACCCACCCCCATCGAGCGTGAAATCCTTCATTTTGTCGATAAGAACAGCCAGTCGTTTAGGGTTATTGTCGGTGGTGTTGCTTTCATAATAATCGCGTTCAATACAATGATGTGGCCAGAAATCATATCTTCCTTCCGGAAAATAAAGCGTAGAACCCGGTTGGGCTTTACAAGCCTCAAGGGCTTTTTGTACATAAGGAACTGCATTTTCGCGGGTATCCGGTTTCAATCCAAAATCAGCCACAGATATCTTTACCTGCGCGGCAACGTTTAACAGGAAACCACAGGCAATCCCCAATAAAAATAGTTTTCGTTTAAAGTTCATGTTTTTTTGTTTTTTATTATCGGGGGATAAAGATAATAAAAATAGGATAACCAAAATTACACAGCAAATTGAATTGGATAGGTTCTTATGATTGACTGTAAAACACCTCTTGGTTTACCAAAATATCCTATTTAAACTCATTCATTTTATAATTGTATAAGGCGTAACGAATAAATAAGTATTTTTGCAAAAATCAATTGAATGAATACTATGAAGAAAATTGTTTTTATCGCAGCCTGTTCGCTGTTGGTTTGTACCTCGTGCGTGACGAAGAAAAAGTATCTTCTTGCCGAAAGCGGAAGATTGGAAGCAATCGGAAGGGGTGATGCGCTGAAAGAAGAGTTGGTTAATTGCAAGGATGAAGGCGACCGTCAGACTGCACGGATTTCGGATCTTTTGCGCGATACAACAGATATGGGCAAATCAATCAGGAATTACCAGACTATGCTTAATACAAATCTGACTGAACAAGAAAAGCTGAACAGCCTGTTGCAGCAAAAGATGAATGAATTGGGTGATCGGGAGAAGACGATCAACGAGCTTCAGGATATGATTAATGCACAGAACAACAAGGTAAAGGCGTTGCTTGGCAGCGTACAGGATGCGCTTCTCGGCTTTAGCAGCGATGAGTTAAGCGTTACCCAAAAGAATGGTAAGGTATATGTAGCCATGTCGGACAAATTACTTTTCGAATCTGGTAGTGCCAAGGTAGACAAACGTGGCAAAGAAGCATTGTCCAAACTGGCCTCAGTACTTAACAAACAAAGCGATATTGATGTATTTATTGAAGGTCACACCGATAACAAACCCATCAACACGGTTCAGTTCAAGGATAACTGGGATTTAAGCGTAATACGTGCGACATCTGTTGTCAGGATCCTTACCAAAGATTATAACGTAAGCTCCCTCCAGATTCAGCCATCCGGACGCGGCGAATACATGCCTGTAGCAAGCAATGAATCGGCAGACGGTCGGTCCAAAAACCGCCGCACAGAAATTATCATGGCTCCGAAACTGGACAAGCTTTTAGAGCTGTTGCAGTAATAAATAAAAATTGCAGAAAAAGGGTGTCAAAGAGTTTTTGACACCCTTTTTCTGTTCAATAGAATGATTAAAGCGTTTATTTATAGGAAACTGCCAAAATGCTATCTGTACAACAAAGCAACTATTCCTTTCGATCGGTTGTTATTTTAATTAGTATAGTAACTGAATTTGGAAATTAGGTTAAACCAAAAATTAGTATTGCAATGAAAAAGTTAATCCTTTTTTTATTAATTACACTTGCTGCTCCTCTCGGTGCTCAAAACTTCACCTTTGCGCCCAAAGTAGGACTTAATCTGGCTAACATGACAAAAACGGAAGGCGACATGAAACTTGGAATTAATGTCGGCTTATCCGGAGAATACATGGTAGCGGAAGGTTTCGCTATCGAATCTGGACTCTTTTACTCAATGCAAGGTACAAAAGCAAGCGAAAGTGGTTTGGAAGTCAAACTGAACAACGACTATATCAACATTCCGGTTTATGTTAAAGCCTATGTGGCTGATGGGTTCAATATCTTTGCAGGACCCCAGTTTGGATTTAAAGTATCAGAAGAAGCAGAGGTTTCAATGCTGGGAGTATCCTATAAAGAAGACCTGGATATGATAGAACCTTTCGACTTCTCCATTGGCATTGGGATGGGATATCAGTTTGATATGGGCTTACTTATCTCTGCCAATTACAATTTTGGCCTTACAAACACGGTGAAAGCTCTTGGCACTATTAATGACGTAGATTTTCTTGAGGATGTATCATCAAAAAACAGTGTCCTTCAATTTAATGTTGGTTGGAGATTCTGATTTATAAAGGAAGGTGTTTTTTGTAAACACCTTCCTTTACTGTTTTATTTATGCATATAAAAAGCCGCATCTATATACGTAATGGAATAACCGGAATCATGAAGCAGATAAAGACGCTGCAAAACCAACTGAGCCGAATCCAGATCAACTTTCAGCATGGCTGCTCCGTTCTCACTTGTAATTGAATCAGAATGAGTAAGTCCGGCTTTTGCCAATTGCTTTTCTAAAAACACTTTATTTGATTCACTGTATACTAGTTCATTTCCTTTTTTGTATAGCCAAAGGGAGTCTTTTCCATAACTCATATACATGATCGATGAATCTTTTTCATTCAAAATACGTTTAAAAGTATATACTTTATCTATTGTTTTGTAACCATCAATCGCAATTGTTTCTTTTAAACCAATTTCAGTGCTAAATGAAGGTGCAGGCTCTTTCAATTCTTCCGGTCCGCGTCTCTCCTGCGACATCCGGCCTAAATCTGAAGCTGTTATACCGGGAATATAGGTTACAATTCCAAACAACCCAACTGCCAAAGTTATCACATAAAGATAGCGGCCCCATCGGTTACTGAAGAACATAAAGGTGGTAGCCGTGATAACCACACCTGCCATTACCAGGTAAATCCGGGCTTCGGTAAAACCATACTCGTTGATACGATACAAGGTACCAATCCAGAACATTATCTGAGCTGGAAGCACTAACCAGCTCGCCCGGTTATAAAACCAGTGGTAGGGACATTTTATTGCCATCGGCACACACCCCTTCAAAGCAAACAAAGCAATGGAAAAGAAGATTACAATTAACGCTACGTTACCCTTTGGTAGCGACCATAAAATGGTAATTTTCACAAAATAAAGATAAAGAATTACGGTATATACCAACAAGGCTGGCGTTAAAACATAATTAAGCAGCATCTCCGTAAGTTTGTTGGAGGTAAAGGCATCTTTTTTATCGTGATGAAAATATAAAAAGAGCAATGGAAACTCAACAATAAAAACAATACAAGCTGCATAGGTAAAGAAGCGCTCGTCGCCGGTTTCCCATATTTCAAAAATATACTTAATAGAAAAATAGATAGAGATTAGCAGCAACATCGTTATTCCGGCAAGCACAACTGAAAAAAGAACCGAACGCATGAACCGGAGTACGCTTTCAACAAAAGGCGTATTCTCCCGCTGACCACTGCTAATAAAATAAATACCCAAAGTTACGCCTAACGTTACCAAATAAAAATAAGGTTCTTCCGGAATTTTGCTCCACACAAGAGGAATAACCAACAAGCCTGAAGCTGCATAAAACCAGTTAATGAATTTGTTGGATCTAAACTGATTCAATGTATACGAAATAAAAAAGAACACCGGAAAATAGTAGGCAAGCCCCTCCCAACCGGTTATCACTTTTTCGTACACCAAACAGCTCATCACGCTACTAAACAGGCAAATAATTAACTCAACCGGATTAGACCGGACTGCCTCACGGCCTTGTTCTGCAATTTTTAGAAGATGTTCTTTCATAGGTATTTAATTTATAATGACCTTATCGGAGAAACAAATAAATAAAAAGGGAAATCAATTATCAGCTTTCCTGTTCGAGGCTACGGATAGTCTTTATAAAGAAAGAATAAATTCCTGCAACAGTAATTACAGCTCCCGAAATAATAAACGAATTTGCAACGCCAATAGTATCTGCAATGTAACCTGTTGCTGCCAATCCAACCATCGAGGGCAACATACTCACACTACCCAACAGAGAAAACACCCGTCCAAGATACGAGGGATGAATGTATATCTGAAGCAACGACGTAAACGGACCATGAAAAAAAGGAGCCGAAACACCTGCAAGCGCAGTAAGAATAACAAAATAGACAAAACCGGAATCAGGCAATACGCCTGAAAAAAGGAAAGTTAATCCCAGCACAACGTACGACGCATTAATCAGCGTTGTTTTTCTAACTTTAAATTTCCATATGCTAAGTATTGCCCCACCTACAAGCATACCTACCCCCCAGATAACCTCAACCAGACTCATCTGAAAGGCATTGCCATTGAAATGATTCAGCGTCATAAGCGGAAACAGGGTTGCTACAGGCATAAGAAAAAACGTAACAGTGATAGAAATCATCATCATCCGTCTCAATCCAATTTTTTCGTACACCACATTGAAACCTTCACGCATCTCCCGCAGCACATCTCTTTCGGTCTCTTCACTCTTCTTTTCCGGATTAGGAATAAATACAAACAGTAAAGAACCGCAGGCAATAATAGCCCCAACCACATCAAACATAAGAACGTAAGTCATGTCGAACGAGGTCATAAACACAGCCCCCAAAGCAGGTCCGGCTATATTACAAATAGAATAAATAACCTGATTGATTCCCGAAACCCGAAGCAATTCCGATTCGGGAGCCAGCAACGGAACAGACGCCTCCATGGCAGGATTATGAAACGCACTACCCACCGACCGGAAAGCCAGTAATGCATAAATATGCCATATTTCCACACAATCCAGATAAAAAAGCAAAGCCAGCACAGCCGAACAAAAAGCCACAAAACTGTCGGCCAGAATCATGGTACGCTTTCGGCTCCATCGGTCCACAAACACACCCACAAAAGGGCCAATAAGGGTTTGGGGTAACAACGCAGCAATCATGGCGAAAGATAAAACCTCCGCCGATTTTGTTTCAAAGCTTAACCACAAAACGATGGCAAACTGAACAATGGCACTACTAAGAATGGAAAACAACTGACCGCTCCAAATAACGGCAAACTTTTTTTTCCAACTTTCCATAAAATAGCGGGATCATCGGGATCCCTTGCAGGTATTAACGGTAATTACGACTCAAAAACTAAACAACGATACTGGGGATGCCTTTCCACATACACCTTTATAAAAGGACACGTAGGACGCACCTTCAGGTTGTTCTCTCCGGCATAATCCAAAACATGCCTGGTCAAAGCAGAAGCCAGACCTTTACCTTCCAGCGGTTTAGGCACGAGCGTATGAGTAAGGTCGATTCCTCCTTCAAAGGGTTCGTAAGCAATATAAGCTGTATATCCGTCCTGAATAGTTTCAAAACGTTTGATATCTTCACGATGCGTAATTGGTTCCATAACTAAATGAATTAAAAGAACAATGTTCAAATATAAGCATAACAATCGAAAAACGCAATACGTTGAACACCTTCTATAAATTCCTCCGGCTCAGACTAAATACGGGCAGAAAGAAAAA
>JAGPJL010000103.1 GCA_018054455.1 Parabacteroides sp.
TGGCCTTGCATGAATCTACTCATACCTTAAAAAAGCATTGAAAAGAAAAAAACGAATAAAAATATTAAAAGGCCTTCATATAGGTAAAAGGCTGATCAAGTGGTCGAAAAAGAGGGAGTACTATATTTAATCAAGATGAAAGGTTATCAAATTGAACAAAAGACAGATTATACATTTTGTGAATTGTGTGATGAATGGTTAGAAAAAGAAAGTGATTTTCCCGATGGTGGTGGAATATACAAAAGGGAATAATTAAAAACTTCATTTTACAAGGGGGGGGGATTATATTATGTCATAATCGTTGAGTGTGTGAATAATTTGTTCAAATCTCATTTTATTTTAATTACGTGTTTTTTATAGTTTAGCGATAAATTCAAACAGGCTCTTGATGTATATTCTTCAACTACAATACAATACCTATGACAAATAGAATAATACTTAATACAGCACAGATTGTCGATACTTTAAAAATTTTATGTCCATTAATTAAGATTTGACCTTTGAATATTACCTCATAAAGGAGATCAATTACATACTTTATTAAAGTTGAACTAATTATAAAATAAATAACAAATAGTAAAAATTTATTCATATCAACCAAAAAATATAATGATAGATAACTAATTACATTTAACAAGAATGGAGCCACAATTAATCGGGACCAAGTTTTTCCAAAAAGATCCATCTCCCTTCTAGCAACATTAACATAAGACCAAATTGATATTTGAGTCAACACAATTACAAGTATAAATAGAATATCTGTCATCACTTTTTTCTACAAAAGTATGTTTATAATTCAATTTTTTACATAAATTTTCAATAAAAATGAATGTAGAAGAATTTATAAAAATAAAGCTGAGAGTCAATCCCAGATTAAAGAGCTGAACAAACAGATGTCAAATACTAAATATATCTTACAGATCTCATTTTCATTGAATTAGTTATTCGATAATATACACCTGTGAGCTTCCCTTTTTTCGGACAGAGTTCAAACTATGGCCTCAAATCTAACCTACGTTTAGATTATTTTTTTATCTTCGCAAACAATGAGCACTAGTATACTTTTCAACTGGAATCTGGTATACTTTTCAATTGTTATATACAGAAGAGATAAGATAAAATTATAAATCATGAAGACAATAAAAATTATAGAACAACTTCTTATTGATGTTGATGGTGTGAAAGCTAAAACAAAAAACGGAAAATATCAAACTGTACATTTAAGGCAAGGTAATTTGGATGGTGCATGTGCCGTATATTCAACAATGATGAATTTGATCTTGATTGGTGCAGTAAAATTCAGCGATATTAGACTCTCAGGCAACAATTATGACAAACGATATGGGATTGAACGGCTTAAAAAGGAGTTTTTTGATCTAAAAGGGTTGCACAGAGAGGGTAATTACTTTTATCATGAGGAGTTCGATAATATCAAAGAAATGCTCCAACGTAGTTTTTCAAAACATGTATCCAGCACGCATATTGAAGGTAATGCAGATGAAATAATTGATAAAATACATCAAAATATTAATAACAATCAGCCACTACTCATTTCAATAGCTTACAAAGGAAGTGGTTCACATGCCTTGGTAGCAGTTGGCGTTGAAATTAATGAACAAAATCAACCAATCAAAATATTATGTCTTGACCCTGGTTGTGAAACGCCAAAATTTACATATTGGAATAGTATAATAGATTTAAAACCACAGGGTGGAAAATATAATTTTAGAAATATAACAGAAACAGGAGATTGTAAGTATGTACAACTTCAAGATGTTTTAGTGATTAGTAGTAAATAATATCATATTAACCCAACTTAAATAATACAACTACTATTGAAATGGAAAACAGTTCTCATATAAATGATAAATTTACAATTGATGAGCTTTTGCACTAAAGTTGGAAGCACAAAGACAGTAAAGAGTTCTTTAAGTTCTTTGATTATATTGCAAAATTCAATCATTATTCCATATACAACACGATGTTGGATTATCTTCAGAATGATGCGGTAATATTTTTTGGAGATACATCCTATTGGAAAAGAATATTAACCGTATAACAAAGGGAGATGCCAGGCCTTATGTAATTTTTATTAACACTTAACCCAACAATATCTTTATCATTTCATCATTGATATAGGGTTTGAATGCTTTCTCCCATATGGAAGATTTGTTGCTGATTGATTTAGAATCGATAGATGGCTCGTATCGTGTAAGAATGTCTATAGACCATGGGAAGGATTTGTTGTCTATCAAACCCTGATCGTAGCATTCGCCTCCGGTAAGCGATAGCAGATTGCCTCTTTCATCGTATAATTCGCATTTTCTAAAGCCGCCCCATTGAATATGTTCGGCGTAACGGTCTATTAATTTTTCATTCCATGGTATTTTTTCATTGGAACATAGCTGATTCCAGTCTATATGGGATTTATAATTGTCAATCATTTCTTCATTCCAGTCTATTCCTGGATTGGAACACAACGAATTCCAATCGATATAGTGTTTATGGTTTTCGATGATGTCGATAGTCCAGGGAAAGGTATTATTTATAGAAAATGATCTCCATACCTTATTTTTGATGGATTGCCATTTGTCGCAATGGGTTTGGTAGAAATCGGGGTCGTGCGCAAATAAAAAACTATTACTTGCTATACCGCTCCAATCAATTTTATCACTCCAAAGATGTAATAGATCTTTTTCTATCCATGGTAGATGGGGATTAGCAGATATAATTTCCCAGTCAACGGAATGTTTGTATTTTTCTATAAAGTGGAAAGTGATAAGTGTGCGGTTTGTCTGTACTCCATAATAGGATAAATAACTTTCATCCAGATATTTATCAAACAGTCTAAGCGTCCATGGTATTGATTTATTGTGCGCTAATTCGACAAGATCCCATTTGGGAAAATACTTATCTAAAAGCGCTTCACTCCAGGCTACATTGGATTCTGCAGAAAGCTTATTGAAATTTATTCTATCCGCATATTTTTCAATCGTTTCATTATCCCAATAAAGCCCGTGGTTGGCCACTATCGAGCCGAAACAGATATCATCGGATCCGTACCAATCAATTTTAGTGTAGAATTTATCCAAAAAGCTTTTATCCTTGAAGACACTGCTATTTTGAGTTACTGTTTCCCATTCTAAATCTTCGGAAAAGGAATTTAGGATATCATACGTCCAATGAATGTTGCTGTTTTCGGAGATACGATCCCAGTTGAGCGTCTTGTGATACGTTTTCAGTTGAGATTCAGACAATGGATAGTATGATGATATCCAATCCCTCAATAGATCGGGATGATCTAAAAGGAAATGAATAATTTTATGTTGATGGTCTGATGTCATTTTAAGGAAAAGTGTGGTTTATTCGTGTTCACAGATTGATTGGATGCAATAGCTCAAAATTAGAGAATTTAATTTGATATAACAAACTATTATTGGAGTTATTATCTTCTAAATATTTCCAACCTGCTTGGTTGGTGTTTGATTGCAGTAGCCGGAACCAGTTACCTGTATAAGTTGCTGGTGTAGGATAAAAAATGGTCGGGATATATTTGCACACATTATAATGTTCGCGCGGCGCACGTAACCTAATAAATTAATTATCCAAATTACCCGGACTGCTATGAAACATTGTATAATTAGTTGCGAGAAGAAAAATAACCCTTATATTTGCAATGGACAATTTCAATATTCACTGGTTTAATTAATTTAATGTTTGTAGAGATAAAGGAAAGTATAAGAAAAGTCCGGCTCGCGAGAGTCGGACTTTTTATATTTTATAGCATTAGAATAACCTATCTTAAATGTCAAACACCCAGCTTACTATCTCTCTATCAGAGGCTATACAAAGCGATCTTTTTATAGAAAAGAGGCTGTCTTAAACAAAATTCCGCCAAACGACTGAATGAAAATGCGCCAAATGACTGAATAGAATTGAGCCAAATGACTGAATGAAATCAAGCCAAATGACTGAATTCAAATATTTATCTTATCTTTGCCACATACATAGTAACCTTATACATATAGATTTATATGGCAAAAGATAGTTATAAACCAAGAGTGATAGACCAGCTTCTAAGCAGGAAATTGCGAGGTAAAGGTGCCGTATTGATAGAGGGTGCAAAATGGTGTGGAAAGACATCGACCGCAGAGCAACAGGCTAAAAGCATCATTTATATGTCAGACCCCAAACGCAGAGATCAGTACCAGCTATTTGTTGATTCAAATCCGGAGATGATATTAGATGGAGATACACCTCGCTTGATTGATGAATGGCAGGAAACGCCAAAACTGTGGGATCTGATACGATTCGAGGTTGACCATCGTAAAGGTCTGGGGCACTTCATTCTTACAGGGTCTGCCGTACCGGCAAACCGGGATGAAATTCTACATTCGGGTACAGGGCGTTTTGCCTGGCTGATTATGCGTCCGATGAGCCTATGGGAATCGGGCGACTCCAATGGCAGTGTAAGTTTACGCGAACTATTTGATTCTCCAGAGAGTATTGCTGCAACTTGTGATTTAGATTTGAAAAGAATAGCCTTTCTTACTTGTAGAGGAGGTTGGCCACAAGCATCGCTTTTGAGTAAGGACGAAGACATTGCTCTGGATCAGGCTATCGATTATTACGATGCGGTGGTGAATTCTGATATTCAGCGGGTAGACGGTGTAGACAGGGACCCGGAACGGGTAAAACGATTGATGCGCTCTTATGCCCGGTATCAAGGCAGTCAATCGTCTTTTGCTGAAATAGGAAAGGATATGACAGCTAATGAGCATGGCGGATTAGACGAAAACACCATAAGTTCTTACCTCAATGCGCTTAGAAAAATATTTGTTGTAGAAGATATGCGCGCATGGAATCCTAATCTGCGTTCCAAAACAGCTATCAGGACTACGGACACCCGTTACTTTGTTGACCCATCCATCGCAACGGCTGCCCTTGGATTGGGGCCGGATGACTTAATGCATGATTTGGAAACGTTTGGTTTGATTTTTGAAACACTTTGTGTTCGGGATCTTCGCGTATTTGCACAGGCTCTTGATGGAGAGGTATATCATTACCGGGATAAAAACGGATTGGAATGCGATGCCGTAGTTCATTTACGAAATGGCAGCTATGGTCTTATTGAAATTAAGTTGGGTGGCGACAAACTAATTGAAGAAGGATCTAAAACACTGAATACACTCGCTTCAAAAATTGATACAAACAGAATGAAGAATCCTTCTTTCCTGATGATACTTACAGCGGTTGGCGACTTTGCCTATCGCAGGCAGGATGGCGTTTATGTTGTTCCTATAGGATGCCTCAAAGATTAGATGCATCTGGAGTAAAAAAATTCCCTTAAGTGAACGGGATGATCACTTAAGGGAATGTATTTTAAATCCAGGTCAAACGAGTCTTACCAGCCGGGGTTCTGTTTCCATTGGTTGTTGGTAAGCGACAACATGCGCGACTGGATAGGATACAGGTAGTCTCTGTCCAGCTTGAACTGCCATCCGTTCTGATAGTTCTTGTTATTGAATGGAATGATATAGCGTTTGGCATCTCCGGGTTTTCCGCTCAGGAACAGGTTGTTGTTGGCTGCCTGGTCGTACACCAGTTTATTGCCGTAGGCTGTCTCCAGACTGCTTCCGGTAAACAAGGCTCCCAGAGGGGTTTTGTTTACAATCAGCTTGTCGGCTGCCGCCCAGCGCAGGATGTCTGTAAGACGACTTCCTTCGAAGGCTTTCTCCACACGACGCTCCCGGCGTACGGCCTGAATGTATTTATCCAGGTCCTTGAAGGGATAATCTGATGCGGTGTTGTACTCGCGGTCGAAATCTACCGCAGGCATACCTACACGGTCGCGCAGGGGCTTCAATGCGGCAGCAATCTTAGCGGCGTTGGCTGCTCCGTTCAGTTCGGCCAAAGCTTCGGCGTAATTGAGCAGGATGTCTGCATAACGGTATTGGATGGCCGGAGCCTGACTTTTACCTTCGCCGTCGATCGTGGGAGTGTAGGTGGTGTTGAATTCAACATACTTCAGTACCGAAAATCCGGTGGTGTTCTGGTTGTAGCTGTTTCCATCCAACGGCGGACGAACAAATACGTAGGCGTTGTTGGGACGGAGCGGCTGACCGGGAGTACAGACTGTCTGAGACAGACGGGGGTCGCGTACCGTAGGCAGTAGTTCGTTTCCGTATACTTTCTGTGCATTCTCGCGCTCTGCACCCACGAACGGGCGACCGTCTGCCGTAAGGTAATCGTCTACCAGCGACAAGGATGCGCCGGTGATACCTCCACCCTGGTTCAGGTAGCGGGTTACCGAATGGCCGATGTTATCGCTTGCATCGTATTTTTTCCACCATAACACCTCTTTGTTCGTAGAAAGATCCAATGTAATAAACAGATCGCGGTAGGCTGTCTGCGTATTGCCGGTTGCGATGCTCCACACGCCACGGTCTATCACCGCCTTGGCTGCATCGGCTGCCTGCTGCAGGTAGTTGTTTATTTTCTCGTCGGTAACGCTCTTATCGTAGAAAGGGGTGCCCTTGGCTTTGTGGTACTTCTCCCAGGTTCCTTCAAACAGGGCCACTTCGCTTTTAAGCGCGCGGGCTACATCCTTGTGTACCCGCATGGTGGCGCTGTTGTTCTTTTCGCCCAGGTTCTCGATAGCCACATCCAGGTCGGCCAATATCTTATCGGCAATCATGGTACGGCTGTCTCTGGGGCGCTCCATCTGTTCCTGTACAGGGTCCAGCACCTCATCGATCCAGGTAAGCTCGCCGTAGTTTACAAACATCTGGTAATAATACCAGGCCCGGAAGTAATAGGCCTCGCCGATGCATTGGTTCATAGCCGCACCGGTCTCCTTGCAGTTCCCGAAGTTGTTGATCAGGAAATTGACATTGCGGATGTAGGTGTAGTTGGTGAGCTTTGTAGCATCGCTCAGCGCCGTTTCGCCGGCAAGCCGGTCGTCTATCACGTTGGAGATCATATTGTCGCTGGCCATGTCGCCAAAGGCGATACCCGAAGCATTACCCACATTCTGCGATTGGGTACGCACGCCTGTCTCGTAAAACTGGTTCAGGTATTTGGTAATCTCGGCAGTGCTGCTGAATGCAGTAGATGTGGAGAGAACACCCTCCGGAAGTTTATCGAGGTCCGAACAGCTTGTCAAACCGAAGATAAGTGCTAAACCTATAAATATTTTTATTCTTTTCATATTGACGCGTATTAGAAATTAACGATTAGACCTAAAGAAATCACCTTATTCATCGGATAGTTCTTTCCTGATTCACTGGTATAAGAGGTTCCGGTGAAGATGGCTTCCGGATCGAACATCTTGGCCAGTTTGGTGCTTGTGAATAAGTTTTCGCCCGAGAAGAATACCTGGGTTTTGCTTAATTCCACCTTTTTGGTCCACGCACCCGGCAGGTCGTAGCTTACAGTCAGGTTTTTAAGTCGGCAGTAGGCCGCATTCTGCATGTAGCGGTCTGTTTTCTGCGAGGTCTTGTTTCTGAAGTTATTGATAGCTCCGGCTCCGGCGGTATAGGGTGCAGGATAGTAGGCATCCTTGTTGTCTTCTCTCCAGTAGTCGAGGTGTTCTTCAAATACCGTAACCTGTGCATACGGACCCGATCCCCAAAAATAAACCGATCCCATGTCCGGCGACCAGTCTCTTTTGGCTACTCCCTGGAACAACAGGCTCAACGAAATGCCTTTCCAGTTTACAGATCCGTTTATCGTATACTGATAACGGGGTGTGGTGTTACCGATGATGGTTACATCGCCCATATCTGCCAGGGTGTTGTTTCCTTTGTTTATTTTACCGTCGCCGTTCAGGTCGCGGTACTTTACATCGCCCGGATTCCATTTCTGTCCGGAGATATACGACAAGTCGTAAGCTGCATTATAGGCATCCGCCTCGGCTTGCGACTGGATCAGTCCGTCTGCACGGTATCCCCAGATCTCGCCCACCTTGCGACCTACATACCACTGTCCCTGAGGATCTGTTCCCGTTGGGTTTTCGTAGGCTGTAACCTCCGAGATAGCGTCCGACAAGGAGGCTCCCACTGTATAGCCCACCTCTTTACCGATCTTGCCACGGTACTGCAACGTTACTTCCCAGCCTTTGTTACGCATACGGGCGTTGTTGGTATTAGGAACCGTAGCACCGAAAATATCAGCCAGGTCGGCCGAAGGGCCTAACATATCCTTTGTATCACGCTGGAACAGATCGAATGTACCTGTAAGGGAATTACCCAGGAATCCAAAGTCGACACCCACGTTCTTGCTCTCCACCTTCTCCTAGGTAGTATAAGGATCCACCACACCGGGGGCATTGATAATCATATCCCGGCCATCCTGGAAGTAATAGTTGCCCAACGGCTGTGTACCCATGGTGGAAGCAAACGTATACAACGCCGCCCCGCTCTGATTACCCAGCAATCCCCAGGAAGCACGCAGTTTGAGGTTTGAAAGCACGTCCGTTGTTTTCTCCATGAAGGCTTCGCGGGAAAGATTCCATCCCAGTGAAACGGAAGGGAAGAAACCCCAGCGGTTGTCTGATGCAAACCGTGAAGAGCCGTCGTAACGACCGTTAGCTTCCAGCAGGTAAAGACCCTTGTAGTCGTAGTTGATACGGCCGAAGAATCCACGGGTGGCCCATCCGTTGCGGATATCGGTGATGGTCTGGTCGCCGGTACTCAAACCCAGTCCGGGGTTGGTGGTAGAAATCAGATCCGTAACCTGGTTGAACAGGTAGCTGTAATTGTTATCCTCTTCCTGATAACCGCCCATCAGCGTAAAATTATGATCTTCGGCCAGAGTGAACAGGTAATTGGTGTACAGGTTTACCGACTGATAGCGTCTTTTAGACATGGAACGGGTAAAACGTCCGTTGGCTGCGATATTCAACTCAGAACGGGTACCTTTATACAAAGTCTCGTTGTCGGCTCCCGGAATCTGAGGGGCCACGTTAAGCGCCTCGTACTCCTCGTTGTCGTTGCGATAGGTATAGTCTACAAAGATGCGCCAGTTCTTGATCGGTTGAATCTCGAAACCACCGGTTAAAGACATGTTGTCGTCTTGTGTATTTGTGTAGGTACCGCTTTGCAGATAAGGAATCATGGTAAGTTCCGTAAAATGGCCGTTGGGATCCACCTCGCTCACCGTGGGACGGAAACGGGCCAGCGAATGATAGAAACCTTCGGACAATCCGCCGGTTCCGAAGGGAGTGTTGTTATCCGAATGCATAAACTTGGTGTTCACCTTCATTTTAAGCCAGTCGGTTACCTGCGAAGTAACGCTGGCATTGAAGTTGAATCGTTTGTAATCCATATCGGCATAGCGCAGGATTCCGTCTTCCGTATAAGCTCCTCCCGATACGTAATACTGAGCCAGCTTTCCACCTCCGCTCAAGCTCAGGTTATGGTTCTGCTTATAGGCGGCATCTTTGTAATGCAGTTTAAAATAGTCTACATTACCCACCCCTTTGGCTGTATTCTCGAATGCGGCCACCAGGTTGTTCTGTCCTTTCAGGTCGGCCCAGGCATCTACTCCTGCAGGATTCTGTATATATTGCTGCAATAAGCCCAGTTTCTCGTCGCTGTACTGTTTAGCAACCCCGGCATTGGCGCAGGCGGCATTAAAATAGGTGGCGAAATCGTACGAATTGGCCATATCCGGCAAAACCGTGGGAGAGCTCCAGCCTACAGTTCCCTGATAACTTACCCGCATCTTTCCCTCTTCGCCTTTTTTGGTTGTCACCAATATAACACCGTAGGCGGCACGGGCTCCGTAGATAGCCGAAGCGGCGGCATCCTTCAGCACGGATATATTTTCGATGTCGTTGGGGTTTACATCCGAAAGGTTCATTTCCACACCATCCACCAATATATAGGGGTTGGCTGTATTGGAAAGGTTACCCTGACCGCGCAGGGTAAGGGAACTTTCGGCACCGGGACGGCCCGAACTGCTGTTGTTAACCGTCAACCCCGGAACCAGTCCCTGTAAACTCTGGGTGGCGTTGGCAACCGGGCGCAGACTTAATTCGTCGCCTTTTACCGAAGATACGGATCCGGTAAGGTTTACCTTCTTCTGTACGCCGTAACCTACCACTACCACCTCATCGAGCGCCTGACTGTCTTCAAGCAGTTCGACACGCAGGTGTTCGGCATTTTTAACCGCAACCTGCTTGGGCTGATACCCGATGTAGCTGATTGTCAACGTAGCATTCTGGGGCACCTCCAGGGTAAAGTTACCATCCATATCCGTAATGGTTCCAATACCGGCACTGTTGGTAACCTGCACGTTGGCACCGATAACCGGCAATCCGGATTTATCAAGTACCGTACCTGAAACCTTGAACGGCTGTTGTTGCTGCACTGCAGCTTCGCTGTTTATTAATTCGCTGTGGTTCTTCCGCGACAAAATAATATGAGATCCTTCAATCTTAAAGGAGATGTTGCGATCCTTTAAAAGATCGTTCAACACATCGGCTACCTTTTTTTGATTGGCGTTGATGGAAACCGCCTGGTTGGCGTTTACTTCGTTGTTATAGATGAACAAGTACTCCGTTTGCTTCTCAATTTCAGAAAGAATCTTATTGAGCTGGGCATTGTTCATATGAATGCTCACCCGGGCATCCTGGGAATAGGTAGATTTAGCATGTGAACAAAAAACACAAACCAAAAGTAGGAAAGTAGTTATTCGCATAGTTCTAAATATTTGTTTAAATCCAGTTTTTTTATGACAAAGTCTGCTTGAAAAATTTTCGTTCTTCATACATTTGTATTGATTTATAATTTAATACAGTTTATAATAATTGTGTTGAATGCATGCCGGTAAGTGTTGGCGCACTTATCGGCATTTTTGTAGGCTAACAGTTCATTTTATCATAGGCAATAGATTCATAAAGATTAATAGAATTATTTAGTTTATATGTATTATCTGCGTTTCGTTATCCTTCTTATAGCTGAAGCTGATATCATTCTGAAGTACCCTGAGGGCATAATCTACACCGTCTGTCTGCCGGAATGATCCGGTGTAGGAGTATTTAAGTACATCCGGGTTGTTGATTATGATTTTGAACCCATAGTATTTTTCAAGGTCTTTCATGATGGTAAGGAAGGGTTCGTCTTTGAAGCTGATGAGTCCCTCTTTCCAGCGGTAGGGGTTGAAATCGGTCACCTTCGAAACTTCCAGCCGTCCGTCCTTCAGCGTTGCCTTGTGTTCCGGTTTAAGTGTTACCTGGTGCGAGGGAGATGCCTGGGAGGTGAGCTTTACACTACCCTGCATCAGGGTGGTCACAAATTTTTCTTCGTCCGGATAGGCCTCCACATCAAACTTGGTTCCCAATACTTCGATGCTATACTTGTCCGTTTTAACGATAAAGGGCCTTTCTTTGTCTTTCACAACATCAAAATAGCCTTCGCCCATCAGTTCGACCGTACGGTTCCTGGTGCTGAACTTTTCGGGAAACCGGATCGTTGTCCGGGCGTTCAGCCATACGTTGGTTCCGTCCGGCAGGGTTACGTTGGTACGCTGACCGGCAGGAACGGACACGATGCTCATGGCCAGCTCCTTGTTATCGGCTACATAGT
>JAGPJL010000104.1:0-7577 GCA_018054455.1 Parabacteroides sp.
CCCGCTGAGCTTTAAAACTCAGACTAGCTCTTTGATTAATGAAATCATTCTTGTAGCTCTGACTGTAAGCCGTATCAAGAACAGAATACAGTCCGTCTTCTCCACGGGCATACGAGTTCTTAAGCGATTCCTGATTCCTCTTGCTAAAGCTATAGGTTCCCTGAATAAAATTACTATGCCCAATCGGTTCTACCCATGATGCGTAAGCCCGGTAATTAAATCCTGAGTTATCGTAACGAAACTTCTGGTCAATCGTTTCATTTTTTTGTCCTGCAATAAGTTGGTAATACTCTGTACTGGAATAATTCATTCCTTCATTGTAGGTGTCATCATATCCTCCGGATAAAGACGCGCTGAATACACGGCCTTCATTGTTTAGTTTACGGCTATATTCCAATCTGCCTGAAAAATTTATTCCTTCGCCGTTAGAATTATATTCCGACTTACCTCCGTTCACTTTTTCCGAATTACCATCCAGGGTCTCGAAGTTTCCAATCTCAGAACTACTGGTACGGCTGTACCCCAGGTCTGGCGTGAAGATTATGGAGGTTAATGTATCAGGCTTCCATTCCATACGGAAATTTGCTCCAATATTATCGCTTTTAGTGCGACTTATGTTCGTTTCACTATAATACGAACTACTATCGTTGCTAAAAATATTTTGTGTTTCACTTTTGCTTTGCGCATCATTATCCGAATGAGAATAGCGGGTATTTCCTCCAATTGTCATTTTAGGGGTAAATTCCTTGCTGAAATTTAAACCAGCATTTCCGGAAGTAGTAATACCATTACCACTACCAAAACGGCCAAAACCACCACGGCCTCCTCCTCCCATTCCCGAGAACATGGTGGAGGCAAGGTCGCTGAATCCCATGTTGTTCGTGTTATTTAGTCCTCCCATAAAGGTAAACTGGTCGTTATTGATAAAACGGTTTACCATGGCGTTCCCTTCATACCGTTTTTCGCTACCGTAACCGGCAAAGGCATTTCCGAACCATCCTTGCTTCATCCCCTTTTTTACAGTCAGGTTTATTACAGTCTCTTCTTCGCCATCATCGAAACCAGTCATTATTGACATGTCCGATTTTTTATCCAACACCTGTACTTTATCCACCATCTTCGCTGGAAGATTTTTGGATGCGACTTTAGGATCGTCTGAGAAAAATTCTTTCCCATCAATCATAATCTTTTTAATTTCTTTCCCGTTGACGGTCACTTTCCCATCACTGGCAATCTCTACCCCGGGCATTTTTTTAAGCAAATCTTCAAGGACAGAGCCTTCTGTTACTTTGTAGGAATCCGCATTATATTCTACCGTATCATTTCTTACAACGACTTCGTTTGCTTTACCTATAACAACAGCTTCTCCAAGCTCTATAGCTCCGTCGGAAAGTTCTATCGTCCCAACTTTAACCGGATTTACCTTGCCTGTTATGTGCAAAGGTTGGTATATAGGTTCATACCCAACATAAGTTACATGCAATAAGTAACTGCCCGATTTTATGTTTTTAATAGTAAAAGCTCCGTTACGAGAGCTAACAACGCCCCCAACCAGTAAGCTGTCTTTCCCTGTTAAAAGTCTCACTGTCGCTTGTTCAACAGGGAGATTATTCCCTCGTTCAACAACCTTACCTGTAACATCAACTCCCGATTGTGCCATGGAAGGCAGCGAAAAGAGCGTTACAATCAACACCAAAAGGATTTTTCCCAATTTCATAATATATAGTCTTAACCAATATTTGTACTGACAAGATAGACGCCCTTTTTTTAGATAGGTTTAATAAAGAGGGGGTTGATTCACTTTTATTAACAAGTGAGGCTTTTCCAACAGAAGATCAATTCAACCAACTAAGAAAAAGAAGGACCTCTTATGTTTAAATAAGAGGTCCTTCTTTTTTTTAGAAACGGTTTAAGGCATTTCTTGCATCAGTAACCATTTTTGCAGGATCCGTTTTTGTAAGTCCTTCCGGAGTGAAAGAGGATACAATCTTGTTTAACTTATCCAATTTTGCTTTCTCATTCTTTTTTATGAACTCTTCCTTAAGCATCCGTATCTTCTCATAATCTTGTATTCCTTCGACCAGCTTTTCCATTCGAATGCTTGACCTGCCTCCGGGATATACGATGTAGCAATCTCCGGCAGCCCACGAACGAAAGCGCGAATCGCGTAATGGATCGCTTGTCCAGCTGTTATAAGCCCAACGTAAATATCCGTCGTAATTGCCGGCCATTGCATGCCATCCAATCCAAGTGGCTTCGGCAGGAGGGGAGAAAGTGAAAGTATTAGGTAATGCTTCTGCACAGCAGGTGTATACTGTGCTGATCTTTCCTTCTTTTTCTCTTCTGGCTTTTACTCCATCCGGGAAATTATGACCGAAAGCCAGGCATAAATCGTATAAATCAGCTTCGATTTCCGGATGGTAATTACCGGCAAGAGATACTTTGAAATCGGGATCTGCATTCTTTATAACTTTCAGAGCCTCCTGCATAACATCAAGTCCGCGTTCATCCATGGCGATGGTTGTTTTTTCAAACCATCCTTTTTCTTTGAGGTGACGTGCAAAATCTTTCAGAAAGCTTCCCCAGTATGCTTCGTAAGCTGCTTCACCTGGTTTTGCTTCAACAAACATCACCCGATTGGTCGCCTCGTCGAAATAATCAAAACGAAGTGCCCAGGGAATAAGCGTATAACAATTGATTTGCTCATCTATGCCAACCTCATTCATCATAAAATTCACCCACTTGTCGAACACATCATACCTGAATTCCCAGGTTCCATCCATTTTTTTCATTCTAAAGATCATGCTGTCAAAATGATCTTCGGTCTGTCCGTTCCATGGTTTGTGCATAATGCTGGTTGTTATAACCTTTTGTCCCGCATTGGCTAATGTTTTCATTACCGGAAGTAAGGCTTCAAAATGGGCTTTACTCCAAAGGGGTACTTGGTGGTAACGAGCTACCGAGTAGGGATTTTGCCACAAATCCAAATGAAAAGCCCAGTCCTTCGGAGCAGGAAGTGTATGGTTTAAAACTTCAATTTCAAGCTCAAGTTTCAATGGCTTGGAATTATTAAAAGAAACGGAAACAGTGCCCTTGTAAATACCGGAGTTAGTCTCTGCCGGTATCCAGACATTAATCCAAAAAGGTTGAGTAGTTCGGGCCTTCACATCCTTTATCTTTATTACATCCAGCACATCAGCTACTATGGATGAGTCCCATTCAGACTTTATGGGCCGGTGACCACAGGCTCCGCTGCCGTCTTTGTTTACTTCGTCTGTCATAACGTAGCGAACAAAGTTTGTTTGGATGGCAGAAGCGGGTATTACCGATTTACCCCCTGATAGATCAGAAACAGCAATGCTGACTTTTTCAAGATCGGACGTAGTCCAAAGAATAGCCTGTGCGTTTATTCTTTCTCCTTTCCAGCCTTTCACCCGTAATTTGGAACTAACTTTGATAGAAGGGGCATTTTGTTTACTATAGCGGGTATCCGTGTTTCCCCAACTTAACTGAGGCTTTTCAGGAACCAGATTCCACGCCTTTTCGTTGATGGGTTTCGTGTCTGTAAGTTCGGTATAGTCCCCTAAGGGTAAATTCTCATTTCTCTGTCCGTTCGACGTAAGGCTTAACGTCAGCATCAGACCAATTAGTAAAATGTGTTTCATGTTAGTTTAACTTTTGAGTTTATTTCTATTTTGTGTTTTCGGCACTAAAGATACTATTTTTAAGATAATTGTCAATAAAGTTAGTCCAAAGGTCATATAATTAAGTCTTTTAAAATAGAATAGCGAAAGTCATATTGTCCGATAAAAGGATAATGAGTAACTTGCGCCCAATTTAATTCAATTGTATACATATGAAAGAATTCGTTCGCATACTACGTCGTTTTGTACCTCCGTATAAATTACATATGGTATGGAATATAATTTTTAATGTCTTATCGGCCATTTTAAATTTGTTTTCGTTCGCTTTAATTATACCAATCCTTCAGATCTTATTTAAGATTGATGAAGAGGTATACACCTATATGCCTTGGAGTTTCGAATTTTCTTCGTGGGATTCATGGAAAGGATTGGGAGAAGCAGTCAAAAATAATTTTTTCTGGTATATAACCAATTTGATTGAAACCGAAGGCGGATCATTCACCTTGGTGGTTCTGGGCGTTTTTCTGGTAGTAATGACCTTCTTTAAAGTGGCTACAATGTATCTGGCGTTTTATCATATGATTCCAATCCGTACAGGTGTTGTAAGGGATATAAGAAACCAGATTAATAGAAAGATAACGCAACTGCCTCTTAGTTTCTTCTCCGAAGAACGTAAAGGAGATATTATTGCCCGAATATCAGGAGATGTAAATGAGATTGAAAACTCTATAATGAGTTCGCTGGATATGCTATTTAAAAATCCGATTTTAATTCTGATTTATCTTGTTGGCATGATTCTGATTAGCTGGCAGCTTACCATATTCGTTTTGATATTGCTTCCTCTTGCGGGCTATATAATGGGACAAGTAGGCAAAAAGCTAAAAAGAAAATCTCTTCTTGGACAATCGCAATGGGGCGATTTGATGTCTCAAATTGAAGAAACGTTGAGTGGCCTTCGAATTATCAAAGCGTTCAATGCTGAAGGAAAAATCCGTGATCGTTTCGAAAGGAGCAATGATATATTCCGACGGACTACCATGAAGATCTATCGCCGTCAGCAGATGGCTCATCCGATGAGTGAATTTCTCGGAACAGCTACTATAGTTGTTGTTTTGTGGTACGGAGGAACATTGATTCTTGCAAACAATAGCCCGATTGATGCGCCGACATTTATATATTATCTGGTAATTTTTTACAGTATAATAAATCCGGCTAAAGACTTGTCTAAATCAGTGTATGCTATCCAGAAAGGATTGGCGTCCATGGATCGTGTAGATAAGATACTAAAGGCTGAGAGTGATATAAATGACCCTGAAAATCCAAAACCGATAGCATTAAATAAACAGATTGAATACAAAAATATCTGGTTCAAGTATCAGAATGACTGGATTCTCAAAAATGTATCTATGACTATTCCTAAAGGGAAAACTGTAGCGTTGGTTGGGCAATCAGGTTCAGGAAAAAGTACTTTGGTAGATTTGCTCCCTCGTTTTTACGATGTAGATAAAGGAGCCATTACTATCGACGGAACTGATGTTCGCGATACGACTCTTTTTGATTTACGAGGTCTGATGGGAAATGTAAATCAGGAAGCCATTCTTTTTAATGATACTTTTTTCAACAATATATCATTTGGGGTTAAGAATGCAACGCTCGAACAAGTGCAGGAAGCCGCCAGAATAGCCAATGCGCACGAATTTATTATTGCCAGCGAGTCCGGTTATGAAACAAACATCGGTGATCGGGGTGGTAAATTGTCGGGCGGACAACGTCAGCGTATCAGCATAGCTCGTGCAATTCTGAAGAATCCTCCTATATTGATTTTGGATGAAGCAACATCTGCATTGGATACAGAATCCGAACGTCTTGTTCAGGAAGCATTGGAGAACCTGATGAAAAACAGAACCACTATTGTGATTGCACACCGATTGTCGACCATTCGAAATGCAGATGAGATTTGTGTAATGCACGAGGGCGAAATAGTTGAACGCGGATGTCACGAGGAGTTGATGGAATTAAACGGATATTACAAAAAGCTTTGTGATATGCAGCAGTTTTGATGACACTTGGTGAATGGAGTGATAGTTGAATCAGTCAAAAAACGCATAGTATGAAAAAATCTTTATTGCTAATCTTTGGCCTTTCTCTGTTTGTATTTACGGGATGTAAACAAACTGAGGCGCCTGCCGTAAAAAGCTGGAGTTACTTTTTTGAAAAGCCTGCAAGCGTTTGGGAAGAAACTTTTCCTTTGGGAAACGGACGTATCGGCCTAATGCCTGATGGTTCAATCGACCAGGAGAAAATTGTCATGAATGAGATTTCCATGTGGTCGGGGAGTAAACAGGATACCGATAACCCGGAAGCATATAAATCATTATCCCAAATCAGAAACTTACTGTTTGAGGGAAAGAATGACGAGGCTCAGGCATTAATGTACAAGTCTTTCGTATGCAAAGGTCTCGGAAGCGGCCAGGGCAACGGGGCTGATACACCTTATGGAAGTTATCAGATTTTGGGTAATCTTGAAATAGCATACGACTATCCAAACAATAAGGATACGGTTTCTCAATATAAACGTACGCTTAATTTGAATGATGCAATCGCCGCGACTTCATTCAAAAAAGGAAAAGTCCTTTATGGAAGAGAGGCATTTACATCGTTTGCAGATGATCTGGGAGTTGTTCATTTAACAGCCAGCAAAGCAGGGAAACTTGCTTTTACAATAAAGATGACGAGGCCGGAACGCTATACTGTTTCTACCGAAGGAAATGATTTGATAATGCAAGGTGAATTGGCTAGCGGAACATCAGAGAAAGGACCTCTTTACGGAGCGCGTGTGAGGATCGTGCTTCCGAAAGATGGAGATATCGTTGCATCAGACAGCTCGTTAACTGTACGAGATGCTTCCGAAGCAACCATTCTGATTTCCATGGCTACTAATTATTTTGGCAAAAGTGTGCCCTCTCAGCTAACAGATTTATTGTCTGCTGCCGGGGATAAAAGTTTTGAAGAGCTGAAGAGCGATCATATTGCCGCTTACTATCCGTTGTTTAGCCGCGCAGAACTTGACCTTGGTACGACTGCCGCATCAAAACTCCCTATTAACAAAAGGCTTACCGAATTCAATAAGACAAAACAAGATCAGGATTTGATGGCGCTTTATTTTCAGTTTGGCCGCTATCTATTAATCTCTTCAACACGCGAAGGGTTATTGCCTCCTAACTTACAGGGATTATGGTGTAACACTATTCGCACACCATGGAACGGAGATTATCATCTTAACATAAATCTTCAGATGAATCTTTGGCCGGCTGAGGTGACAAACCTTTCGGAATTGCATATGCCACTGATTGAGTGGACGAAGGCTCAGGTGAAGAGTGGAGAACGAACTGCCAGGGTTTTTTATAATTCACGCGGATGGGTTACACATATTTTAGGTAATGTCTGGGAGTTTACTGCTCCGGGCGAACACCCTTCCTGGGGTGCAACCAATACATCAGCAGCCTGGCTTTGCGAGCATCTGTACCATCACTACCTTTATACTATGGATAAAAAGTATTTAGCGGAGGTATATCCGGTATTAAAAGGGGCTTCCCTTTTCTTTGTGGATATGTTGGTAGAAGATCCCCGAAACGGATATCTGGTTACAGCTCCTACAACCTCCCCTGAAAATAATTTCCGTACGTCTAACGGGAAAGAAGTTGCGGTCTCTGCAGGTTCAACAATGGATAATCAACTTGTGCGGGAACTTTTTGGTAATACGATAGAAGCTGCAGGCATTTTAGGATTAGACAGCGCTTTCGTGCAGGAGCTAACAGCCAAACGCAGTCGACTCATGCCAACAACGATAGGGAAAGATGGCCGTATTATGGAATGGTTGAATGAGTATGAAGAAACGGAAATCACCCACCGTCACGTGTCGCACTTGTATGG
>JAGPJL010000104.1:7677-11527 GCA_018054455.1 Parabacteroides sp.
AGGAGCTAACAGCCAAACGCAGTCGACTCATGCCAACAACGATAGGGAAAGATGGCCGTATTATGGAATGGTTGAATGAGTATGAAGAAACGGAAATCACCCACCGTCACGTGTCGCACTTGTATGGGTTACATCCGGGAAATGAAATATCGGTTGCACTTACACCCGAACTTGCCAGAGCAGCCCGTGCATCACTAGAGAAGAGGGGTGATGAAAGCACCGGATGGTCTATGGCCTGGAAAGTAAATTTCTGGGCTCGTCTGCATGACGGTGACCGTGCGCATAAGCTGTTATCCGATCTCTTAAGACCTTGTTTAAAGTCGTCCGATGAGCCAACCTATTCCGGTTATGGAAGTGGAACCTACCCCAATCTGTTTTGTGCGCATCCACCCTTTCAGATTGATGGAAACTTTGGAGGAGCAGCTGGTATTGCAGAAATGTTGATTCAGAGTCAGACCGGAATTATAGAATTGTTGCCAGCTTTGCCATCCGTTTGGAAGACCGGGAGTTTCAAGGGATTGAAAGTAAGAGGAGGGGCCGAAGTGGCTGTAAGCTGGATAAACAATGCGGTAAAAGAGGCTACAATTAAAGCGACAGTCGACAATACGTTCAAAGTAAAATTACCTGTTTATGCACCCAAATTAAGTGTTGTCATAAATGGACAATCAAAGTCTCTGCCCGTTAGTGATGGCATTCTTACATTAACGCTCCAAAAAGGAGACATAGCCGTTCTTGGTTTTTAAATGATACAATAAAAAAAGAGAGCCTTTTATAGCTCTCTTTTTTTATTGTATCATTCAAATCAGTCGTTGGTTTCTGAACCATTTACATTTGCATCGATTTTTCCTATATGTTTCATGACTTTGGCATCCAAATAAAAGATCAATTCTTCTGCGATGTTGGTGCAATGATCTCCATAACGTTCCAGTTTCCTGATTACACCTGCCAAAAACAGTCCGGACAAAGCACTTCCCGGATGGGTTTCGATAAAATCTGCGATAAGAGAGGCCGATGCATGATTTATCTCATCAACAATAGCGTCTTTGGCAAAAACACCCGAGGCAATAGCAGAATCCTCTTTTTCGAAAGCCTCTTTTGTTACAGACATCATTTCCAGAACAGCTTTAAGCATTTCTTCTATTCGGGTAGCTTTTATCAGTTCCGGATCAATAGGCTCGCCTACTGGCATGTTCCCTGCAAAGCGGGCTATGCTTTCAGCAAAATCGCCTAACCGTTCCAGGTTTGTGTTAATCTTATACATAGCCAGTACGAACCGTAAGTCAATGGCTACAGGTGCATACAAGGCAATTATATCTTCACAATCGCTGTCAATCTTTAGTTCAAAAGCGTTAACACGACGTTCGCGATTCATTACTTTAAAAGCAAGTTCTTTATCACCTGTTAAAAGCGCTTCTCCTGCATTATATAATTGTTGATGCACCAATGCCCACATTTGGCTGATGCTTCCTTTTAACGCATTTATTTCCTCTTCTATAACTTTCATACTTCAAATGTTTAAACGTTCATTCCGTTTTTTAGGTATAACAAAAGAAATCATCCAAAACGACCTGTAATATAATTCTGCGTTGATTCTTTTTCCGGATTGGTAAAAATCTTACGCGTATCACCAAATTCAATTAATTCACCCAGATAGAAATACCCTGTTTTATCACTAACGCGGGCTGCTTGCTGCATATTGTGCGTGACAATAACTATAGTATATTCTTTTTTCAACTCATGAATCAGATCTTCTATTTTGCTTGTTGAAATAGGGTCCAGCGCAGAAGCCGGTTCATCCATTAACAAAATAGACGGAGAGATTGCCAGTGCGCGAGCTATACACAACCGTTGCTGCTGTCCGCCGGATAGTTCAAATGCACTCTTTTTCAGCTTATCCTTTACTTCGTTCCACAAAGCTGCCTGCTGAAGCGTTTTAATGACAGTCTCCTCAATATAGTTATTGTCACTAACACCATTCACCCGAAGTCCGTATGCCACATTTTCGTAAATGCTTTTGGGGAAAGGATTGGGTTTCTGGAATACCATTCCAACGTTTTTTCTCAGTTGGTCTACCTTTTCTCCTTTAGCGTAAACATCCCTTCCGTCAATTTTAATGGAGCCCTCCATTCGGGTGTCTGTTATTAAATCGTTCATACGGTTAAATAAACGGAGGAAAGTAGATTTTCCACAACCAGACGGACCAATAAAAGCCGTTGAGGTATGCGATTCTATCTTCATCGTGATGTTTTTCAACGCGTGAAAATCACCGTAATAGAAATTTACATTTTGAGCATCAATTTTAATCATATTCGTTGTGGACATTAATTCATTTTAACTTTTTTAGCAAAATAGGAACGAAGAGCGTTTGCAAGCAAATTTACCACCAATACAATGGCTATCAAAACCAATGCTGTTCCATAGGCCATTCCTCTTGAGGCTTCAACATCTGTTCCACTTGTAGAAATAACATACAAGTGATAAGGCAGAGCCATACACTGGTCGAAAATACTACCAGGAAGCTGAGGTAAGAAATAGGCTGCCACCGTGAACAGGATAGGAGCTGTTTCTCCCGAAACCCGACCGATAGACAAAATCAGGCCGGTTATAATATTGGGGAAAGCCATTGGCATTATAACCTTGCGGATTGTTTGTAATTTTGTTGCTCCTAAAGCAAGTGAACCATGCCTAAAGGAATCGTCTATACTCTTTAGAGACTCTTCTGTTGTTCGGATTACTAAAGGAAGAGACAGTAATGCAAGTGTCAGAGAGCCTGCAATTATAGAATCTCCAAAACCTAACGTGTTAACAAACAAGGCCATACCAAATAATCCAAAAACAACAGATGGAACGCCACTGAGGTTGTTTGTCATAATCCGTATAAATCGGGTGATTTTGCCGTTGGTTGCATATTCGTTCATGTAAATACCGCTCATAATTCCAATTGGGAAACTAATAAGGCTACTTCCCAGTACAAGGTACAAGGTACCAACAATAGCAGGGAATATTCCTCCCGAAGTCATTCCCTCTTCCGGCGATTTACTTAGAAAGTCCCAGCTGATAACACTGGCCCCCTTGATGATAATAAAACCCAGAATAACAAAAAGAATAACAACAACCAGATAGCTAAGTGATGTAAAGAATCCGAAGGCCACTTTTTGAGACCATCGCTTTCTTTTATCCATATTGCCTAATTTTTCAACTGGTGACATATTTTAGATTTTTTTCTTTGACGAAATATATTCAACGGCAATACTAAGAACAAGTGTAATCAGAAAGAGTACAGCTCCCAGTAAAAATAAAGACTCGTAATGTGCTCCCCCTGCAGGAGCCTCTCCCAATTCAGCGGCAATGGTTGCCGGAATGGTACGTACAGGTTCAAAGAAAGAGGTCGGGATGATTGCCGCATTCCCGGTAACCATCAGTACTGCCATGGTTTCACCAATAGCACGACCAATACCCAGTACGACTGCCGAAGTAATTCCAGAGCTTGAATAGGGTATTACTACTTTATATATTGTCTGCCATTGTGTTGCTCCTAAAGCCAGACTAGCTTCTTTCATAGCCCGGGGAGTTGTGCGCATGGCATCTTCGGCAACTGTAATGATCGTAGGCAAGGCCATGATGGCAAGTACAACGCTACCCGCAAAAGCCGTTTCGCCGACAGGTAGATTCAATCCTTTTTGAATCAACGGAACAATTACAACTAATCCAAAGAAACCATATACAACAGACGGAATTCCTGCCAGAAGTTCAATGATTGGTTTGAGGAACTGGCGGGTCTTGAAATTAGCTATTTCTGCCAGGTAAATGGATACTGCTATACCAAAGGGAAGCGAAAGAGCAATTGCCC
>JAGPJL010000105.1 GCA_018054455.1 Parabacteroides sp.
CAGCGGACTAGTGGAAATACAGGTTCTTTATAATTCAAGATAAGTAAACGATATGGCTACGAAAGATAACAACTGGAAAGACAGGTTGGGTATGATGTACTCTACCAACCCCGATTTTAAATATGATACGGGTGATGCGGAAGAAGAGGAAACTCTTCCGAAAGAGAAACAACTGCTGCGGATTTCGCTTGATAAGAAAAACCGTGGAGGTAAGGCTGTTACTTTGATTACCGGATTTAGAGGTACTACCGACGATCTTACCACGTTGGGTAAATTCCTGAAGGTGAAATGTGGCGTAGGCGGTTCAGCTAAAGACGGAGAAATTATCGTTCAGGGAGATCTGCGTCCCAAAGTGCTCGAAATATTGCAAAAAGAAGGCTATACTAAAAGCCGGATAATTTAATCGCAGATGCTGACGGTATACAGAGCTTCTGCTGGCGCGGGGAAAACACATAAGCTTACGGGAGAGTATCTTAAACTTCTGTTTGCTTCGCCAGGTGCATACCGCCATATTTTGGCTGTAACTTTTACCAACAAGGCTACCGACGAGATGAAAAGTCGGATTGTCGAAGAACTTTTCATCCTGTCGTCCGGGCGTAAATCCGATTACGTTTCTTCGCTTTCTGATCAGTTTAAACTGGATGAGGCGCAGGTTCGTGCCCAGGCCAAACGGATTCTGATTGCTATTCTGCACGATTATTCCGCTTTCAATATAAGCACAATAGATCGCTTCTTTCAGCAAACCATGAGGGCCTTTACCCGCGAGATTGGTCTGCAGGGAGGTTATGGAATTGAAATGGATCAGGAACTGGTGCTTACCGAGGCGATTGATAATCTGCTAAGTGGTCTGGAGAAGCCCGAAAGCAAAGAACTGTTGGGCTGGTTGCTCCGTTTTGCCGCCGATAAGGTGGAAGCAGGAGGCGAGTGGAATCTGCGGAGGGATATTGCAGCTCTTTCACGCGAAGTATTTAAAGAGAGCTACAAAGCTTTTAGTGCCGATGTAGCCAAAGATATTGAAGATAAAACAGCGTTGGAGTCTTATAAGAACCAGCTGTTTGCCATTATTCGTTCGGTAGAGTCGGAAGCCCGTGATTTAGGTAGAGAAGGGATGGCGGTGCTTGACCAGTACGCTCTGCAAACGTCCGACTTTAAAGGGGGCAGCCGCTCGCCGCTTAATTTCTTTACGAAACTGATCGATGGGGAGATGAAGGAACCCAGCAATACGTTTGTTGGACTGGCCGATAATCTTGAGGGTTGCTTTACGGCTAAAACGGATAATGGATTAAGACAAGTCATCGGTTGTGCTTTTGACGACGGATTAAATGATTGTATCAAGAAGATTGCCACGTTATTTGCCAACCTAACTGACTATAACACAGCCAAAGAGATTGTCCGCTACTATTATACATTAGGAATTCTGAACGATATTGCAGCACAGATTGCCGCATACCGTCAGGAAAAAAATGTAATGCTGATTGCAGATACTACCGAGTTGCTGTCGAAAGTTATCGGCGGAAGTGAGGCCCCCTTTATCTATGAGAAAACAGGAACGCAGGTAGATCACTATATGATTGACGAGTTTCAGGATACTTCGGGTATGCAATGGGGAAACTTCCTCCCGCTGCTGGAAGAAAGTCTGTCGCACGGCAGAGATAACCTGATTGTAGGAGATGTGAAGCAAAGCATTTACCGTTTCCGGAATTCGGACTGGAAGTTACTGGACGAACAGATTAAATACGATTTTGCTCCCGAACAGCTTCACGAAGAGACATTAACAGAGAATTGGCGGAGTTGCCGTCATATCGTTGCCTTCAATAACTCGCTGTTTACGGTTGCTCCTGCTCTTTTGCAGGACATGTATAACGAGGGACTCTCTGCCTCGTCTTTATCAAAAGGGCAGAAGGAGCGGTATTGTACCAAAATGATGTCGGCATACGATAAATCTTTTCAGCAGGTTCCGCCTCCTTTCCGGAACAAAGAAGGACATGTACGCATAGAATTTATTTCGCAGGAAGACCAGGATTGGAAAGAGGAGTCCGTAAACAAACTCCCTTCTGTGCTCGAACAGTTACAGGATAATGGGTATAACTTAAAAGAAATAGCCATTTTGGTTCGTACCAACAGAGAAGGGGCTATGGTTGCTGATTCTTTACTGGCTTACAAGGAAGAGCACCCTTCGGAAAAGTACAAATACGATATTATTTCGGATGAGGCACTGTTTATAAGCAGTTCGCCTGCGGTTCGTTTTCTGATTTCCATGCTTCGCTATCTTCGTAATCCCGGCGACCGAACCAACTATACGCTGGCTCTTTATGCGTATACGCTGGCCATTCCCGATGCCGGCGAAACGGATGGGATACGCAATTTTATTCCTTTGAAGGAATTCCCAGCCGAAGTGGCTCAGGCATTACGTACACTGGGCAATCAGTCTCTTTACGAAATTACGGAGAGTCTGTTCCGCTTGTTTAACGACCGGTTTCCGGATAATGAACAGGTATTTGTACAGGCTTTTATGGATATGGTGTCCGAGTTCACCCAACGGGAAAGTGTTGATATCTCGCGTTTCCTTAAATGGTGGGATGATACGGGAAGCAATAAAACCATTGCTACACCTGATGCGCAGAATGCCATACGGATTCTTACTATCCATAAATCAAAAGGTCTTGGATTTAAGGTGGTTATTATTCCGTTCGGTGATTGGGAAATAGATCATAAGCCCAGCAAACAACCCGTTTTATGGTGTCATCCGGCGAAGGCTCCTTTTAATCAGCTGCATCTGGTTCCGGTACGCTACGGAGCGGTGTTGGGCAATACTATCTTTGCCAACGATTACTTTAATGAAAAGCTTCATGCGTTTATTGATAATCTGAATACCCTTTATGTGGCATTTACACGTGCAAAGGAAGAGCTGATTGTATTCTCCCCACGGCCTAAAAAACCTGAAAAGATAAGTTCCATGTCCGATTTGTTGTGGAATGGTTTGTCTGATGCCGGTTACGCAACTACCCGTGAAGGTGAACCACTTGAACCTTTGGCTCCCTCTTTTGATCCTGAAGCAGGTGTTTTTGAATTGGGAACATGGTGGCACCCGGAGGCGAAGGCCGCTGGTTCATCCGTAGTAGATGAAATACCAATGCACCGGATCTCTTCGGTTTCGCCCAACGAAAGATTGCAGCTGAGACTTCATGGTAAAGGCTTCTTTTTCGACAACAAAGAGCGTAAACATGGATCGCTGATGCATGAGCTGTTGAGTCGCATTCAGACTAAAGCTGATATTGCTTCGTCTGTCGAGTCGTACCGCGTGTCCGGAGTGATAAACAAACAGGAAGCCGAATCGTTGTGCGACCGGTTGGAGGAACTTCTGCAGGATTCATCGGTTGCCGGTTGGTACGATGGAACCGCCCGTATATTGAATGAGGTAGATATCCTTTATGGCAAAGGCTTGTCTAAGCGTCCTGATCGTGTGATGGTTTTCGAAGACAGGGTGGTAATTGTGGATTATAAATTTGGGAAGCATGAAGATAGAAAATATGTTTCTCAAATAAAAGAATACATCACATTGGTACGTCAAATGGGGTATCCGCATGTGTCAGGAAACATATGGTATGTGGAATTAGCTAAAATAGAAGCCGTGAATGGCTGATATTTTTTTATTTCCGCAAAAAATGCATACTTTTGCAAATATTATTATACACAGATTGAAATTAGGAATGAAAGTACACAGAGAAGGGACAGGTATATTACTTACTTTATTTACGATTCTTTTCGTAGTAAATGTAGCGTTGTATTATTCATCAGGTAGAAGTACACTCTTTTATACGGTGTGTTGCTTGTCGTCCATATTTTTTCTGTTGGTGTTAAATTTCTTCCGGAGTCCGTTTCGCCGCTTTCCGTATGATTCGGAGGGCCTTGTAATTGCTCCGGCCGATGGTACCATTGTTGCTATTGAGGAGGTAATGGAGAATGAAATACTTCATGAAAAACGATTGCAGGTATCCATCTTTATGTCGGTGTTTAATGTACATGCCAACTGGTTTCCTGTTAATGGCACAGTGAAGCATGTATCTCATAACAACGGACGATTTATGGCGGCTTATTTGCCTAAGAGCAGTACGGAAAACGAACGTTCGGCAGTGGTGGTTACTACTAAGGACGGAGTGGATATCCTTGCCCGCCAGATAGCAGGTGCTATGGCCAGACGTATCGTTACCTATGCCAAAGCAGGTGAGAAATGTCATGTGGACGAGCAAATGGGATTCATAAAGTTCGGATCACGTGTGGATGTTTATCTTCCGCTGGGTACAGAAGTATTAGTCGAAATGGATCAAAAGGTTACCGGAAATCAAACACCGATTGCCCGTTTATATAGTAAAAAATGAATATAGCTAAGTACGTTCCCAATACGATTACCTGTTTTAACCTGGTTTCCGGCTGTGCAGCAAGTGTTGCAGCATTGGAGGGTAATCTTTTATTAGCGGCATTGTTAGTTATTCTGGCGGCTGTATTCGATTTTTTCGATGGTTTCGCAGCCCGTTTAATGCATGCCTATTCGCCGATAGGAAAGGACCTGGATTCGCTGGCCGATGTGGTTAGCTTTGGTGTTGCTCCCGGAATGGTGGTTTACTGGGTACTTACCCAACTGGCACCTTCACTCCCTTTTGGCCCGGCTAATGAGTTTGTTCCGTACTGGGCATTTATTATTCCTGCATTTTCTGCCTTAAGACTGGCAAAATTTAATATAGACGAACGTCAGACTACTTCATTTATCGGTCTGCCGGTTCCGGCTCACGCTTTGTTCTGGGTTGGTGTTGCCTATTCGATACTGCCGGTATTACAGATTAATCCTTCACTGTTTACGCTTGTTATACTAGTGCTGGCCTTGGTTACATCGCTTTTGCTTGTATCCGAAATACCTATGTTTTCGTTAAAAATAAAGTCTTTAAAATGGAAAGGCAACGAATTGCGCTATATGTTGATTGTATGTGCAGTACTCTTTGTTTCGTTTTTTGGACTCCTCGGATTATCCGGTACAATACTTCTATATATAGTATTGTCTATTTTTAACAAAAAGAAGTAATAAGACATTGTATCTTTGTGGCTGGAATCAATACGTATTGAATTATGTTCAAGTTTTTATTTTTAATTTTCGGTTTCTTTCTTTTGCTGGTTCTGTTGTTGGGAGTCTCTGTGATAAGAACATTTAAAAGAGTTCTTTTCGGATCTTCAAACTCAGAAACGAATCGTCGTCATGCTTCTTCAGCAAACAGACAGCAGCAATCTGCGCCCAGAGAGGAACCTGTTTCTTCCAAAAAGAAACTATTTAACAAAGAGGACGGAGAGTATATCGATTACGAAGAAGTGAAGGAATAATGTTCCTTAGCGTTTCTTTTTGAAAAAGGAGATCATTTCATCTGCACACTCTTTCTCCATAATTCCCTTCTTTACGATGGCTTTGGGATGAAATGCTTTTGGGGCATAGATGCTGAAGCCTCTTTTTTCGTCGGAAGCACCATACACTATTGTGCTTACCTGTGCCCAACCAATGGCTCCCGCACACATGATACAAGGCTCCACGGTAACATATAAAATGCAATCGGGTAAATATTTGGCTCCCAATACCCCGGTTGCTGCCGTTAAAGCAATCATTTCGGCATGGGCAGTAGGATCATTAAGCCGTTCAGTCTGATTATGTCCGCGGGCAATAATCTGGTTGTTGCAAACAACAACGGCTCCTACGGGCACTTCGCCTTCTTCGGCCGCAAGTCTGGCTTCCGCCAGAGCCTGCTTCATAAAATATTCGTCTGTCAGTGGATTCATCTTCTCATTTCATTTTCCCGGAAAAGAGTTGGATAATCTTCTTCCAGATTTTTCAGAATGTGCGAAATGATGGTCTCTCTGTACCATCTTGATTTATTCTCTATCTTGTATTTGGACAGGTAGCGGTCTACCGCCTTATGCTCGTCTTCATTGAGCATAAAGGTAATCTTATGTATCCGTGGCTGACCCGGATTTGCGTGTGCGTATTTCCTGTCCTTTTTCATACAATGCAAATGTAACGCTGAAAGGCCTAATAAAAAAGAAAATGATTACATTTGTACAAATTATAGCTATGGCTGCACACAATAATACAGGAAAAGAAGGCGAAGATATTGCCCGGACACTTCTTGAGAAAAAAGGATATACAATTTTGCATCAAAATTGGCGGTATCGGCACAAAGAACTGGATATTGTGGCAATCGATGGAAACGAACTTGTGGTGGTGGAGGTCAAGACGCGTTCGGAAAATTATCTTGTCTCTCCCCTCGAAGCCGTTGATTCGGCAAAGATTAAGTGCATTGTGAGCGCTGCGGATGTGTATGCCCGTAAATACGATATGGATCTATCCATCCGTTTTGATATAATTGCCGTTGTTAAAGATTCGAACGGCTATCAGACAGAACATATTGAGGATGCGTTTTATGCGCCCTTGCGTAAGTAATTATATCTGGTAAAGCTATGAATATCGAAGAAGTAAGAGCCTATTGTTTATCGTTAAGGGGAACCACAGAATGTTTCCCGTTCGATGATGTGTCGCTTGTCTTTAAAGTGGAGAATAAAATGTATTTGTTGCTCCCTCTCGATGCCGACGAGCCCCACATTGCGCTGAAGTGTTCAACGGATTATGTGGAGGAGTTAAGGGACCGCTACCAGGCGGTAACTCCGGCTTTTCATTTTAATAAAAAGTATTGGAATGCTATTTATCTGACCAGAGATATGGAGGAGGCTGAAATCAAACGCTGGATTCACCATTCTTATCGGGAAGTGATAGCAAAATTACCCCGGGCAATCCGGGATGAATATAAAGAAAAACCCTGATATGTCGCATATAACCTTTATTGAGGAAACAGATTCTACCAACAAGGCTCTACGGGAAAGAATGGCTACGGGGCAGGTTGAAGAAGGTTCTGTTGTAGTTGCCGGTTTTCAGACGGCAGGTCGCGGACAAGTAGGGAATGTCTGGGAGTCGGAGGCCGGAAAGAATCTTACTTTTAGCGTTGTGCTCTATCCTGAGACTGTTCCAGCCAACCGGCAGTTTGTTCTCTCTCAGTTGGCTGCTCTTAGTGTTAAGGAGGTTCTTGATGCCTACACAGATCATATTACGGTAAAATGGCCCAACGATATTTACTGGAAGGATAAGAAGATTTGCGGGATGCTTATTGAAAACGATCTTTGCGGCAAAAATATTTATGCGACTATAATTGGAATAGGGATCAACCTAAATCAGCTTGAATTTAGAAGTGATGCTCCGAATCCGGTTTCACTGGCACAGATTACAGGATCTGTCTATGATGCGGACGATGTGCTTGACCGGTTTCTCTCCATTTTGTATAAGTGGTACTTGCGGCTGTTGAAAGGCGAAGAAGATGTCATACGTAATAAATACCGCGAAGCTTTGTATCGGAGGGATGGTTATTTTCCATTTTCGGACGACGATGGAGAATTTGCTGCCCGTATCTATGATATCGAACCAACCGGTCACCTCGTGCTGCAACTTCAGGACGGCAACTTAAGGCGTTATGCATTTAAAGAGGTTCGTTATTGTAAATAAAGCGGCAGCCATACACTCCTCTGAATGTGCGCTGCCGCATAAAGTTAGGAAAAAGGTTTTGGTTCCTACAAAAGTAGTTTTGGAAGATTACACCTTGATTACAATCCTCTTAAGCCTGAGTTAAGCGTTAGCATATATAAAAAACAACCGATTGTAATTGCTGAATTAAGCAAATAGCTTACTTTTGTAAAATAATAAATGAACAAATAAAGGATTTCATGCTTCAATACAAAAGAATACTTCTGAAACTAAGTGGCGAATCGCTCATGGGCGGTAAGCCGTATGGTATAGATGAGGCTCGACTTACAGAATATGCTGAGCAAATTAAAGAAATTGCTGAAATGGGCATCCAGATTGGTATAGTAATTGGCGGAGGTAATATTTTCCGTGGATTGAGCGGTACATCCAAAGGATTTGATCGGGTAAAAGGAGATCAGATGGGAATGTTGGCTACTGTAATCAATAGCCTGGCATTAAGTTCTGCTCTGGTATCGCTGGGCGTTAAAGCAAGCGTACTTACTGCTATCCGGATGGAGCCGATCGGAGAATTTTACAACAAATGGCGAGCCATCGAATTGATGGAAAAAGGTCATGTGGTAATTATGTCCGGCGGAACCGGAAATCCTTTCTTTACTACGGATACAGGCTCTTCGTTACGTGGGATAGAGATTGAAGCAGATGTGATGCTTAAAGGAACAAGGGTGGATGGAATTTATACAGCCGACCCGGAAAAAGATCCCACTGCAACCAAATTTACAGATATAACATACGACGAGATATATACACGCGGGCTTAAGGTTATGGACCTTACTGCCACAACGATGTGTAAAGAAAACAACCTTCCCATCATTGTCTTCGATATGGATACAAATGGTAATCTTAAACGAGTGATGAGTGGCGAACAGATAGGTACTTTGGTACATAATTAAAAAAGAGTTTGTAAAGTCGGAAAACTTTCTTATTTTTGTTAGTCGAAAAACAAAAAATCAAATTTTATAAGCAGTTATGGTAGATACGAAACAGTTCGTAAAGGCAGCAGAAGAGAAAATGACATTCGCGATTGAACATCTGGATGAACAATTAGCTCATATTCGTGCCGGCAAGGCCAATCCCAAGATTTTGGATGGAGTACGTGTTCCTTATTACGGAAGCCTCGTGCCCCTTGCAAATGTGGCATCTGTAAATACACCGGATGCTAAAACTATTATCATTACTCCGTGGGAAAAGCCGCTTATCAAAGAAATTGAAAAGGCTATTATGAACTCCGAAGTAGGGATAACTCCCGAAAATAATGGAGAGGTAATTCGTCTTGGAATCCCTCCTCTTACAGAGGAACGTCGCCGCCAGCTGGCAAAGCAATCAAAACAAGAAGCCGAGACTGCTAAAATTAGTGTTCGCAACGCCCGTCGTGATGCAATTGAAGCATTGAAGAAAGGAATTAAAGAGGGTATTCCTGAAGATGTGGAAAAAGATGCAGAAGCAGAAGTGCAGAAAATTCATGATAAGTATATCAAAAAGATAGACGATCTCTACGCAGCGAAGGAAAAGGAAATTATGACTGTATAATTTTAATGAGGCGTCAGGTTCTGGCGCCTCTGTTTTTAAAATAAACATATGAGAGGATTAGTTATTAAAAATACAGGAAGCTGGTATTCGGTTCGTACGGATGATGGCCGGACAATTGAAAGTAAACTTAAGGGTAACTTCAGACTGAAAGATATCCGTAGTACAAATCCTGTGTCTGTTGGCGATCGCGTCGACATTGAGATTAATAACGAAGGAACAGCTTTTATAACGGAAATTGAGGAACGAAAGAACTACATTATCCGCCGTGCTTCCAATTTATCCAAGCAATCACATATCATTGCGGCCAATCTCGATCAGGCAATGCTGATTGTAACGGTAAATTATCCAATAACCACTACTGTGTTTATTGACCGTTTCCTTGCAACAGCCGAGGCTTATCGTGTGCCTGTTAAACTTGTGTTTAACAAAATAGACCGCTACAATGCCGATGATCGCGAGTATATGGAAGCGCTGATTCTTTTATATACATCTATTGGCTACCCTTGTTCGAAGATTTGTGCCCGTAAAGAAGATGGGCTGGACGAGCTGCGTGCCGAAATGAAAGGTAAAATTACACTTCTGTCAGGGCATTCCGGTGTAGGTAAATCCACTTTAATTAATAAATTGCTTCCGGGAATAAACCTGAAGACAGGCAATATCTCCGAATATCATAACAAGGGTATGCATACCACTACCTTTTCAGAAATGTTTGAATTGCCAGGTGGAGGATATCTTATCGACACTCCGGGAATCAAAGGTTTTGGAACCATTGAGATGGAGGATACCGAAATTTCTCACTATTTTCCGGAAATATTCAAACACAGTAAAACATGTCGCTTTGGCAACTGTACGCACAGACATGAGCCTGGATGTGCTGTAATGGAGGCTGTTTCTGATCATTATATCAGCGAATCCCGCTATCGCAGCTACCTGAGTATTCTTACAGATAAGGACGAAAGCAAGTATCGCGAGGAGTTTTAAACAGCGGGTAAGCTCATCCCTGTGATCTTTCTGTATAAATCAAGTGCATATACATCGGTCATTCCCGATATGTAATCGAGTACGCACTGAATTTTCCCGTAGGTGGAAGGTGCGTTGGTATTATACTGTTCAGGAATTCTCTTGAGCAGCAGTTTACTGTATGCGCGATCCTGGTTCATAACGGCTTCGGTCAGACTATCTATCAGGTAGCCGAAAATACGGTAACCTGCCAATTCTATATCCAATACCTCTTTTGCCTTGTATATTTTTTTGAAGGCAGTTTCCGAACATAAGTCATATGCCTCTTTTGCTTTTGGATTAACCTGCTTGATCAGCGTAGATTGAAAAGTGCCTTTTAGCAGACTTTCTTCATTTTCCAAAAACACACGCGAGCATTCGTCCACAAGTAGTCCGATAATACTGGAACGCAGGTAGGCAATCTTTTCGTTGGTGTCGTCCACCATATCCATAATGCGTTTAATATGAGGAAGCTTCTCTTCGTCAAAGAAGTTTAGCAGCATTCCAATCGTCTCTTCGCAGGTGAGGAGTCTTAACTTAAAGGCATCTTCGATATCCATAATCTGATAACAGATGTCATCTGCTGCTTCAACAAGATAAACCAGGGGATAACGTACATATTTAGATGGATTGTCCTGTATACAGTCGATACCCAATTCGTCGGCTATCCGGGCATAGCTGTTTTCTTCCGACTGAAAGTATCCGAATTTGCCGTTTTTTCCCGAGAGCTCAGAAGAGTAGGGATACTTCACTATCGAAGCAAGTGTGCTGTAAGTCATAGCAAAACCGCCCTTCCGGCGACCAATAAACTGATGAGTAAGCAATCTTACGGCATTGGCATTCCCTTCAAAGTGAACAAAATCTTCCCATCTGCCACCTTCTTCCCGCACCTTCATCTCAAGATTCTTCCCGTTTCCTTCAGAAAAATAGGAAGAGATAGCCCGCTCGCCGGAATGACCGAAAGGAGGATTTCCCATATCGTGTGCAAGGCAAGCCGCTGCAACAATAGCCCCAATTTCTAAAAAAGAGGCACTTTCTTCCGGATATTTCTTCATTAGTGCTCTGGCAATATTGTTACCCATAGAACGTCCAACACACGATACCTCTAAACTATGCGTAAGTCTGTTGTGCACAAATATATTCCCCGGAAGAGGAAATACCTGGGTTTTATTTTGAAGCCTGCGGAACGGAGCAGAGAAAATGAGGCGGTCGTAGTCCCGTTGAAAGTCGGTTCTGTCGTGCTTCCTGTCATGGTATTCCTCCATTCCGAAGCGCTTATCGGATAATAATTGGTTCCAGTTCATGTTTTTTTAACTTTTAAGACCTCATTATTTGACAAAGGTAAAAAAA
>JAGPJL010000190.1 GCA_018054455.1 Parabacteroides sp.
CTCGTCAGCAGAACCAACGCCAAGCCAATTTTAATAATCCAAGAAATGCATCTCAGCCTGTAGCTTCACAGGAGAAGCCATATGAATTTGATGGAATACTGATTGGTACGGGTGTATTGGAGATGATGCCGGATGGTTATGGATTCCTTCGTTCATCTGATTATAATTATCTTACTTCGCCGGATGATGTATACGTTTCTCAGTCTCAGATCAAACTGTTTGGTTTAAAAACAGGAGATGTGGTAGAAGGAGCCATACGTCCTCCAAAGGAAGGTGAAAAGTATTTTCCACTTGTTAAAGTGGATAAAATCAATGGCCGTACTCCCGAAGAAGTTCGCGACAGGGTACCGTTTGATCATCTTACCCCTTTGTTCCCGGATCAGAAGTTCATGCTTACTGCACGTAATACTCCAAAAGTATATGATAAGATTGCAGTTCGTGTGGTAGATTTATTCTCACCCATTGGAAAAGGACAACGCGGACTTATCGTTGCACAGCCTAAAACTGGTAAGACAATGTTACTTAAGGATATTGCCAATGCAATTGCAGCCAACCATCCAGAGGTATATATGATTGTTTTATTGATTGACGAACGTCCTGAAGAGGTTACGGATATGGCCCGTAGCGTAGATGCAGAGGTAATTGCTTCTACATTTGACGAACCGGCTGAGCGCCATGTGAAAATTGCCGAAATTGTTCTGAACAAGGCAAAACGAATGGTCGAATGCGGACATGATGTCGTTATTTTGCTCGACTCTATCACTCGTCTGGCTCGTGCGTATAATACTGTACAGCCGGCTTCGGGTAAAGTATTGTCGGGTGGGGTGGATGCCAATGCACTTCAGAAGCCAAAACGTTTCTTCGGTGCTGCCCGTAATATCGAAAACGGAGGTAGTCTTACTATTCTTGCCACCGCTTTAACTGAAACTGGTTCAAAAATGGATGATGTTATTTTTGAAGAGTTTAAAGGTACAGGTAACATGGAGCTTCAGCTTGATAGAAAATTATCTAATAAGCGTATTTATCCAGCTGTAGATATAACGGCTTCAAGTACAAGACGTGATGATCTGCTGCAGGATGAAGCCACATTAAATCGTATGTGGATCTTACGTAAATATCTTTCGGATATGAACTCGCTGGAAGCAATGGAGTTTGTTAAGAAACGTATGGAGCAAACCTACGATAACATGGAATTTCTGGCTTCTATGAACGGATAATTTTCCAAATAGTATAAAAAGAAAAAGGGCGTCTCTAAGCAGTGATGCCCTTTTCTTTTTATATTTGCAATGCAATACTGAAATCAACAACAGATGAATAAGATAAAACCACTACTATATTTTTTCGTATGGCTTGTTTTGCCTCAAATTCTTTTCTCTCAAACCGGAGAAGACAATTATAAATTTAATCGCGTAGATGTTGGAAGCGGACTTTCAAACAGTGAAGTGAAATGTGTTTATAAGGATAAAACCGGTTTTATCTGGTTTGGAACACCATCCGGATTAAATCGATACGACGGATACGAAATTACGATTTATAAACATAATCTGCAGGACAATGCAAGTAGCTATAATAATGATATTCTGCGAATACAAGAGGCCGGAGATGGACTACTTTGGCTAACTACACGAGCCGGTTATGCAATCTATAATCCTTTAAAAGAGCAGTTTGAAGAGGATTTACACAGTATCTTCAACAAGTTTGCCGGAGTTACTTCTTTTACAAATTTGTATATTGATCTAGGGAAAAATTATTGGTTTATCACTCCCGAAGATGTTCGTTTGTACGATGTTAAAAAGAAAAAACTAATTATAAACAAGCAAGGTGGCGCCGGGAACCTCAGTACCGGTATAATTACAGATATCAAGCAAGGCAGTAACCGTTACTGGTTTTTGTTCGATAATGGCTTGGTTGAATGCATGGATGCGCAGACACATAAAATTATCAAACGAGACAGCTCCATGTTACAAAAAATAAAAATGAGAAATCTGGTCGATATGCGTTTATTTGTAGATAGTGCAGGCGACTTATGGATGTATGGTATTGGCGAACATTTTGGATTGGGTTATTATAATGTGCAGCAAAACAAATGGCATGTCTATTCCGAAACAGCAAATGCTCCGTATCGGATAACAAAAAATATTGTTACATCTGTTGATGAAGACGACAAAGGTTTGATTTGGATTGGTACCGATCATGGAGGCATTAATATAGTAAATAAGAAATCCGGCAAGATTACCTATCTTTCTCATAATGAGAAAAATCAATTTAGTATCACTCAGAATACCGTTAAATGCTTATACCGTGATGATACAGGTATCATGTGGGTAGGGACCTATAAGATGGGGGTATGTTATTATCATGAAAGTGTTTTTAAATTTAAATCTGTTACAGAAAAGGCTGAGTTGCCATATAATGATATAAATTGTTTTCATGAAACTTCCGATGGTAATATCTGGATTGGAACCAATGGTGGCGGACTAATTTATTTTGACAGGAAAAATGAAAGATATATAAATTATCCGCATCGCCCGGGAGATCCTAACAGCCCTTCTGGAAATGTTATCGTTAGTCTGTCCGGCGATTCGCAAGGCCGGCTCTGGATTGGTTATTACCTGGAGGGACTGGATTGTTTTGATGGCAAGAAGTTTACGCATTACGGATTTAATCCAAATAATCCGGATGTACTTACAGATAACAACATATGGGATATCATGAACGATACCTCTGGTAATTTATGGGTGGGTACTCTGCGGGGAGGTGTGGTTGTAATAGATGCTGCAACAGGGAAACGATTAAAGCATTTTATTACGGATGGATCTGTTTATTCAATAATCCAGAAGAAATCTGGTGAAATTCTGATTGGTGCTCAAAGTGGATTATGGATATATAATGTTGCAGCTGATAAACTAGAACAATATGAACCTGGATTATTTAATAAAATGCAGCTCAGCAAATATGATATTAATAATCTTTACGAAGATAGCAGGGGATTGTTGTGGATAGGAACGCGCAATGGATTAATTATGTTTAATGCTTATACACGCGACCTGCGTACATTTAACGTAAAGGATGGTCTTTCTGCAGACTTGGTTCAAAGTATTCAGGAAGATGCGGATCATAACTTATGGATCGGGACTAATAGTGGTTTGTCTTGTGTAAAGGTTACGACAGCCAATGAAACTCCAGGTTATTTCTTTAAGATAGTTACTTACGACCGTTCGGAAGGGTTGCAAGGTGAAATGTTTAATTACAATGCAGCCTATATTACTTCGAAACAGGAATTAATTTTTGGGGGTTCTTTAGGATTCAACATCTTTACACCCAATGCCATTATTTATAATAGCAATAAACCTAAAGTAGTAATAACTGATTTTCAGCTTTATAATAAAAGTTTGAAACCCGGAGAAAAATATAACGGCCGTACCATTTTAAAAGAGAGTATTACCCATACTCAAGAGATCGAATTAGA
>JAGPJL010000191.1 GCA_018054455.1 Parabacteroides sp.
TCGCTTGTATTAGATTTGCGGAATAACGGCGGAGGTTTGCTCGATAACGCTGTACAAATTGTCGGGATGTTTGTTCCCAAGGGAGAAGTCGTATTGTCTACAAAAGGTAAAATTAAGCAATGGGATCGTACATACCGTACGACCATTGAACCTATAGATACCGTAATGCCTATTGCGGTGCTTATTAACGGAGGTTCTGCCTCGGCTGCCGAGATTGTATCCGGAGCATTGCAAGACCTCGATCGTGCCATCCTTGTAGGTCAACGCAGCTTCGGTAAAGGGTTAGTTCAGTCTACCCGTGAGTTACCTTATAACGGGAACCTGAAAGTAACCATGTCAAAGTATTATATTCCCAGCGGCCGTTGTATTCAGGCAATCGATTACACGCATAAAAACGCTGACGGAAGTGCTGCCCGTATTCCTGATAGTCTTACAACGGTATTTAATACATCGAAAGGTCGCCTTGTTCGCGACGGTGGAGGCGTTCGTCCTGATTTCGAAGTAGAAGACACGAAAGTTCCTACTATCATGTTTTATCTGGTTTCGGATATGATTGCGTTCGACTTTGCCACCGAATGGGCGCAACGTCATCCTTCGATCGGACCGATTGAATCGTTTGAGCTAAGCGATGCCGATTACGAAGAATTCAAGAAGTTTGCCAAGGAGAAAAACTTTACATACGACCGCCAGAGTGAGAAGGTGCTTAAGAACCTGAAAGAGGTTGCCGGATTCGAAGGGTATATGGATGAATCGTCGGAAGAGTTCAAAGCCCTTGAAGCAAAACTTACTCCGAATCTGGACAGAGACCTGGATCGTTTTAAGGGTCAGATCTCCGAGCTTTTGGCATCAGAGATTGTAAAACGCTACTATTATCAGAAAGGCGAACTGATTCAGAGTCTTAAAAAGGACAAGGTGCTCGATAAAGCGCTCGAAGTATTGGGAAATACATCCCTTTATCAGTCCACGCTTTCTGTTCCTACAGCAGCGCTTTCTACTCTTGAAAAGTAATATGCAGAACAACTAATTCGGAGACGGTCCCGACCCGGTAGGGCGGACCGGCGCATCCGATTCCCGAGGAGACGTAAAACTGAGCGTCTCCTTTTTTATAATAGCCATACGGACATTCAAATATCAGTTTCATGATAAGCGGATAAGGCCAGAACTGTCCGTTGTGCGTATGACCAAACAAACCTAAATCAATCCTGTTCATTGCCATTTCGGCAAAAGAAAAAGGCTGATGGTCCAACACAATTACGGGTTTGTCTTTATCCAGGTTCTTTGTAAGCGTGTGCAGCGCTTTCCGTTTCTTGTTTACCAGATCGTCTCTCCCAACCAGATAGAAGCTGGAATCAGGCATAGCAACCGAATCAATTAAAAGAGTGCCTCCTGTTTTCCGTAACCATTTCCGTTTTTCGTTAATGTTTGCCCTGTATTCGTGGTTACCCAGTACAATATAGGTTCCTAAAGGTGCCTTTAACTGCCGAAGCTCTTCCTCTGCTTTGTATTTTACGGCCATTCTGGATTCGTAATCCATTATGTCTCCCACCAGCACTACTATATCTGCTTTCTGTTCATTGGCTAATGTAACATATTTATGCACCAGCTCACGGTTAATTGTTTCGCCGATATGCAGGTCGCTCATCATAACGATAGTAAGGCTATCGCGGTTACTTCCCTTCTTGGGAAGCTTAATGTTTACATGTGTAACAACCGGATTGGTAACCGTGTGATAGGCATTGATCATCAGTCCTGTTACACCCACCACAATAACGAAGAACAGTATCAGTTTTGTTTTCGGATAATGCTTTTTTATCCACTTGGGAATAACAGGAATGTATCGGTTTGTAAACCTTATAAGCTCGAGAACCAGCAAACTCATGGTAATATAAAGAGTAGCAATATACCAGGTATTACAAAATTGCATGATGGGGATAAATACATCATCCGGAAGCTCTTTACGAAAGAAAAACCCGGTAAGGTACGTGGCTATTTCAAGGATGAAAAACAACGTATAGGGAATTCTCCATTTCTTTGACGCCGGGATAGCCTGATATCCCCGTATAAAAATATATGGATTAAGTAACAGTTGACCAACTATAGCCTGAATAAAGACTTTCATCTGTACATCATTTATTTTGAGAGACCAGAACTATCCTTTAACGTGTAAAGGATATGTTAAATACAACCATTTCACTTTGTGTGCCGATACGGAAAGGAGGTCCCCAAAGCGATAATCCCGAAGATACATAGAGATGGGTATTTCCTCTTTTTTTGTAGCCGTGACTAAGCTCGAACATTCTATCCACAACCAGCGTCATAGGCCAAACCTGCCCGCTGTGCGTGTGACCGCTAAATTGCAGGTCGACGCCCGATTCTGCTGCTTTGTCTAAATTAAACGGTTGATGATCCAGTAAAATTACCGGAAATTCAGGATTTGTTTCTGCAACAAGCGAATCCAGAGAAAGACGTTTCCGGTTATGGGAATCGTCTCGTCCAACAAGCTGTAACCCGTTAGGAAGCGTTACAACGCTATCCTGAAGCAAAACCACAGGAGTTGTAGCGATGAAGGTCCGGCTATCTTCGATTCCACTTATATACTCATGATTTCCCGGAATCATATAGATGCCCAGCGGAGCATGTAACTTAGCCAGTTCTTCTTCCATCTTCTGTTCGCGAACCGGATGGATACTATTGTCGATCAAGTCGCCACCTATTAAAATAAGATCGGGTTTTTGATTGTTGATAAGCTCCACATACTCTTTTAATTGATCCTTGGATGTACCGTAACCCAAATGAATATCACTTACAGCCACCACCTTCACCGAGTGTTGATAACCCTTCAAAGGCTTGTTGATAACTATGTTGATAAAGTTGGTTTCAGGGTGTTGATAACGATAGTTCCCGTAAATTAAAACGCATATAATCACTATGGTAGCGTAGATAAAGCTGTATTTGATTTTCTCTCTGAAAAGATGGAGGATATCAACAACCAGTAAAATCATCACCATGTACATGGTAAAAACCAGCCACCCTGTTCCCACCAGGTGTAATCCATGCATAATAGAGTAGGGAACCGACACATTTCTCAAAAGAAATACCCCAAATACGGCAAAGGCCATTAGCCAGTAGGCACAAGTAATTACTACTTTCGCCCCTTTGTGTAAGGACGCTATAACCGGCCATCCCCGGAAGAAAATGTAAATGTTGCCAAGTACATATACGGCAAATATGATAATAAAGAAGATTGGCATCGCGTCTGTTTTTTGCAAATATAACGAACCTCGCGCTAACTTGCAATAGCTTACATCAATCGGTTAATAAGTAATTTCGATGAGTTGGCTTAAATAAAACGAGATTATTTTCTTCAAAAGAAAAGGGGTACCTTGCGAGTACCCCTTTCCGTAAGTAGTATCTGTTATTTCTTTAAATCAGCGTCCAT
>JAGPJL010000106.1 GCA_018054455.1 Parabacteroides sp.
AACTATAATCTAAATCCGTGCTAATATTGAGTGAAGAAGTAATTCAACGTATAAACAAAGGAGATGTAAAGGCTTTTGAAGAACTGTATAACGCCTATTACGTCTATCTTTGTGCAGTTGCCACAAAGTATGTTTTTATACCGGAAGTTGCACAGGAAATAGTGAATGATGTTTTTTTGCGAGTGTGGGAAAACAGAGCCACCTTAACTTTTCCTTGCTCTGCCTATCTGATTCGTTCCGTTCAAAACAGAAGTCTCAATCATTTAAAGAAAAAGCAGTTGGAGGAGGTATCCTTGTCCGATGTAGAAGATAATTTACTGGAGTTCCAGAAACAACAAATTATTTCGGACGAGCATCCGCTGGCATTTTTGGAAAACAAAGAATTTGAAGATACAGTGAATCTCGCTATTCAGAAGCTTCCTGCAAAGTGCCGTGAGATTTTTGAACAATACCTCTATCTTAATCTTTCATACGAAGAAATAGCCTCTCTTAATCAGATAAGCCCCAGTACGGTAAGAGGTCAGGTCAAAATAGCTCTCTCAAAGCTAAAAGAACAACTTCGTCATTTTACCTTATCATTCTTCTCGTTTATTTACTGATTTTATTTTCTTTTTAAAAAAAGATGAAAATAAATGCATTTCGTTTAAACGGAATGTAATCTATTGCTGTATCTAATTATAAAGAAGCAAAAATGCTTTATTGATTGGTCGATGTTTCTTTGTTTAAAAATAAAAAGAGTAAGTAAGTTCAGATGAAAATGAATGACGAAAATATAGAAGACAAGTTGTTTGATTATTTCTCCGGAAGACTTTCGGAGGACGAAAAAGCGGAATTGCTTCGGTGGCTGGAAGAAGATACATCACACAAGGTAGTGTTTTCTGAAATGGCCGAATGGTGGGCAACTGCTCATGTCCCGGCTTTTATGTCGGATATGCGCGAAAACTTTGCAAATAAGTTTGCACCGGTACTTAGTTTATCTATACAATCAGGTAAAAGCCGGTCGTTAACAAGAGGTACTTTGGTGAAATTCGCGGCCACGTTATTACTACTTCTTTCACTTAGTGTTACATTTTTTTATGTAGGAAAACAATCATCTGCCAAACAGGATAATATAGCCTGGTTCGAGACAGTCACACCTTATGGAGCACAGACGAAAGTTATTCTGCCGGATAAAACAGTAGTGTGGATTAATTCGGGTTCATCATTGAAATACAATAAGTCATTTGATAAAAAAGTTCGTGAGGTTTACCTCGATGGAGAAGCCTATTTCGAAGTTGCTCACGACTCACTGAAACCTTTTGTAGTTAAATCTGAAGCACTCGATATAAAGGTACTGGGAACCCGGTTTAATGTAAAGGCTTACCGAAACGAAGAAACAGTAGATGTTTGCCTGGCGCAAGGTAAAGTTGATGTTCATTTCAATGAAAAAACATCTTCGCTTCCCAATGTGGTTATGAAACCGAACCAAATGGTTTCATACAATAAATCATCGGCAAAGATGGATCTTACGGAAGTAGATACATCGGATGCATTAGCTTGGGTAGGAGGTAGTCTTTCTTTTCATGAAGCAAGTTTCGTGGAAATGTCGAAACAATTGGAACGAAAATTTAATGTGAGGATTCAGATAAAGAGTACAACATTGAAGAACGAAATATTTACCGGCAGCTTCGATAACCATTATTCTCTTGAAGAAATACTACAAGAGGTAGATATAGACAAGAAATATACCTGGTCAAGAAAAGATTCGAATCTTATTATATACGATCGCATGAAATAGTTGTTAACTTAAAATACAGGATTATGAAGTACTAGACAAAAACTCTATTTATTATTTGGAACGATTTATTTGATTACAATGACTGATTATTTTTGAATTTGCATTATTAAATCTAAAACAAGAATGAAAATTAAATTTATTAAGAAGAATGGGAAAATGCTTCTAGCTTCCTGTTTGCTGTTTATGTTGCCTATGCAACCTCTGCAAACATATGCTTCGGAGCTCCAAACGTCAACCATTACAGTAAAGCTTAATAGCTCTACATTACGGGAATTGTTCGATTTAATCGAATCAAAGTCCGATTACTCCTTCCTTATCAGGAATAACGACATCGACTTGAATGAGCGTGTAACGCTAAATATGGAAAATAAGTCGATTGAAGAGATTCTTATAAACGCCTTAAAGAATCAAAACGCTAAATTTGAACTAAAGAACAATCGTATTATTATTTTCAAGCCACAGAATACTGGAAATAATACTGTAGCAGAAAAACAAATCACACAACAGGCCGCTAAAATTACAGGTACAGTCGTTGATGCAACTACCGGAGAGCCGGTTATAGGTGCCAATGTACTTGTAGTGGGAACAGCCAATGGAACAAGTACCGATTTCGACGGGAACTTTTCATTGGATGTTCCGGCGAATGCCACTCTTGAGGTATCCTATATTGGATACCTCAAGACTATCATAAAACCTACTCCGGGCAAAAAGATGACAATTAGCATCAAGGAAGATACACAAGCTTTGGGAGAGGTTGTTGTAGTTGGCTATGGTGTACAGAAGAAAGAGAGTCTTACCGGTGCCATGCAGGTGGTTGGTAAAGATAAACTTATGGATGTTACCACGCCAACTGTAGAAAATATGTTGAGCGGTAAAGCGCCGGGGGTGTATGTAAACTCCGGTTCGGGTCGTCCGGGCGACGTTGGTGCTATTGTAATTCGTGGAAAATCTACCGTGAACGGTAGCACAGATCCTTTATGGGTAATCGACGGAGTTATTGTGGGCGATGGTGCGGGATCCCTGAATCCTTCGGATATCGAAAGCATGTCTATTTTAAAAGACGCTGCTTCTACAGCCATCTATGGTTCGCAAGGAGCAAACGGGGTAATCATGGTTACAACAAAGAAAGGTAAAACCGGAAAAGCAACGATCAATGTGTCAGCTAAATTAGGTATTACAGAACTGAATAGAGGAAATCTGGAAGTGATGAACGGATCAGAACTGTACGACTTGTACAAATCATTCAGCAACCAGGAACAAATTTCGTTTGGCCGTTGGAATACAGAACTTGCTAACAGTAACTATGACTGGTGGGATAAAGCAACCCAGTTAGGTTTTGCACAGGATTACAATGTGTCGGTTGCCGGAGGTAACGAAAATCTGAAAACATACACATCAGTTGGCGTTTACGACGAAAATGGGGCTGTTAAAGGATACGATTATACCCGTTATAATTTTCGTTTCAATGTAGATTACAAGCCTGCAAGCTGGTTTAATCTTCGCCCACAAGTCAGTGCTTCACGTAAGGATGTACACGACCAGCAACATTCAGTGAGTGCCATGTACTCCAATATGCCCTGGGATAGCCCTTATAAAGAAGATGGTACGTTGGTTGGAAATTCCCCTAATCCTACCTGGGTAAATACAACAGGGAGCAATTATCTGTACGATTTACAATGGAACTTCACAGACTATACAACGTACGAGTTTATGGGTAATCTCGATTTTGATATCAAGTTTACCGATTATCTTACTTTCTCGTCTGTAAATAACTACAAATACGAAAACTATTTTTATACTTCATATACCGACCCCCGCTCGTCGTCAGGCGAATCGGTTAACGGACGTATTTCGGATTATTCAAGTAATATGTACCGTGTATATTCCAACCAGTTGCTGCGTTTTAATAAGACGTTCGAAAAGCATGCTGTGAATGCGCTGGCTGCTTACGAATGGAATACCTATACGGCACGTGCCAATAATGCTTCTGCTACAGGTTTTGCTCCTGGATTTTTAGTATCCGATGTAGCTGCAGTTCCAGAACAGGTAAGTAGCAGCAGAAATGAATGGGCTGTTCAGTCAATGATTTTTAATGCAAATTACGCATACGATAATAAGTATCTTGCTCAGTTCTCTTTCAGACGCGACGGTGCATCTAACTTCGGTGATAACGCAAAATATGGTAATTTCTTCTCAATCAGTGGTGGATGGAATATTCACAAGGAAGATTTCTTTACGGCCGATTGGGTTGATAATTTAAAACTACGCGCCAGCTATGGTTCTGTGGGTAACCGCCCAAGTTCTTTGTATCCTCAATATGCACTTTATAGTTTAAGCGAAAGCTACAACGAAATGCCGGGTGCTATTTTAAATCAGGTGAAGAACGACGATCTTACCTGGGAAAAGACTTATACTACAGGCATTGGAGTTGATGCTTCGTTCTTTAACCGTTTCAGGGTTACTTTGGATTACTACAACAAAAATACTTCCGGATTGCTTTATCAGGTTCCGTTACCAGGTATTATTGGTGTAACCAGCATCTGGCGTAATGTTGGCTGTGTTGAAAACAATGGATTCGAACTATCTCTTGGTGCCGATATTATTAAATCGAAAGACTGGAATTGGACTATCGATGCAAACATTGGTTTGAACAAGAACAAAGTAACCGAATTGTATGGAGAAAAGTCTGAAATCATTGTTAGTGATGGTTCTGGTATTGCAGGCTCAGCATCAAAGCTTTTAAAGCCGGGTTTGGATGTTGATACCTGGTATCTTACCGAGTGGGCCGGTGTAGACACTGAAACAGGAAAAGCGCAGTGGTTTAAAACAGATGAGAGCGGTGCCAGAGTGAAAACATTCAGTTACGGTGATGCATCAAAGAATCAGATTGCCATTGATCGTTATACACCCGATTTCTTTGGTGGATTTTCTACAAATCTTTCATGGAAGAATGTCGATCTATCAGCTGTATTTGGTTATTCGGTAGGTGGTAAAATATATAACTATGCACGTGCTGAATATGATTCTGACGGTACATACACCGATCGTAACCAAATGAAGCTTCAGGATGGCTGGAGTCGTTGGGAAAAACCAGGAGATGTAGCTACACACCCGCAAGGTATTTACAATAACGGAACAAACTCAAACAAAGCTTCTTCCCGTTTCCTTGAAGATGGGTCTTATCTAAAATTGCGTAACCTTACGATTGGATACAATCTGGCTTTACCTCAGTTCTATATTTCAAATTTAAGGATTTTCGCTTCGGGAGAGAATTTATTTACTCTTACAGATTACTCTGGAGTTGATCCTGAGATTCCACCCGCAAACGGAAAGATCACAGGGGTTACGACGGCTGTTTATCCGTCTACCCGTAAGTTTATGTTTGGCCTTAATGTAACATTTTGATTGTAAGAAAAGATGAAAAAGATACTAACAATAGCATTAGCAGCTGCATGCTCATTTACAGCGTGCGACATTGAACGGTTGCCATACGATAAATATTCGGCTGATAAAATTACCGAAGACAAAGAAGCTTCTCTTGATATCCTTTTAAATGGGTGTTATGCTCAGCTTAAAGGCTGGTCGGATGTAATGCATCGGGTAGGAGAGTATGCCGGAGATAATATGATGATCCGCGGATCATCGACGGATGCATTTTATACGTTTATCTCTTACCAGCATACTCCATCGAACTATCGCTTAAATACCTTTTGGAATAATAGCTATAAAGTAATTTCTCAGGCAAGTGATTTGATGAAGCTTGTCGAGGAAGGAGAAAATCCGGAAGTTGATCAACGCATCGGTGAAGCTTATTATTTGCGGGGAACCATGTACTTCTACTTATGCAGAGCCTATGGCCGTCCTTATTTTCAGTCGCCCGAAAAGAATTTGGGTGTACCTATTGTTAACGGTTTACCCGAAGATTTAAATAATCTGGTTCTGCCAGATCGTGCTACGGTTAAAGATACGTATGCGCAGGCCATTGCCGATCTTAGAAAAGGGGAGTCGCTTATGACGGAAAATAAAACGGCTGCCTATGCAACGAAGGAAGCAGCGCAGGCAATGCTTTCGAGAGTTTATATGTATATGAGCGGCACGTACCAGAATCCAAATACAACTTATGCCGACTCGGCTATTTATTATGCTCAGAAGGTTATCGAAAGTGGCCGTTATCAGTTGCTTGATCGTGAAAACTTTATGAAGTATAATACCTTTTCTCCAGAAGATGGTGCGCAGACAGAGACCATTTTTGCAGTGAAGAGGGTTTCATCGGAATATTCCGGAGATGATCATTATTATGGCATTGGCGGGATGTACGCAAATATTGATGGAATGGGATGGGGCGAAATGTATGCCAGTGCCAAATACATGGAACTGTTGGACGAAACAGGCAGAGGTAAAGATGCCCGTTCGGCTTTTATTGTTCCTCAGTATGTTGGACAGGATGAAAACAAGAAAATCGAAGCATTTCGCTTTATTAAAGATGTTTACAACACAAGCGGAGTCCAGACAAATTATAATTACGTACAAAGTCCTCTGAAGTACAATGCCGATGGCTCGTTGTATGTGGAAATTACGGAACAGGTAGACAAAAAAGATGTTACCACTACGTATCAGCTTACTGAATTAGATAAAGAACAAGGTTATTACTCCATCAATTACAAAGGTAAAACTTATAAGGGTGTGAAGGATTACATGATGTTGTTAAACCGTGTTTATCCCATGTTTTACATATACAAGTGTTCTAAACAGGAAGGCGAATCGCATCTGCACTCACCAATCATCTCCCGTTTGGCCGAACTATATCTAAACATGGCAGAATGCTATGCTAAGAAAGGCGACTATGCCAATGCGTTGATTAATCTGAACATAATCCGCGAACGTTCTTTACCTGGCGAGGGATATAGTTCATTGAACGCTGCCAATGCGGCTCGATTAATTGAAAAAGAAAGACAACTTGAGCTGGCATACGAAGCCGAACGTAGTTTTGATGTGTATCGTAATGGGGGAACGCTTACCCGCCATTATCCCGGACCTCATAATGCCATGGAAGAAATTCCGTCGACCGATTCCAGAGTTGTCCAATTTATTCCGCAAGATCAGATCAATGCTTACGCAAGCATTAATTGTACTTTGACGCAAAATCCGTAAGAATTACTAATAAAAAAGGGATAACAAGACGGACTAAATCCGTTGTTTTCCCTTTTTTAATCTGATAATTGTTTGCTTCGTAAATTTAAACCTTTAATTTTGCGAATTAAACTTACACAAAACGTATTATAATTAATTTATTTTAAAAATGGAAAACACGCGCCGATCTTTTCTAAAGAAGATGACAGTTGCAGGACTTGGTACTGCAGGACTCGCTATTGCTACTAATGCAGCTGCTGCAAATGTAGCCGAAACACAAGTACAAGCAAAGAAGAAACCAGCCGGAAAAGATGATGGTAAACTTCGTTTCGGATTTATCGGAACAGGTTCCAGATGTCAGGAGCATATCAACAATGTTTTGGCTATCGAAGGAAACAAGATTGTGGCCATTTGCGATATCCAGCAAGGGCCTCTGGAAAGTACACTGAAGCATATTTCCAAATTTAATGTAGCGGCTCCTAAGGTTTATACCGGAAGCGAACGCGCATTTGAACAGATGCTTAACAACGAAGAATTCGACTGTATAATTATTGCCAGTCCCTGGGAATGGCACGTACCGATGTCGGTTGCAGCTATGAAGGCTGGTGTTCCGTATGTAGGTGTCGAAGTGTCTGCTGCCAATACGATCGAAGAGTGTTGGGATTTGGTTAATGTGTCCGAAGCAACCGGCAGCCAGCTTAATATCATGGAAAATGTATGTTATCGCAGGGATGTGATGGCAGCGCTTAATATGACCCGTCAGGGATTATTCGGCGAACTGATTCATGCCCGTTGTGGTTACGAGCACGATTTGCGTAATATCAAATTCAACGACGGAAAGAACTACAGCCACATACCTGGCGGCGAATTGAAAATGGGTAAAGAGGCTTTTGCTGAAGCTCAATGGAGAACAAATCATTCCATTACACGTAACGGCGACTTGTATCCAACTCACGGTGCCGGTCCGGTTGCCAACTGTTTGGACATTAACCGTGGTAACCGTTTCCTTTCATTGTCGGCAATGGCTACTCAATCCCGTGGTCTTCATAAGTTTGTTGTAGACAACGGTGGAGAGAATCATCCTTTGGCTAAAGTTCGTTTTAATTGTGGTGATATTGTTACTTCCATGATTAAGTGTGCAAATGGTCAGACTGTTATTGTTACACACGATACCAACTCTCCGCGTCCTTACTCATTGGGATTCCGTATTCAGGGAACTGACGGTTTGTGGATGAACGATGGCGACCATGTTTATGTTGAAGGAAAATCGGCTAAACCACACTACTGGGACGAGTCGGAAGAGTGGTTTAAGAAGTACGACCATAAATTGTGGAGCTCGCTTGAAAGCAAGGCTAAAGAAGCTGGTCATGGCGGAATGGACTTTATCATGATGTACGATTTGATTGATGCAATCAAAAACAAGAAACCAGCTCCGATGGACTGTTACGATGCCGCTGCCTGGAGTGCTATTTCAGGACTTTCTGAAATGTCTGTAGCCAGAGGTGGTGCTGTTGTTGATTTCCCTGACTTTACACGTGGTCAGTGGATTCATCGCAAACCAGCTTTTGCTTTGTAATAATTCAGAAATCGTAAGGAGTTTTTGCTTTACGAAGTCGGCTGCTTAGCAGCAAACGATATATAGTTTTATTAGAATAAGGGTGTCTCAGTTTTTTGAGGCACTCTTTTTTCCTTTTCAGGCATTACTGTTTTGCTACCTTCTCCTTAATTCTTTGTAATATAAGATTGCTGTTCATTTGTATATTTTACTACTTTTGCTCTAAATACGAAGTATGTGATGAGAGAGCGTTTCCATATAACAAGAAAAGTCCTTTTAGGGTATGGTTTACTTATTGCAGCAGCCATCCTTTCGGTAATCTACATTTTTAATATTGTAGAAGATTTTGCCACTGAAAATACAAATAATAATATTTCCCGGCGTAAAGTGTATCTGGTAACAAATACACAGTCTTTACTTTACGAAAGCGAAGCTTTAAGTCAGTTTGTAGACTTTGGGAAGAAAGCAGATACTACGGAGATTAATCCCGAAATACTTTTGGATGAAACGTTTGATCTTGCACAGCAGAATTTAGATTCGCTCCGCCTGTTGTCTCACGATTCAACTCAGCAGATCATTATTGATACGATCAGCTCTTTAATTGAGCGCAAAAGGCATAACACCAAAGAGCTTCTAAGTATCTGGAATGATGCCGATTTTGAAAAACTATATAATCAAAATATCAATAAGGTATTGTCTGCACAAGATAAAATGGCAAAAGAAGTTGCTCTGCTAAAAAAAGTGCAGGTACATGAAGACACGGTATTTGTCAAGAAAAAACCCAAAGGATTCCTCAAACGTGTAGCAGATGTATTTTCGCCTTCAAAAGGTGATAGTGGAGTAGTGCGACGGTCTGTCCGAGAGTATATAGCTGATAAAAAGGGCGGAGTATACAATCCCTCAGACACCATTTCGAGTGTGTTGAAAAGACTGCAGCGCAACGTAGCCGGACAACATAAGGAACTTTATGCACTTGTTATTGAGTATGCCGAAAAATTAAGGTCCGATAACCGGCAGATTTCCAGCGAAGTTGATAGTATGTTGCGCGATATTGAGAGTCAGGAACTGAACACTTCTTTGGAGAGCATGAATTACAAACAAGGAATAATACGCTCGGCATCTCGTTTTATCGCAGCAATTGCCATACTCTCAGTTATAATTGTTTTATTGTTTGTATACTTAATCGCTAAAGACGTATCACGAAGTAAATTTTACCGTAAACAGTTGGAGAAAGCAAAAAAATATGCGGAAGACTTACTGATGAAGCGTGAAAAGTTGATGCTTACCATCAGTCACGATATTCGAGCACCTCTTTCATCAATTATTGGATATACAGAATTGTTACAACGACTCCATCCGGATGGGAGGCAGCGTTATTATTTGGATAATATGAATGCTTCTTCGGGCCATATACTGGCGTTGGTAAATGATCTGTTAGATTTTCATCGGCTCGAGTCTCATAAAATGGAATTTAATATTGTTCCGTTTAACGTATCCTCGCTTCTCAACGAGATTTATCTCAGCTTTAAACCGATGGCAGATACTAAAGGGCTAAAGTTTGTGATACATGAAAAGAATGAGGAAAAAGATCTCCTTCTGGATGGTGATCCCATTCGGATCAGACAAATTATTAGTAATTTACTCTCTAATGCGATTAAATTCACATCAAAGGGATCGGTTGTTTTAGGTTATGAAATTACTAATGATTCCGGCAAGTATATTTTACATTGTATTGTCTCAGATCAAGGATGTGGTATTCCTGAAGCCGATAGGAATAAGTTATTTAATGAATTTTCAAGAGTTTCAGGAAGCGAAGGTGCCGACGGATTTGGACTGGGATTGGCGATTACTCATAAATTGGTTATGTTGATGAATGGAACTTTATCCTTCGAAAGTGAAGTGGGGAAGGGTAGTATGTTCTGTGTCGATATTCCATTATCTGCTACCTCTGTACAAGAGGTGAATGCAGTTGCTGCGGATCTTTCAACTAGTAAACTTTCCGATTCGAATCCTTCCCTGCGCTGCTTGCTGGTGGACGATGATCCAATCCAGTTAGCCTTGGCAAAAGAGTTGCTTGGCTATCAGGGAGTCATTGTGGACAGGTGTTCCGATTCTTCGAAAGTGAAAGAAATGTTGCTAAAAGACTCCTATGATTTAGTAATTACTGATATTCAAATGCCTCAAATGGATGGTTTTGAACTTCTGAAAGTCATCCGGTCGCTTGACAATCCAGTAGTTAGTTCGATACCTGTTGTTGCTCTTTCGGGTAGTGTCCCTAACAACTCCGACTTAGCAAATGCCGGTTTTACAGCGTTTCTGACTAAGCCTTATACCCTAAAGCAGCTTCACGATTTAATCAAAACGATTTTTCCTGATTATTTTTCGAATGCGTCTGAATTAAATCTTGATGCACTTACGGCTTTTGCCGGAGACGATTCCCAGGCATCAAACGCTATTCTGAAGACTTTTTGTGATGAAACAAGTCACAACGTGAGTCTGTTTCAAACGGCATTGGAGAAAATGGATAGAAAGGAATCAGCCAGGCTGTCCCACAAATTTTTACCCTTGTTCACGATGATAGGGGCAAAAGAGCTGACTCCTGCGCTGGAAGCGTTAGAAAAGAAATCGGACCAGCTATCGGATGCCGAGTGGTCGGTTCTTATGTCTAATTCAATCGATACTATTTTAAAGATTGTAACTTCCATTCGACAAAAGATTGTAGATTAATTCTACAGGTGTGATTGTGATTCCTCAATGTATATATT
>JAGPJL010000192.1 GCA_018054455.1 Parabacteroides sp.
TTAATGTAAGTGCTTAATTATCAGTTAGTCGGGGTGAGACGATTCGAACGTCCGACCACGCGCCCCCCAGACGCGTACTCTAACCGGGCTGAGCTACACCCCGAATATTCTTTACGGGTGCAAAAGTAGCGTTTATTTGTTAAACGCCAAAACTTTCGCGGTAAAAATCGAACGACTCAAGTACTTTTTCTTTAGTCACCGATTGATTTATCTTAACCACTCCCACGTTAGAAAGCAGGGTGAAATTAATAATTCCTCCTTCGTTTTTCTTGTCGTGAGTCATCAATTCATACAATGCTTCGTAATCATTACATTCGAAGGAAAAAGACGGATAATAAGTTTTAAGATAATATACTACTTGCGAGAGCTTCTCCATAGGGAAACCACAGGTTTTATAGGACAAGTACAATTCACTTATCAAGCCGGCAGCTACTGCATGTCCATGTAAAATAGGTCTGCCTTTACGGAAAGAAAGACTTTCATACGCATGTCCGACAGTGTGCCCAAGATTAAGAGCTTTACGAATTCCCTGTTCTTTTGGATCTTCTTCCACTATCCGCTCTTTGACTGCAACCGATTGAGCTACCATCTTATTCAGTAATGCGTAATCCACTTTATCGAGATCAAAAGACAAAACTGCGGCATAAGCTTCCATATTACTTATAAGCGCATGTTTTATCATCTCGGCATAACCGGAAAGCAGGTTATCACGATCAAGCGTACGTAGAAAAGCAGAATCAATCAACACACACAACGGTGGATAAAAAGATCCTATCTCGTTCTTAAGTCCGTTGAAATTTATTCCGGTTTTACCTCCTACGGCTGCATCGACAGAAGCCATGAGCGTTGTTGGAATATTAACGGAATAGATTCCTCTTTTAAATGTTGCTGCAACAAACCCACCCATATCTGTAATCATCCCTCCTCCTACATTTAAAAGCAGCGAGTTTCTGGAAGCTCCTTCATTACAAAGGCGCATCCAGATTGATGATACTTGTTCAATATTTTTGTTGGTATCGCCTGCATCTACCGTAATTACCGGGGCATCCTGCAACTGAGGAACTCCCTTTAGCAACGGGAAACAAAGTTCCAGCGTATTCGTGTCTGTTAGTACGAACAGTTTGTCGTACTTAACAGACTCAAGAAATTTGCTTAACTCTGCTTTCAGGTCTTTACATATAATTACTTTCTGTGCAGACATATTCTTTTATTTTAATCCTGCGGCTTCAATAATGGCATCAACCGCAGCAGTCAAACCGTTTACATCCTTACCTCCGGCAGTTGCATAATGAGGCTGACCTCCACCGCCACCTTTAATAAACTGAGTTCCGGCTTTGATGAGTTTACTTGCATCCAGTCCTTCGGCAACCAGGTCGTCGCTTAGCATGAGTTGAAGCTGACATTTATCTCCTTCTTCTACTCCGGCCACGAAAATGAACTTTCCTTTTACTTCGCCACGAATCTGAAAAGCAACATCCTTCATCATCTCGCCATTTCCATTTCCACGGAAAACGATTACTTTAACACCTTGTCTTTCGGGAGCGTTGGCTATAAGATATTTTTTAAGTTCGCCAGCCTTCTCCTTCATGTATTCGCCTACCTGCTTTTTCAGTTCGGCACTTTCTTCGATCGTTTTCTTAATGGCTTGAGCCAGATTAGGAATGTTGTTCATCATGCCACGTAGTTCGCGAATCAGATCCTGTTGCATGTAAAGATAGGTTTCTGCACCTTCGGCAGTTACCGCTTCTATACGACGTACACCTGCAGCAATGGAACTTTCGCCTACAATACGGAACGCGCCAATCATACCAGTAGCGGGGATGTGAGTTCCTCCACAAAGCTCAACTGAACTTCCGTACTTAACCACGCGAACTTCGTCGCCATATTTCTCGCCGAACAAAGCCATTGCTCCAAGTTCTTTTGCCTGTTGAATAGGCATGGAACGATGTTCTTCGAGTGAAAAGTTTGAACGTATTTTTTCTGAAACCAGTTGTTCTACTTTTCTGATTTCTTCGTCTGTTACTTTTTGGAAATGAGAGAAGTCGAAACGAAGAGACTCTGGTGAAACATAGGATCCCTTTTGTTCCACATGTTCGCCCAAAACCTCGCGCAAGGCTTCATGCAACAAGTGAGTGGCTGAGTGATTGCACTCGCTCTGAATTCTCTTTTTCTCGTTTATTTTTGCACTGAAAGTAGCTGTAACATCTTTAGGCAATTTCGTTGTAAAGTGTACCGGCAGGTTGTTTTCGCGCTTGGTATCGATAATTTCCAGACGCTCATCGTCGGAAGTCAACCATCCTGAATCGCCTACCTGTCCCCCCATTTCCGCATAGAAAGGAGTAACATCAAGTACAAGCTGATAGAGCTCTTTATTTTTTTGTTTGATTTTGCGGTAACGGAGTATTTCCGCTTCACATTCAAATTGATCGTATCCAACAAACTTGCAATCGCCTTCTTTAATTACAACCCAGTCGCCTGTTTCAATGGCAGCAGCATTGCGGGCACGATCTTTTTGTTTCTGCATCTCGGCAGTAAATTCATCGTTGTCGACTTCCATCTGGTTTTCGCGAAGAATAAGCTCTGTCAAATCCAATGGAAACCCGAACGTGTCGTATAATGTAAAGGCATCCACACCACTGATAATTGTTTTGCCTGAAGCTTTGGCTTCGTCAATTTTCTTATCAAGCAGGCGAATCCCTGTTTCCAGCGTGCGCAGGAAAGATTCTTCTTCTTCTTTGATTACCTTTTCGATCAGGTTTTTCTGAGAAACCAGTTCGGGATAGGCCTCGCCCATCACTTCAATAAGTGTAGGTAACAGACTGTACATAAATGCTTCACGACGACCAAGGAAGGTATATCCGTAACGAACGGCACGGCGCAAAATACGGCGTATTACATAACCGGCCTTTGCATTGGATGGCAACTGACCGTCGGTTATTGAGAAAGCGATTGTGCGAATATGATCGGCAATCACACGCATGGCTATGTCTTGCTGACTGTTTGATCCATACGTTACCCCTGCCATAGATGCTATATGCTGAATGATGGGTTGGAACACGTCTGTGTCGTAGTTTGAGATTTTGCCCTGCAAGGCCATACAAAGACGTTCGAATCCCATACCGGTGTCGATTACCTTTGCAGGTAAAGAATCCAGTGAGCCGTCTGCCTTGCGGTTAAACTGCATGAAAACAAGGTTCCATATTTCAATTACCTGCGGGTGACTCTGGTTAACCAGTGTAAGTCCGTCAACTTTTGCCCGTTCTTCGTCCGGACGAATGTCTACGTGTATCTCAGAACAGGGACCACAAGGACCTGTATCGCCCATTTCCCAGAAATTATCATGTTTGTTTCCATTAATGATAC
>JAGPJL010000012.1 GCA_018054455.1 Parabacteroides sp.
CCACCGGTTTTACGCATACCGGTTATTTCGTTATCTGCCGTTTGACGTAAATATAATTCGTAAATGTGCTCATTATCCAGGCTATGCGCCATATCGATGATAATGTGCGCATTGGCATCTTTGGGGAATGTGTAGCGATGCATTCCTACATAAGTAGACGCCGTTAACTCTGCTTTGATTCCTTCTTCTTGTAAATTTACTTCATAATATCCGGGAGAAGCCTTTTCCTCTTTATGAGAAAATGCCAGCGGTTCGTAGGTATATCCGTCTTTTACGGCTTTGGCTTCTTTGGTTGTTGGATGAAATAAAATATCGCCCAAATCAATACATCCGGTACCACTTAAATGGGTATGAGAAAATCCAAGTATCGTGGTATCACTATAATGATATCCGGAACATGCATCCCAGTTACCTCTGCGGGTATCCGGACTTAATTGTACTGCTCCAAATGGCACTGTGGCTCCGGGATAGGTATGACCATGAAATCCGGTTCCAATAAACGGATCCACATAATCGACAGGTTGCTTCTTAACACTGCTGCACGCTATCATCAGGAGAATTAAGCTAATGCTAATTACGTATTTTACCATGTTTATAATTTAATTTCTTTCTATATAATAAGTACAATCAGACAGCAAAAACCACCTAGCCGAACTCTGTAAAAAAACAAAGAGGGCAGCCCCCAACAAATGTGAGCCACCCTCCTCTTCTAGAATTTTTTGGATCAATTCTAATTAATAGCCTGTATTCTGCTTTAAAGCTCCCTGAGCTTTAATCACTTCATTTAGTTCGTAAGGAAGAACACAATCCTTTGCATCATATGTCTTAGCTGCCATAATCTGCATCACGCCTTTATATGTCTTACCGTTAATTGTCATTACTGTTCCATTTACTTCATCAATAGCTGAAGCAGCATTTGAACGGTCAACATGCTTTATACCATGTTTGGAAGCTTCAAGCATTGTTTTTGCAACCGGATACTTGGCAGCCCAACGCTTCAGGTCCATCACACGGTCAGTGTATTCTCCTGCCAATTCGCAACGACGTTCGTGCATCAAATCTGCAATTGTTGCATTTGTATAAGGCTCGCCCATTCCGGCACGTTTAGCAATACGATTCAAAACCGTTGCAGCTTCTGTTCCTTTATTCTGCTCAATCAACGCCTCAGCTTTGAATAGCAACATTTCGGCGAAGCGCATGATAGGAACATTTAAATCCGTTGTAGGGCGGTCACCATTAGGAGAAACCTTGTCCGAAATACCTGCTCCTGACTTTGAATCAACAGATCCATAAGTAAATGGTTCCATATATTTTTTAAAGTGGAAACCACACTCAAGGTCTGCCGTTGAATAGAACTTGCGATTCTCTCCAAAGAATACAAACGGATCACCATACTGCATGATTGTTGCACCGCGACGAGCATCATTCTCATCATATTCGGCCCACAATTCAAGGGTTGGTTTAAAGTTACCCCAGCCATTATAACGACCCCAACCTTTGTTGTCGAGCATAATTCCCGGGAAAATACTACCAGCCAATGTAGAACCTGATGAGTTTACCGACCAGATATATTCTTTACTCCATTCCTGAGCAATAGTAAATACATCCGAAAAGTTATCCAATAACCCACGACCACCTTCTGTTTCAAGTTGATCTACCAATGCAGGTATTTTACTCCATTGAGAAGCATCATGCTGTGCCCAGTAAGCATAGACTTTAACCTTCAAAGCAATAGCTGCATCTTTAGACGCACGTCCATAATCGGCTGTTCCGTAATTTTTGAAGTAAGGTAAAAGTTCGATCGCTTTATCAAGATCTTCAATAATCAAACTGTAATTATCCATTACTGTTGCACGTTGTTCAGGTATTTTGGTAACATATGGATCGAAATCTTCATAGCGATCAAAAGGAACACCATTGTCCACACGGCCATAGCGGTACGCAATCATAAAATGAGAAAACGCACGCATAAAATAAGCTTCACCAATACGGTTCTTAATAGTTGCAGTAGGACTGCTCATTTTAAGTCCATGGTAAACCACATTATTTGCTGCCGAATTCATTTCGTACATCATACGGTAAATATCCTTAATACTTCCTTCTGTTGTACCATCCATGTTGAGGTTGGCAAGATTCATCTGAGCATTACCTCTGGCTCTGGAAAAGAAGATATCGTCCGAAGCTCCTTGTTCCCAGAACAAGTTACGTCCCCAGGTTTCTTCCTTACTCATATTTCCGTAAACGGCCTCCATTGCATCGGAATAATCTTTATCCGACTGCCAGAAATTTGATTCATTCGGGGTTCCTTCAGGCTTTACATCCAACCAGCTATCGCAGGAAGAAAACATCAGTGAAGAAAGCGCCACTATTGATAATATTCTTAATTTCATCGTTTTATTCTTTTAAAGGAGTTATCAAAATTTTAGTTTAACACCAATTGAGTATGTTCTGGATACCGGATACTGACCCATATCAAGGCCAATTCCACCCTCGTCAGAATTTGAGACTCCCACCTCAGGATCTATACCCGAATAAGAAGTAAAGGTAGCCAGGTTATCAACACTCAGAGTTACGTCCAGCGTACTCTTGCGATCTGACAGATAAGCACACTTTCTGAATAAATTGGTAAATGAATAACCCAACGAAACATTTTTTATACGCAAATAGTCTCCGTCCTCCAAATAGTAATCTGAATTAGTTGAGAAGTTTCCATTTTTATCTGAAGCTGATATCCGGGGAACTTCATCATTAGGTCCGTTCAATGCTTTCAAAATATCTCTTGAGCGGTTAAAACTGCTCAATGATTCATTCAGCGTTGTAAATTTATAGGCATTGAACAATTTAACTCCCCCCACACCTTGTAACATCATATTAAAGGTAAAGTTATTCCAATTCAACCCTCCTGACAACGAATAAGTGACTTTTGGCATACCATTTCCCATAAAGATACGGTCTTCGCTACCAATAGAACCATTTCCATCTTCGTCGATAAACTTAAGATCGCCCACCTGAGCATTCGGTTGAATCTTCTTTCCTTCGCTATTTACGTAAGCATCTACTTCCGATTGTGTTTTAAATACGCCTTCCGACTGAATCAGGTAGAAAGAATAAAGAGGTTGTCCTTCTTCCGAACGGAACGGACTTAAATCTTTGTAAGTTCCGCCATCTGTCCAAACTGGTTTTTTACCATTTGCATCAGCCTTGCCAATATTATGTACGCGGTTCTTTAAAGTAGCCATATTTGCGCTTACCCAATAATTTACTTTTCCTACCCGATCGTTCCATGTTGCAGCAACTTCAAATCCACTATTATGGATTTCGCCTTCGTTAACCAACATCGGACTGATACCAATATTTGAAGTCCAGCCGGTATCCTGTTCTTTAATCAAGTCCATAGTTTTCTTTGCAAAATAATCCGCATTAATACTTAAGCGATTATTAAACAAAGACATATCAATACCTAAGTCTAACTGTTCTGAAGTTTCCCAGGTAAGAAGGGGATTGTAACCAACAGATGTATATTTACCAATTGCAATAGGATTGTTTATTCCCACCTGGCTACCAACATCACCACCACCAAGTATATATGAAGTTAAAGTAGGATAACCATATCCTCTGGAAATAGAACCTAAATTACCAATACGACCCCAACTTGCACGTAATTTCAACGTATTCAATACATCCGACTTCGGCATAAAAGGCTCGGAAGTAACCTTCCAGGCAACTGTTGCAGAAGGGAAATCTCCGTATTTCTGTCCTTGAGGCAAACGACCGGCATAGTCACGACGCCAAGATCCAGTAACAAAGTAACGGTCGGCCCAGCTATAAGAGGCACGTCCTACAAAAGAAACATTTCTATCTTTAAGGTATTGATCAGATGCAGGATCGAATGTTCCAGCCTGTGAAAAATACATCAATGACTGATCCTCATTTTCAAAATCGCGACCTACTACTTTAAACTTTCTGTAACCATATTCCGTTGCAGTTGTAGAAGCCATCAACCCAAGATTGTGACGGTTAAAAATGCGGTCGTATGTAAGCGTATTTTCAAAATTCCAGTCAGTGCTACGGCTGCTCGTGTACTCCAATGAGTTTCTGTCCGATGGTTTGCCCGGCTCAAGTCGTCTAACTGAATAATATTTTTGAAAATAGTTTTCAAGCTTATAAGTAAAACGAGATGTAAAATTCAGACCTTTAATTGGTTCCATAATATCAAGGAACGTAGAGGTCGTTAATGTAGAATTATGATTATTATTGAATGCCGCTTTTAATGAACGGACAGGATTGATTGCATCTCCGTGAATATCGGCAAAGTTACTTCCGTATTTATCGATATACGCCTGATCGCTTGGAGCAGTTCCACCATAAGATCCATCGGAATTATAAACTTCTGCATTACGCGGCATCATCAAAGCAGATAAGATAACACCAGATTCGGCACTTGAAGTATTTGCGCCTCTGGTTTGAGTATCTAACCAGCTGAAATCTTCGCGGATCCGAACGTACTTATTCAACTTGTACATTGAGTTTAAACGTGCGGTTACACTCTTATTGTAGGTATTGATCAACGTTCCCTGACGGTCAGAATATTCAAGTGAAGCACGATTTGAGAAATCTTCGGTACCTCCTGACAGTGCAACATTGTGTCGTTGGAAAGGAGCTGTTCTAAAAATAGCATCGATCCAGTTGGTGCGAGTCTCTCCTATATATGGATTCTTCGTCACATCCCAGCCACTCGGTAAATTAGCCTCTCCTCCCAATGCTTGAGCACGAACCAAACGTTCTTCTTCAATTGTCAGAGATTGCGGAAGGTTAGTTGCCGCAGCATAACCAGTAACCACACTGTAATCGATTGATGTTTTACCCGGAGCTGCTTGTTTTGTTGTTACCAGGATAACACCGGCTGAACCAGCATACGCTCCGTAGATAGCAGCAGAAGCAGCATCTTTCAAAACAGTCATGGATGTTACATCACTAAAATTAAAAGGAGCACCCGGAACACCGTCTACAACATATAAAGGAGATTCACCATTACGAGATCCCATACCACGAATGGTTATGCTTGGTTTAGAATCTGGGTGACCACCATTAGATACGACCGTAACCCCCGGAACTTGTCCCTGCAACATTTCTTCTGCACTTGAAATTGGACGATCCTGAAGTCTCTCTACATTAGCAATAGTAGCAACAGCCGCAGAAAGGTCTCCCTTTTTCATTTTGCCGTAACCTACCACAATTACTTCATCCAATTTCTGGGTGTCTTCCTTCAACAGCACATTTACTGTACTTTTTCCAGCAACAGAAACTTCTTGAGGAATATACCCAATATAGCTAATAACTAAAACACCGTTCTGAGGTACTTCAAGTTGGAAATCACCATCTAATCCTGTGATAACCCCATTCGTTGTTCCTTTAACTACCACATTGGCTCCAATAATTGGTTCTCCCATGGCATCTTTTACAACTCCGGCAACCTTCCTTGAGTTTTGTTGGGCAACAGTTGTTTTAGCTGTTTTACTTACAGATGTACGATAAAGAACAACAATTTTATCCTCTATCTTATATGAAATACCTGTACCAGCGAAAACCTGGTCTAAAATAGACTCAATGTTTTCGTTCTTTGCATTTAGTGAAATGTTATTCACATTTAAAGCATCCAAAGACGTGTCATAAGAAAATGCAATTTCAGTTTGCTCTTTCAATGATTTTACCACGTTCTTTAACGTCGCATTCTTAAGATAAAGCTCGACATCGAACTTTTGATTGAAAACACTGGACTTCGAGGGGGCAGCTTCAGCTCCCGCAACCATACAGCATAGCGAAATCCCTACACACGCGTGTTTAATAGAGAATAGCAGGTTTTTCTTTTTGTTCATACTTTTTTTTTACAATTTAGATTAACACTTCGCAATATTCAGTTGTATTATTTTAGATTCATACATTTTCCAACAATCACGTTAATGTTGGTTTGAACAATGCATCGCGTTAGTTTTTTCTATATTATGAATTAATAAAATCAGACTAACAAGCACTAAATTCTTTTACATCCATGAATCTATGCTTTCATCCATTCAGCCTTCTTTTCTCTGCAATAATCTATAGCTTTATTGCGATACAAAAATACAGGCTTCATGTTTCAGCATAATGTTTCAAATAATACAGACCAATGAATATGATATCTCAAACAAATTACAATACAGATTCAACCTCTGATGCTGGTAAACAATCCATACTATAAATTCTGTTTTATTTCACTTTACAATTTAATCCTGTCATATATTGCAGCATACGAATTGCCTCTTCCGCTCCTTCATCTTTCTTATAGGTGAAATTATAACGGTGATTTCTTAAATGGACAGAATCGATTTGTATACTTATTTTATAAGTTTCTTCCAGGCTTTTCACTATATCCTGTATAGTTACATTATTCATGGAAACTAATCCATAGCGCCACGATGTATATTCGTTTACAGCAACATTACGTACTTCCAGATCTTTTGTTCCTGGTGTATATATTGCCTGCTGTCCGGGACGCAGCGTAATTAAATTCTGACCTTCCGTTGTTTGCAGCTGTATCTTTCCGGATTCAAGCACTGTGTTTGCCAGAAAGCTGTCTTTATACGAATTTATATTAAAGGATGTACCCAACACTTTTACCCGGAAAGAAGACGTTTTTACTATAAATGGATGAGTGGCATCTTTAGTAACTTCAAAGAAAGCTTCACCGTCGAGGATTACCTCTCTACGTTCTCCTGTAAATTTCTCAGGGTATGTAAGCGATGTTTTGCTATTAAGCCAAACTTTAGTACCATCTGAGAGTATGATTGTTTTAATATCATTGGAATTTGTCGTTACATACGCCTCGTGCGACGATATGTTATGCTTATCATTAATTAGGTAAGTCAGCGGAAGCATAATAAGAAAGACTACTGCAGCTGCATAAGCAATCCATTTTTTATTATATGTAAAAAATGAAACACGTCTATTCTTGGGTAAAGATTGGTCGATCTTATTATTAATTTCAAGGAGGGCATTTTCTATTTTAATCGGACCAACCGGGCTTCCTGCATGCTGAACAGCCGACCAGATAGCTTTCATTTCAAAGAATATTTTTTTATTATCCTCCGAAACAGTCAACCATTCAAGCAATTCGAGTTCTTCGGCTCTTGACGCTTGTCCTGACAAATATTTATATATAAGTTGTTCGTTCATTCTTTCAGTATTCTCTTAATTCAGGTGTTACGTATAATATACAACCGGGGAAAAGAAATCACCTAGTCAAAATGAAAATATTTTATCATTTATGTAAAAAATATACAAAAAACAAAAGAAGGGACTTATACATACCTAATTTTAGTCTTAGCTGCTTTAGTGCAGAGTAAATATGATTTTCTACGGTGCTTACCGAAATTCCCAATTGAATGCCAATCTCTTTATTGGACATATCTCCGAGATAACTTAACGAAAAAACCTCTTTGCATTTGGGAGGAAGAGCATCTATCGCTTTCTGAATTTCTTCGCGCAAATCTTTAGAATATAATTTTTGAATAATATCATTTGCATCCGGATCGTAAAAGAGGTATCCCATCTCTTCTATTTGCTGTTGATAGTCTGTTGAGTATTTCCGGGCGTAGTTTTCTTTTTTCAAGTAATTCAACGATGTATTATAGACAGAACGCAACAAATAACCACGAAAAGAATATGAGTCATTTAAGTTTTCTCTGTTTTGCCAAACATTGAGAAAGACATCCTGCACCACATCCTCAGCAGCATCTGCATCCAGAAACAATTCGGCATAGGAAATCAGTCCTACGTAATGCAATCTGTAAAGTGCATTAAACGCAGCCCTGCTACCAGCCTTAACTTCATTAATCAATAATGAATTATCATCCATTTATGTTCAGTTTCTAAAACAAATTCAATTTATACAATCTGGAATAAATCAATAAAAACTAAAATCCTGTGGTTTGATAACAAAGCCTATACGTAATTTGCTTTGAAACTGTTTGTATTCCAACAGTCCTTCTCCATAACCATTATAATATTGCAGGAAAATATATTGGTTGTCACGGGGATTGAACTTATATCCAACTTCAAGTGTAGTATTGAAGTTCAAATCCCAACCTTTTCTTTTATTTAATATAACAGCCGCATTAAACTTGCGGTTGTCTGTCATGAAGCTGGTGGAAAGCTGACCTATACCATTGTATTTAAGAATATCACGATTGTTGTCACTATCAATAATTGGTATACATGTTTTAAATTGCATTTCTACATTTTTATGCATCAGAACAGCCACTGCCAGGGTCAATTTATTCCAGCTTCGGGACTCCAGGCTATCTTTCCCGTTGGATTCGTGTTCGAGAATAAGAGATCCCTTTCCAATATACTTATTTTTGTAAATAATAGGACGCATTAAACCGATGCCCGGATTAAAATTCAGATCGCGCATAGGCATCGACTTCTGGAAAACATTCCAAAACGCTTTTTGCGTAAACATAATAAATAAGTATGTATCAAAAGGAAGTACCGTTTTAGTAAGTCGCTGGCTGATACTCAACTGAAACTTGGCATCAGAATTCGTAGTCGTAGGTCTTTCTCCAAGAGTGGTCCCAACAATAAGATAGTTATCTTTATTTAGAGAAAAATAAGGCCTTTTATCCAATTCCCGTCGAACACTGTCCGCGTTAAATCGTTCATACTTATAAACAATAACTTGCGCAGATAGCATGCTACTTGCAAAAAGTGCAATAGAAAACAAAATACTTTTTATCATAACCGAATTCTAACCTTTATTTTCTACCCTCTATCATTCATTATGAGCCATACAAGAGAATGCAAAAATACACAAAAACCTGCACACTTCTCAATTTTTCCATATCTTTGGCAACATGGAAGAGATATATCAGTTTTATCAGGATTCGATTGCTGCTTTTTCTAAAAAGCTGGATAATTTAAAAAAGAGAATACATCTAATAGGTACTATCCGTTTACTTCTTGTATGCGGATTATGTTTTAGTATTTGGTTTATAAGAGATGAAGGATGGGTTATATGGGTAATTACATTCATCTCTTTTCTAATTCCTTTTATAGGATTTATCTTCGTACACAATCGTTTATTTAAGCAAAAACAGTATACTGAGACATTAATAAAGCTTGACAAAGACGAGTTACGTGGACTTAATTACGACTTTTCGGCTTTTGATGGTGCATCGGAGCTGAGCAATCCTTCTCATCCATTTGGTCTTGATCTTGATCTCTTCGGAGAAAATTCATTATTTCAATCAATCAATCGCACTGTTACCCAAGGTGGACGTGCTTTACTTTCCAATTGGTTTACAGATCCTTCAACAGATAAGAAAAAGATACTCGGCAGGCAAGCTGCAGTAAGGGAGTTATCAGAGAACTCTCAGCTGAGACAACATTTTTTTGTGACCGGAGCCATGTACAAAGGAGAAAAAAATGATGATAAACTTGTAGAGTCCCTTTCGTCTGAAACAATCTTGTTCGAAGGGAATGTTCTATGGAAAATACTCGGATGGATCTTCCCGATAGCCTGGTTGAGCAGTATACTTCTTTACTCTTTCGACTTTATAGCTATGCCATTTTTGTCGATGCTCTTTGCTTTATGTTTCGTTATTTCATACAGCCAGACAAAAAAAATAAACAAACTCCACCAGTCGGTAAGCAAAATGGAAAGCATTCTTTCAGCTTACGGTCAGCTGATGCTTTGCATAGAGAAATATCCTTTTCAGTCGGCCGAACTTGTTTCCATTAGTAGTCAACTATCAAATACTAATTCGCAAGCATCGACTGCCATAAAGAAATTATCAAAGTATACAGGGAATCTGGATCAACGATATAATTGGCTGGCAGGATTTATTTTAAATATACTACTACTTTGGGATATCAGACAATCAATCAATATAGAACGCTGGAGAAAACAGCACAATGAAGATATTCGTCAATGGTTTGCGGCCTTATCTCATTTTGATGCACTTAATTCGTTAGGAGGATTTGCTTTTAATCATCCGGATTATTCTTATCCCGAACTAGCAGACAGCTATTTCAAAATGAAAGGCACAGGTTTAGGACATCCGCTTCTGAATAGGGATGATTGTGTAACAAATGATATATCTATAGAAAAAAGTTCATGGTTCCTGATAGTAACCGGAGCAAATATGGCAGGAAAAAGCACTTATCTTCGAACAGTTGGAGTAAACTATTTATTAGGACTTACCGGTGCTCCGGTATTTGCAACCTCGTTGACTATTTATCCTGCACAATTAATAACAAGTCTCCGTACAGCAGATTCTTTAGTCAATCATGAGTCCTATTTCTTTGCAGAACTCAAACGGTTAAAGATGATCATCGACCGTCTTTCGCAGGGAGAAGAAATGTTTATTATATTAGATGAGATTCTTAAAGGAACTAATTCGGTCGACAAACAAAAAGGATCTCTTGCCTTAATGAAGCAACTCATCACCTATAAGGCATGTGGAATTATCGCCACCCATGATTTGGTATTAGGGACACTGGAGAATGATTTTCCTGACCAGTTAAAAAACTACAGATTCGAGGCAGATATAAAAGAAAATGAGCTAACCTTCTCTTATAAACTAAGAGAAGGAATAGCTCAAAATATGAACGCGTGTTTCCTTATGAAAAAAATGGGAATTACGGTTTAATTCTTATTTCACCATCGCTTTTACTTCTGGAAGTCTGCGTGTAATTTCAGCAATACGGTTGGCATCACTTGGGTGCGTACTCATAAATTCGGGAGCACCACTTCCGCCATTGGCCGACATCTTTTGCCAGAAGTTTACTGCAACTTCTGGTTTGTATCCAGCCATCGTCATAAATACAAGCCCCATATAGTCTGCTTCGTATTCATGTTTACGTGAATAAGGTAGCGTTACGCCGTATTCGGCTCCCAAACCATATACAGTAGAAGCAACAGACTGCACTGCCGAAGACTTTCCACTCAAAACCTGTCCTAAAATAGACGATCCGTACTGAGCAACAAGTTGCTGACTCATACGTTCGTTAGCGTGTTTTGCAACAGCATGAGCAACTTCATGTCCAACCACTACAGCCAACTCGTCGTCTGTCAAAGTAAGAGGAAGAAGTCCTTCGTAAACAACAATCTTTCCTCCAGGCATACAAAATGCGTTCACCTGGGGATCATTAACCAATTTAAACTCCCACGAAAAATTAGCAATATCGCTTGTTAATCCGTTGGCCTTTAAATAAGCTTCTGTGGCGACAGCAATTTTCTTACCTACACGTTCTACTTTGGCTGCCTGCGTCTTGTTTGTTGAAAGTTTGGCCGTTTTTAAATAATCATTATACTGCGTCAGACTTGCGGCTACAACTTCAGAATCTGATACCAGTAATACCTGCTGTCTTCCCGTCAAAGGGACACTCCCACAAGAGCTAAGGAGTAGCATACATGTAATAAATAATCCTGCTAACTTTTTCATCTCAATTAGTTCTTTATTTTTAATATGTGCAAAATTACAACATTATTTAATAAATCAACAAACCGGGAGGACTATTGTTCAACACATAAAATTCTTACTTTTATGTGTTTAGCTATCAATTGTTATTTTGTATAAAAAGATCCTCAAAGTGTATATTTATTCAGATTATTCGCTAAATTTGCAGCCTATTTGAATAAATATACAACAATGAGTACAAAGCAACAACGGTTAGAAGCAATCTGTCAGATAATTCAATCCGAAGCGATTCGTAATCAGGAAGAGCTGTTAAAACATTTAGAGATGCAAGGATTTCAATTTACTCAGGCAACTCTTTCTCGTGATATCAAGCATCTTAAAATTGCGAAAGCCCACGATGGAGCAGACAACTATGTGTATACGCTTCCCGATCAGATCCGGGTCCCTGGCGCAGGGAATCAGGGAAGAGTGCTTGATACTAAACCCGCAACAGGATACCGGAACATTGAATTTTCGGGTAACCTGGCTGTGTTGAAAACAAGACCTGGATACGCGATGGGTATCGCATCGGATATTGACGCAAAAGCTCCACGCGAAATCTTAGGTACTATTGCCGGCGACGACACCATCTTACTTATTCCCAGGGAAGGAATCAGCCGTGAAGGAGTTATCAAGGCATTGTCTCAGTTTATTCCTGAAATAGAAGAAGCTTCTGTATAAATGAATTAAGAACACAAAATATAAAATGGAAAAAGAAATTGAAATTGATGTAATGGTAGCCGATGCCTCCCACGAAATTTACGTGGATACAATTCTGGACACCATTGAAACTGCAGCAAAAGTACGAGGATCAGGTATCGCCAAACGAACCCATGAATATGTTGCCCTGAAGATGAGGGAGGGTAAAGCCATTATCGCATTGGCAGGAAATGAATTTGCAGGGTTTTGTTACATCGAATCATGGGGTAATAAAGAATATGTCGCTAATTCGGGATTAATCGTTGTTGAGAAATTCCGTGGACATGGTTTGGCAAAACGAATTAAAAATGCAGCTTTTACCTTATCCCGGCTACGTTGGCCTAAAGCCAAATTGTTCGGATTAACATCCGGCGCAGCCGTTATGAAAATCAATACCGAACTAGGATATGTTCCGGTTACTTTTTCTGAACTTACAAAAGATGATGCATTTTGGAAGGGTTGCGAAGGATGCGTCAACCATGATGTACTAATGAGGACAGAAAGACGTTATTGTATATGCACTGCTATGCTTTACGATCCCAACGATCCTAAAAAGAAAAAAAACGAAGAAAAAGAAAACAAATAAAATACTAAATATACAGATTATGAAAGAAAAAGTAGTGCTGGCATTTAGCGGTGGATTAGACACCTCTTTCTGCGCAAAGTACCTCTCGGAAGAGAAAGGTTATGATGTTTATACAGCAGTTGCCAATACAGGCGGGTTCAGCGACGAAGAATTAAAGGTTATCGAAGATAAGGCCTATAAACTTGGTGCTGTAAAGCACGTGGCCCTCAATGTTGAACAGGAATACTATGAGAAGAGTATTAAATATATGGTATTCGGAAACGTATTGCGTAACGGTACCTATCCAATTTCAGTAAGTTCGGAGCGTATTTTCCAGGCGTTGGCTATCATTGAGTATGCCAAAGAAATTGGTGCAGATTATGTTGCGCACGGAAGCACCGGTGCTGGTAATGATCAGGTTCGGTTTGACTTGACATTCGAAGTTATTGCTCCGAGTATCAAGATACTTACCCCCACCCGCGACATGGTATTGAGCCGCGAATACGAAATCAATTATCTGAAACAGCATGGATTCGAAGCCGATTTTAAAAAGATGGAATATTCCATTAACAAAGGGCTTTGGGGTACCAGTGTAGGTGGAAAAGAAACATTGCATTCAGATCAAACTCTTCCGGAAGAGGCTTATCCTTCTCAGGTAACTACTACAAAAGAAGAAACACTGACAATCGATTTTGAAAAAGGTGAGATTTGTGGCGTTAACGGTGTTGGCTACAGCAATAAGATTGATGCCATCCGTGCGGTTGAAGCAATAGGAAGCAAGTTCGGAATCGGACGCGACATGCATGTGGGCGATACAATTATTGGGATAAAAGGACGTGTCGGATTCGAAGCTGCCGGACCTATGCTTATTATTAACGCTCATAAAATGCTTGAAAAGCATACACTTACCAAATGGCAGCAGTACTGGAAAGACCAACTTGGCAACTGGTATGGCATGTTCTTGCACGAAGCTCAGTATCTTGAACCTGTAATGCGCGACATGGAAGCCTTTCTTCAAAGTAGTCAGGCTAATGTAACAGGACGTGTTATTGTTATTTTGCGTCCGTACAGCTATACCTTGGTTGGCGTTCAAAGCGACTTCGATTTGATGAAAGGCGACTTCGGTGTTTACGGAGAAGAACAAAAAGCATGGACCGCCGACGATGTAAAAGGTTTCACCAAAATATTGGGTAACCAGATGAAAATCTTTTATTCGGTACAAAACAAAAACAAGCAATAATGATTAATGTAGGAATTATTGGTGGAGCAGGTTATACAGCAGGCGAATTAATTCGTCTGCTGCTAATCCATCCTGATGTTGAAATATCTTTTGTAAATAGTACAAGTAATGCCGGAAACAAGATTACCGACGTTCACAGTGACCTTTACGGAGAAACAGATTTGGTTTTCACAGACGAACTTCCTTTTTCGGATATCGACGTACTCTTTTTCTGTACGGCTCATGGTGATTCCAAGAAATTTATGGATAGTCATGAAGTACCTTCCAGTCTAAAAATAATAGACTTAAGCACAGACTTCCGCCTTGAAAGTCCGGAACATGACTTCGTTTACGGTTTACCTGAATTAAACCGCCGTAGAATATGTGCAGCGAAACATATTGCCAATCCGGGATGCTTTGCCACCTGTATTCAGTTGGGCGTATTACCATTGGCAAAACACCTGATGCTTAATTCCGAACTACATGTAAATGCCATCACCGGATCGACGGGAGCAGGTGTTAAACCATCAGGAACCTCTCATTTTAGCTGGAGAAACGATAACATTTCGATCTACAAACCATTTGAACACCAACATTTGGCCGAAATAAAACAAAGTCTGTCGTCACTGCAAAACAGCTTCCGAAGTGCCATCAATTTTATTCCTGTCAGAGGTAACTTTTCCCGTGGAATATTCGCTACAACTTACATCGATTGTAAAATTGATCTGAGCGAGATTAAGCGAATTTACGAAGAATATTACAACGATCATTCTTTCACATTTGTAATTGATAAGAATCCGGATTTGAAACAGGTAGTAAACACGAATAAGTGTCTGATCCACCTTGAAAAGCATCATGACAAACTATTGATCGTTTCGATGATAGACAATTTGCTGAAGGGTGCATCCGGTCAGGCTGTTCACAACATGAACTTAATTTTCGGACTGGAAGAATCGGTAGGATTACACCTTAAACCAAGTGCTTTTTAAGCTATATAGCTTTGTAAAGACAATTTAATTGAATGAACATGAAACTATTTGATGTATATCCTTTATTCAATATTGATATTGTAAAGGGAAAGGGATGCCACGTTTGGGATGCCGAAGGAAACGAATACCTCGACCTCTATGGCGGGCATGCTGTAATCTCGGTAGGACACTGTCACCCCTATTACGTAGAAAAGCTAACAGAACAGCTTAATAAATTGGGTTTTTACTCAAACTCAGTTATCAATAATCTACAAGTCGTTCTGGCCGAAAAGTTGGGAAAACTATCAGAATACGAAGACTACTCACTTTTTCTGATAAACTCCGGAGCCGAAGCCAACGAAAACGCTTTAAAGCTTGCGTCTTTTCACAATGGAAAAAAACGAGTTATTTCCTTTAAGAAGGCCTTTCACGGACGTACATCGGCAGCAGTAAAAGTTACTGATAATCCGGCAATCGTTGCTCCTATTAATGATACAATTCCCGTTACTTTTGTTCCGTTAAATGACATTGATGCTGTTGAAGCAGAACTAAAAAAAGGAGATGTTTCGTCGGTAATTATTGAAGGTATCCAAGGTGTTGGAGGTATTCAGCAACCATCGGATGAATTCTTTAAAGCCTTGCGGGCTGTATGCACCAAATACAAAGCGGTTCTTATTCTGGATGAGATTCAATCAGGATACGGACGTACCGGAAAATTCTTTGCTCACCAATATGCGGGTATCAAACCCGACATGATAACTGTAGCAAAAGGTATCGGTAACGGATTTCCAATGGCTGGATTATTAATCAGTCCAGAGTTCAAACCCGTATTCGGTATGCTTGGAACAACTTTCGGTGGAAATCATCTGGCCTGTATAGCCGCAATAGCTGTACTTGAAATTATGGAAAAAGAACAACTTCTTGACAATGCGACAAAAGTTGGAAATTATTTAATCGAAGAACTAGGCAAGCTTTCCGGCATAAAAGAAATTCGTGGCCGTGGATTAATGATAGGTATCGAATTTGAAGAATCCATTAAAGAAATCCGCTCACGTCTTTTATTTGAAGAAAAAGTATTTACAGGAGTTGCTGGTACAAACACCATTCGCTTACTGCCTCCGCTTTGTTTATCGATGGAAGAAGCAGCCGACTTTATGACCCGTTTTAAACGTGTACTTGGTCAATAAAACAAGTTGAATCAGGCAACACCTCCAAACTTAATTATTCGTTGAAACTAGTTAAATAAAAAAGCCTTCCGGAATTTCCGGAAGGCTTTTTTATGTTTCTTGAATTATAATTACTTAATACCAAGTTTCTTTGCAATTGCTTTTGGAAGAGCATCTTTATGTACAATTATATTCATTGTCTTATAGGCTACAAAAGCTTCAGAAGCATACCATGTTCCCTTAAACTTATTGTCTGTACCCCATGAATTTTTTACCATATAGAATTTCTTTCCGGTCTGATCTTTTGCCATACCGTAAATTAGCATCCCATGGTCGTCTGTTGTTTGATAGTTATCATAACCTACCTGACGCATTTCCTGTGTAATAGCAAGTTCCTGACAAGGTTTCTCAATTAATTTTTTAATTTCGTTATCCTTTTCTGTCTTGCTCAGACCAACCCATTTGTCCTGATCCGAACCAGATGTTTCAATCGCTTTAATATCAGGAACTACAGCAATTCCATTACGAGTGAATCCTTTTTCGCTAACATCAGATCCCCATGCAATAGAATAACCTGTACTGATCGCATTCTCAAAAACCTGCATAAACTCATTTATAGGAAGATTGTAAGAATCCGCCCAACGCCAGTTATCTTCAATTTCCAAAGCAAAAGAAGTATAGAAGGGCTGATGAGTATAAGATGTCAGAGAAACGTAATCATCCATATTTAAACCAAGCTCTTTGGAAAAACTTGCAGGGGTGTATTCTTTGCCATTATACATAAACTTTTCAGGAATTGCGCCCAAATAGGAGTCTATAACACCGTCGTAGCCCTTCTTCCATGAAGTAGAAAGTTTACCGTTATCATTCTTCACAACCGCATTCACATAGCTGGAAGCAATTGCTTCCATTTCTCCATGTACGTGCATATCTTCACCGTACTGCAAACCAGACATAGCGGCTTCAGGAACTGCTCCATAATGTTTCATTACATAAAGAACATCTTCGAAAGAACCTCCTTGTCCAAAATTAAGTTTGCCGTGCAGACGAACAAACTTATCGGCTTTATCTTTATAGGAGTGACTTACTACAAACATTTCCGATAAATCGAACTCGCCTTTTCCCTGGCGAAGCAGTTCGGCTTCAAGAAAACCTTGTCCTGAAAAAGACCAACATGTTCCTGTACGGTTCTGATTCTTTACCGGGGTTACTTTTAACTCTTTAATCGGAGTAAATACATACTCACTACTATCTTGTGCCACTGTCGAAAACGCACAGGCAAACAACAAGGCACCTACTAAGACTTTTTTCATTCTATTGGTTATTAATTTTATCAAATAAGAAGCAAAGGTAATTTTTTAGCTAATTACTGAAGACTTTTTTCAATGTATATTCTCACTTTTTGTCATTATTTATAACAATAAACCGCCAATGATTACTTATCCACGGTTCCCCGGCATAATTGATCCCTATCCTGGGTGTTGTTTTACAAGAGATACAAAGATATGAAAATGACATCTAAAATCAATATATATAATTATTATGACTACATTTGCTTCCGTTTATGTCTAATATAATATTATTAACCGAATAAGAGAATTACACAATGAAAGTAACAGTTATTGGAGTTGGAAATATAGGAGGAGCCATTGCCCGCGGCTTAGCGAAAGGTACGATTCTTAAAGCATCCGACATTACCTGTACTGACCTGGTTCAGGAAAATCTGGATAAAATGACTCAATCTAACAAAGATTTTGTTATTTCTACTACTAATATTGAAGCTGTAAAAGATGCCAATATAATTATTATTGCTGTAAAGCCCTGGCGCGTTGAATCAGTAATCAACGAAATAAAATATTCGTTGAAATACGACAAACAAATCATCGTTTCCATAGCAGCCGGTATTCCTTTCGATCGTTTAAACGAATTTCTCGATAAAGAATCGAATCTTGAACATGGCACGCCTACTGTTTTCCGTGTCATTCCTAATACAGCTATCGAAGTATGCAGCAGTATGACTTTTGTGTCTTCCTGTAATGCTTCCGACGAACAAGAAGACCTTATTGTAAACCTGTTCAATGAACTGGGAAGTGCCATGTTGATCGAAGAACAACTTATGACAGCAGGGACTGCCCTTGCTTCAAGTGGAATAGCATTCGCCATGCGTTACATCCGTGCTTCCTCAGAAGGTGGAGTTGAACTTGGCTTCTATCCAAACCAGGCTAAAGAAATAGTACTTAAAACCGTAAAAGGAGCTGTGGATCTTTTAATTGCGAATCAAAGTAATCCCGAAACAGAGATCGATAAAGTTACAACACCAGGCGGAATAACAATCAAGGGGCTAAACGAAATGGAATTATCCGGATTTACCTCTTCTGTAATCCGCGGACTAAAAGCCAGTAAGTAAGTTAGCATCGATTTATCAGTTTCATCTATGAAGGCATAAAATCTATCAATTGGAAAAATAGTTTGAATCAGAAAATGAGCTTTAATTTTGTGTCGTGAAAGTAAAACAAAATTAAGTTAATAAAACAAACTATGAATCCAATTATTAATTCTCTGGTTCCTGAATTCAATGTACAGGCATTTCAAAATGGCAAGTTTAAATCGGTATCGAACAATGATGTAAAAGGCAAGTGGGGTATCTTCTTTTTCTATCCTGCAGACTTTACGTTTGTATGTCCTACCGAACTGGTGGATATGGCCGATAAATATGAGAAGTTCCAGGAAATGGGCGTTGAGGTTTATTCGGTTAGCACAGATTCTCACTTTGTGCATAAGGCATGGCACGACGCATCTGATACGATTCGCAAAATTAAATACCCGATGTTGGCAGATCCAACAGGTGTGTTAAGTCGCTCATTCGGGGTGATGATTGAAGAAGAAGGTATGGCTTACCGTGGTACATTTCTTGTAAATCCCGAAGGACAAATTAAAATTGCAGAAATTCACGACAATGGCATTGGACGTAATGCAGACGAATTGCTTCGCAAAGTGGAAGCTGCTCAGTTCGTAGCCACACACGACGGCGAAGTTTGTCCTGCTAAGTGGAAGAAAGGCGATTCAACGCTAAAACCAAGCATCGATTTAGTGGGTAAAATCTAATTTATCCCAAATAAAGAGGCTCCTACATCCTGTTAGGGCCTCTTTTTTTTATAAACAATAAGAAAAACCGTGTAAACTATGTTAGACTCTACTTTAAAAGATCAGCTAAAAAATATTTTTGCAGGATTAGATGCGACATACACGCTTGCTATTTCTGTATCTGGCCAACACGAAAGCCGGAACGAGCTATTGGAAATGATGAATGATGTAGCCGACTGTTCAGAAAAAATTGTGTGTGAGGTTTACGAAGGCGATGGACTGGAATTTGCAATACTGAAAGACGGACTGAAGACCGGAATTACGTTTCGGGGCATTCCAAACGGTCATGAATTTACCTCTTTTTTACTTGCCATATTGAATCTGGACGGTAAAGGCAAAAACATACCCGACGAAAGTATACGTAATAGGGTCAAGGCGTTGAAAGGTCCTATAAAACTGACTACCTATGTTTCACTTTCTTGTACAAATTGCCCTGATGTGGTGCAGGCATTGAATGCCATGGCGACTCTGAACGGACAGATCAATCATGAAATGGTTGACGGTGGACTTAATCAGAAAGAAGTCGATGCATTAAAGATTCAGGGAGTACCATCCGTATTTGCCGACGGTAAACTGATTCATGTGGGTCTCAGTGATTTTGGGGAATTGCTTACTAAACTTGAAGCTGAATATGGCATAACCGGGGATAACTCGGAAAAGCCCGTAAAGAATTACGATCTGATAGTGGTAGGCGGAGGTCCTGCCGGGTCTGCAGCGGCTATTTATTCTGCCCGAAAAGGGTTAAAAGTTGCTATGCTGGCCGAAAGAATAGGTGGTCAGGTAAAAGAAACGGTTGGAATCGAAAACCTTATCTCTGTACCCACAACTACCGGTCAGGAACTGGCAAGTAATCTAATGGCACACATTAACGATTACCCGATCGACATATTGGAACACCGTCGGGTGGAAAAAGTGGTGATAGATGGTAAAGAAAAGGTTCTTTCGGTATCCGGCGGTGAACAGTTTACAGCTCCGGCACTGATAGTAACGACCGGAGCAAGCTGGCGAAGACTAAATGTTCCGGGTGAATCGGAGTATATTGGCCGGGGTGTTGCGTTCTGTCCTCACTGCGATGGTCCGTTTTATAAAGGTAAACACGTAGCAGTAGTAGGTGGAGGTAATTCTGGTATTGAAGCTGCGATTGATTTGGCCGGTATATGTAGCAAAGTTTCCATATTTGAGTTCCACAACGAACTGAAAGCGGATAAAATCTTGCAGGAAAAAGCAGGCAGTTTGCCTAACGTTGAGATATTCCTAAATGCTCAGACTACCGAAGTAGTTGGCAACGGAAGCAAAGTAACAGGCCTGCTGGTGAAAGATCGTCTCACCGAAAAAGAACATCAGATTGAGCTGGATGGTATTTTTGTACAAATTGGTTTAGCCCCCAACAGTGGCATATTTAAGGAGGTTGTTGAGACGAACCGTTCCGGAGAGATTGTGATCGATTCGCACTGTCGGACAAATGTACCGGGAATATATGCAGCGGGAGATGTATCTACCGTTCCGTTCAAACAGATTATCATTGCAATGGGCGAAGGAGCCAAAGCATCGCTTGCTGCTTTCGAAGACCGCTTACATGGGGTTCTTTAGTATAATAAAAATAGTGGAAAGATTCAGAAAGTATTGTACGTAAGATTCCCTGTAAAGCTGAGATTATTTCAGTTTTACAGGGAATCTTTTATTAAATCAGAGGTTGAGTTTATTGCTTTGCTTTCTCTTTATCAAGAATTGATTGCAGGCTTTTTACTTTTTCAGGATATCTGGCTACCTGGTTTACTTTCTCTCCACGGTCTTTCTTTAGATTATAAAGCTGTGGTTCTTTGCTGTTACCAAGTTCCGTATTGGTAAGTTTATTATACGCCGGACCATTACCCGGAGCTATGTATTTCCACTCGCTATTTGATACCGATAACGAACCAGCTTGCTCGATAACATACTCCCGCCCTATTTTCGTCTTGCCCAACAGCGTAGTAAGATAATTTCGGCTATCCGGAGCTACCCCTTCTTGTATTGGTGTTTCTGTCAAAGCGGCAAGCGAAGCAAACAAATCAACCTGAGAAACTAATGCGGTTGATACGCTTGATTTAACTTTCGAAGGCCAGCTTACAAGAAAAGGAATTCTTGTCCCCGCTTCGAAATTACTATACTTACCTCCACGGAAGTCACCCCAGGGCCTATGATTTCCTAATAACTCGACAGCCCTGTCCTGATAACCATCGTCTACAACCGGACCGTTGTCGCTGGTTAAGACAATAAGCGTATTTTCCGAGAGTCCAAGCTTTTCCAGCGTTTTCATAATCTCGCCTACGCTCCAGTCAAATTGTAACAAGGCATCGCCTCTGGCTCCCATACCACTCTTTCCTGCGAAACGAGGATGTGGAACGCGAGGTACGTGTGCGTCATTCGTGGCAAAATAAAGAAAGAATGGTTTATCTCTGTTGTTTTCGATAAACTGCACTGCCTTGTAAGTAATGCTATCGGCAATATTTTCATCTGTCCAGAGGGCCTGCTTTCCACCTTTCATATATCCGATACGCGATACCCCGTTAACAATGGCCTGATCGTGACCGTGATTCACACTTGGCTTTAAAACAGTCAGCATTTCAGGATGATCTTTCCCCAGCGGCTCACCGGGAAAAGGTTGCACGTAACTAACCTGAATTGGATCGTTGGGATCAAGATTTACCACCCGCTGATTTTCAACAAAAACACAAGGAACCCGGTCGCCCGTAGCCGCCATAATATAGGAATAATCAAAACCGATATCTTTTAAACCTGGAGTTATAAATCCATTCCAGTCCTGTGTTCCGGCTTTATCACCCAAACCGAGATGCCACTTGCCGACAGCACCGGTATAATAACCGGCCGTTTTAAACATATCTGCAACGGTGGTTTGTTCCGGACGAATAATCATGCCCGCATCCCCCGTGGCAATACCCGTGTCATTGCGTCGCCATGCATATTGACCCGTAAGGAGTGAATAACGCGAAGGAGTGCTTGTTGCCGCCACTGCATGCGCATCGGTAAACCGAATTCCTTGAGAAGCCAATTTATCCACATTAGGCGTATGAATCGTTTTCTCCCCATAGCAACTCAAATCACCATAGCCAATATCATCAGCCAAGATAAAAATAACATTGGGACGTTCCGTTTGCTGCGCAAACAATGCAGCTGCAGGAGCCATAAGTGTGGTACCTATTTGCAGCAGGCTGAATAAGTTTTTCTTCATTTAATACTTAGCTTTTTGTTTATATAAATTTGGTCCGGCTTTTAATCGGACCAAATATACAAAATTATCTTAAGAACAGGCTGAATGGTAGTCTAACTCAACCTATTCATTTTAGATGTTTTTAGCTAGAGATAAAGTTCTTCTATATATTTTAGCTCGCCGCCTTATAGCAAGTAGCAGTATTCCTATAGTCTATTATCCGTTTGCATACGAACAAGTATTCGTTTGCCATATGGATACTTTGCGTTTGGCAATTGAATACCTTGCGTTTGACAATTGACAAACGCAAGGTATCCATATGTTGACTTTGCGTTTGCGATATGGCAAACGAATACTTGTTCGTAGTGTTCGGATTAGTTTACTATAGTGATTGAACTACTTTATCGTTTATTGTGAGTTAATTATCAGTTGATTTGAAATTGTCAGGCTATGTGGATGTAGAATAACCCGGCAGGATGTATCCCGGAAGGGTTGTGGGGCTGAAATAAAATGGTGACAGGTGACAGATAAAAACGATCTGCCACTTCTCATCTTTCACCGCCACATCCCTTATGGATAAAGGGAAGTAACACTAAAAGTGAGAAGTGGCAGATTAAATTGAAAAATATCGCAGTTAGGATTGCATTATTTAATCGAGTGTAAATACAAAGTCCTCCTTCGGACGACGAACTTTCTTCAGGTTTACCAACCAGTCATTCTCTGCATCGCGGTAACCCAGTGGAAGCATAGTTACACTACGGAGGCCTTGTTCTCTTAATCCTAATAGTTCATCGAGTGCATCGGCATCGAAGCCTTCCATGGGAGTGGCGTCTACTTTTAATTCGCCGGCGGCGGCAATAGCCATACCGAATGCGATGTACGATTGATGAGCGGCATGGATAAAGTTCAACTCCGCATCGCGCGTTCCATAAATGCTGAGCAATCTGTTTTTATAATCATCCATGGTGCCGACAGGCAAACCTCTTTGGTCTACTGTAAAGTCAAGCATTTGAGAGATACGTTCGGTTGTATAATTATCCCATGCAGCGAAAACGAGCAGATGAGAACAATCAACCACCTGTGTCTGATTAAAGGAAATGGTTACTATTTTTTCTTTTAATTCTTTGTTTGTAATAACAATCACTTTAAAGGGCTGCAGACCCGAAGAGGTGGGTGCCATGCGGGCTGCTTCAATAATTGCTTCTACTTTATCTTCCGGAACAACTTGTCCGTTCATCTTCTTTGTAGCGTATCGCTCGTTGAGTACTTTTAATAATTCCATATTTATCTATTCGTTGTTTATTTATATTCGGTTTATATCCTACTTAAACTGCTTTACAACATAAAAAGTTGCAAAGAGTATAGTCAAAATCTATTAAATAATGTTGAACGGGTAGTTTTAATTAGGTTAAGGGATTTAAGCCTCCTTATTTATAAACTATATTTGCAGCATACTAATACTTTTTTAGCATCATGACAACAGCTGCGGGAACAAATACTATTATTAGGGAAATTACGCCTCTTTCGGATAAGGACTGCTTTTATATTGTTGAAAGATATAAATCGGAATTCACCTATCCGCTTCATTGTCATGCTGAATATGAATTAACATTTGTAGAAAAGGGGGCGGGTGTAAGGCGAATTGTTGGCGATTCGGCCGAGGTTATTGGTGATTACGACCTTGTATTGATCGCTGGTAAGGACCTTGAACATGTATGGGAGCAGCACGAATGTAATTCTACTAAAATAAGAGAAATCACCATTCAGTTTTCGCCCGATTTGTTTATCAATAGTTTAATCCATAAAAATCAATTTGACAGCATACTTAAAATGCTTGAATCGGCAAGCAAAGGTCTTTCGTTCCCGATGGATGCTATCCTTAAAGTATACGACAAATTAGATACGTTAGCCTCTGAAAGGGAGGGGTTTTATGCCGTGATTAAATTTCTAACCATCCTTTACGAACTTTCCAATTGCGAAAATGCGCAACCTCTTGCAAGCTCTTCGTTTGCCAGATTGGAAGTAAATGCAGACAGCAGACGTATTCAAAAAGTACAGGAGTACTTAAATAAACATTACATGGAAGAGATAAGGTTGCATCAAATGTCGGATCTGGCAGGCATGACTCCGGTTGCTTTCAGTCGTTTTTTTAAACTGCGTACCGGGAAAAGCCTTTCGGATTATATCATTTATTTACGGCTTGGTTTCGCTGCCCGTTTATTGGTGGATTCCACTCGCTCCATTGCCGAGATTTGTTATGAGTGTGGATTTAATAACTTATCGAACTTTAACCGTATATTCAAGAAGAAAAAAGGATGTTCCCCCAAAGAGTTCAGAGATAATTACAGGAAAAAGAAAATTCTCTTTTAAGGGATAGGATAAAATAGTATTAGTTTTAGATAAATAACGCACGGTTTTCTCCTAAGCAAACCTCTACTTTTGTAACCACAATAGTAAATACAAAACAGGGAGAAAAATGAAAAAACTACTACTAATTCTATGCATGTTCACCTCAATTACTTCATGCATTGCAAAGAATGACGAAGAAACTACTTCAACCACCGGACAACGGACTGTTCTGACTGAGAATCTTCTCAAAAATCTTAGAACGATGCACGAAACAGGATTCATGTTCGGACATCACGATGACCCTCTTTACGGAATTGGGTGGGAAGGGGATGCCGGCCGCTCTGATGTTAAAAGTGTATGTGGTGATTATCCTGCTGTAATGAGCTTCGATCTGGGTCACATTGAACTGGGTGATGCGAAGAGTCTGGATAATATTACCTTCGAAAAGATTCGCACCGAAATGATCAATCAATATAAACGCGGCGGTATGATTTCGGTTAGCTGGCACCTTAACAATCCGCTTACCGGCGGCGACTCCTGGGATGTAAAAACGCCTGGTGTGGTTACATCTGTCCTTCCCGGTGGAGCAAAGCACGAACTGTTTCTTACCTGGCTGGACCGGGTGGCTGCTTTTTTCAACAATCTTACAACCGAAGAAGGTGATAAGATTCCTGTATTGTTTCGTCCCTGGCACGAACATACCGGTAGTTGGTTTTGGTGGGGTAAAGAGCATTGCACTCCCGAACAATACAAGCAATTATGGCAAATTACCCGCAATCGTTTGGATGTAAAAGGGGTAAACAATCTTCTTTATGCGTATTCTCCGGGTACAGAAGGCATTGGTGATGTGTATATGGAACGGTATCCGGGTGATGAATACGTGGATCTGCTGGGTGTGGACGGATATCAGTTTGGTGGTGAAGCCGGTGCAGAAGGGTTTATAAAAACGATGAATAGCATGCTGACATTTATCACTAAAATGGGTAAAGAACACAATAAACCTATCGCTTTTACCGAAACCGGACTGGAGGCATTGCCTATGAGTAACTGGTGGACGGAAATTTTGCTTCCTATTGTTGATAAATATCCGATTGCGTATGTTTTAGTTTGGAGAAATGCAAGAGAACGCGATAACCACTTCTATGCTCCTTATCCGGGCCAGGTATCGGCAGCCGACTTTGTAAAATTCTACCAGAATCCAAAAACATTGTTTAGCCAAGACGTTAAAAACTTATATAAATAAAATAATATGAAAGCTTTTCAAGACAAGGTAGCCAAACTCCTTTGCGATCACGAAACATTTCTTTCCATTAAAAACGAGCCTTTGGAAGGTGGAAACGGACTGTATACCCGCTATAAGAATCCGATTTTAACCGGTGCTCATACGCCTGTATTCTGGAGGTACGACCTGAATAAGGATTCGAATCCATACCTGATGGAACGAATTGGCATGAATGCCGCCTTTAACTCGGGAGCCATGAAATGGAATGGCAAATACATTCTGGTCGTACGTGTGGAAGGCGCCGACCGTAAATCGTTTTTCGCTGTTGCCGAAAGTCCGAATGGAATCGATAATTTCCACTTCTGGGATTATCCGATTACAATGCCCGATACAGAAGATCCGGCAACAAATATCTACGATATGCGCCTTACGGCACACGAGGATGGTTGGATTTATGGCATCTTCTGTGCAGAGCGTCACGACCCGAATGCTCCTGCAGGAGATTTATCGTCGGCCACTGCCACAGCAGCAATCGCACGTACAAAAGACCTGATTAACTGGGATAGACTCCCGGATCTGAAAACAAAAAGTCAGCAACGTAATGTGGTGCTTCATCCAGAGTTCGTGGACGGTAAGTATGCCCTGTATACCCGTCCGCAGGATGGCTTTATCGATGCCGGAAGCGGTGGAGGTATCGGCTGGGCTTTAGTAGAGGATATGACCTGCGCCGAAGTGAAGGAAGAGATAATTATCGATCAGCGTTATTATCACACCATCAAGGAAGTTAAAAACGGCGAAGGCCCCCACCCGATCAAGACATCTAAAGGTTGGTTGCATTTGGCGCACGGAGTACGTGGTTGCGCGGCGGGTCTGCGTTACGTACTGTATATGTACATGACCTCCCTCGAGGATCCGACAAAGCTGATCGCTACACCAGGCGGATTCTTTATGGCTCCCGAAGGTGAAGAACGTATCGGCGATGTATCAAACGTGCTTTTCACCAACGGATGGATAAAGGACGAAGACGGATCGGTGTTTATTTACTATGCATCTTCAGATACCCGTATGCATGTTGCAACAACGACAGTAGACAAACTGGTGGATTACTGCCTCAACACGCCGGCTGATGGTTTAACGACTGCCTCGTCTGTTGAAACGTTAAAGGATTTAATTGCCAGGAATTTTAAAACAATGGGAAGAGAATAATTCTTATCCTCCATTTGTACCATGATAAAACTTAAAGAAAAGATAGGTTACGGTTTCGGGGACATGGCATCGTCCATGTTCTGGAAACTGTTTGGCTCTTATCTTATGATTTTCTATACGGATGTTTTCGGACTTCCTGCTGCCGTAGTTGGAACACTCTTTCTGGTTACCCGTGTCTGGGATTCGGCTTTCGATCCTATAGTGGGCGTGGTAGCCGACCGTACACATACACGTTGGGGAAAGTTCCGCCCCTACCTGCTTACGCTAGCCGTTCCGTTTTCGGTTATTGGGGTTCTCACTTTCATTACGCCATCGTTGAATGATAGCGGTAAACTGATTTATGCCTATGTAACTTATTCACTAATGATGATGGTTTACTCGGCAATCAATGTTCCCTATGCTTCATTGCTGGGTGTAATAAGTGCTGACCCGAAAGAAAGAAACACGTTGTCGACTTTTAGAATGGCATTTGCTTACGTTGGGAGTTTCATCGCATTGCTGTTGTTTATGCCTATGGTGAATTTCTTTAGCAATCACAGCAAAGAGTTAACAAACCAGCAACATGGTTGGACAATGGCTGTAATCGTTATTGCTGTTATGTGTGCCCTTTTGTTTATTGGTTGCTTTGCCCTTACCAAAGAAAGGGTAAAACCTATGCGCGAAAAGCAAGCTCCTCTTAAAGAAGACCTGAAAGATTTGTGGAAAAACAGGCCTTGGTGGATTCTGCTTGGAGCCGGAGTTGCAGCACTCGTATTTAATTCCATCCGCGATGGTGCCACTGTTTACTACTTCAAATATTTTATTGTTGAAGAAAACTACGAAACAGTTTCATTTTTCGGCGTATCGTTTGTACTGAGCGGTCTTTACCTTTCAATAGGTCAGATTGCCAACATTGCGGGTGTTATTCTGGCTGCTCCTGTAAGCAACCGGATTGGTAAGAAACAGACCTACATGGGTGCTATGAGTATTGCTACAATACTTAGTATTATGTTCTTCTGGTTTGATAAAGACAATATGGCGATGATCTTTATCTTTCAAATACTGATTAGTATATGTGCCGGTAGTGTTTTCCCCTTGTTGTGGTCGATGTATGCCGACTGTACCGACTATTCTGAACTGAAAACAGGTAACAGAGCAACCGGACTTATATTCAGTTCTTCGTCCATGAGTCAGAAATTCGGCTGGGCGATTGGTAGCGCCCTTACAGGATGGTTACTGGCTTATTTCGGATTCCGGGCCAATGAGGTGCAGAACGCAGAAGCTATTCAGGGCATCAAGATGTTTATGAGTTTCCTTCCTGCTGTTGGAACCGTTTTGTCTGTACTATTTATCAGCATCTATCCGCTAAGCGAGAAAAAGATGGTAGAGATAAGCCACACACTCAAAACCCGTCGGGAACAAGAAGCATTATAATCCAGGAATTTAATAAAAAAAGGAGGTTGTCTGAATAACACGGACAACCTCCTTTTTTTATTTCAGCGCTTATTAATTTGTTCTTTTCGTAGGGATACACTCCGCATTAAGCAGACTGTAAATCTCCAGATCTGTAAAAACGCCTCCGGTTAGCAACTCTCCTTGCCGTTCTATGCCTTCGAAAGTAAAACCAAGCCGTTGAGGAATACGTTTACTTGGGAAGTTTCCAACAGCACATTTTATTTGGATCCTGTTCATGTGGAGTTCGCCGAAAGCAAAATCACAAAGAGCCTTCACTGCAGCACTTACAATTCCTTTTCCCTGATACTCTTCACGCAACCAGTAACCTATTTCTGTTTTACGGTTTACTTTATCCGTATCCTTAAACCCAATTAATCCAATAAACAAGCCTGTTGCACGAATGGCAAACAGGTACTCCTGTTTATCTGCTGGCAGATCCAACGCTTCCTTTACAAACTGAGCCGAATCTTCCGGCTTTTGAGTATATTCAACAAAAGGAAGCCACTTACCCAAATAATCTCTTTGACTGTCGATTGTCTGAAAGATATCCAAGGCATCGTCTAACTGCAACTGACGCAGTTCAATGTCTTCGTTTAATTTTAATTGCAGATTATGCCTCTTCACAACATGTATGTTTTATGACTATAAGTATTAATTAATTACAAATAAACAAATTATTTTCGAAATATAACCAAGCCTCGTGTCTTGTTGTTATATAAATAAGTTATTAGCCTGGTATGGTCTTTATGAAAATGCACCCATTTACTTGATTTTCCGGAGAATATTTAGTAACATTGTGATTGTTAAACATTTAAATTGATACAATATGCGTTTAGGTGGCAGAAGGACAAGCGACAATGTGGACGACCAGCGCGGCATAGGCGGTAAACTGGGAGGTAAGTCCCTTGGGATAGTTGGACTAATCGTGGTTGGACTGATTGTCTGGCTGATGGGCGGTAATCCACTGGATATTGTAAAACAACAAGTAGGTACCGGGTTAACTGGTCAGGATACCGAATACGTTCCAACAGCCGAAGAGGAAGCTATGGCAACCTTTGCTTCTCAAATTCTGGCTGGAACGGAAGATGTATGGACTGTTGTTTTTCACGAAATGGGTAAGGAATACGTTCCTCCTAAAATGGTGTTATTTTCTAATGCAACCTCTTCGGGTTGTGGAAATGCCTCTTCTGCAACAGGACCTTTTTATTGTTCGGCTGATCAGACTGTTTATATAGACCTTTCCTTCTTTAAGGATATGGAATCAAAATTGCAGGCGGGTGGCGACTTTGCCTACGCTTACGTAATAGCACACGAAGTGGGTCATCATGTGCAATATTTGCTTGGCACATTGGAGGAAGTACAGAAATTGCAAAGCAATACGGACGAAAAAGAAAGTAACCAGCTGAATGTTCGCCTGGAGTTACAGGCAGATTTCTTCGCCGGGTTATGGGCATATCATGACAATGTAAAATACAATTCGCTGGAAGACGGGGATATTGAGGAGGGGCTAAATGCGGCAACCGCCATCGGCGACGACCGTCTGCAGATGAAGTCGCAAGGATACACCGTACCCGATGCTTTTAACCACGGGACTTCCGCGCAACGGATGTCGTGGTTAAAGAAAGGCTTACTTACCGGCGATATGAATAATGGCGATACTTTTTCCGTAAATTACTCTGATTTATAAACCTTAAAACCGATTCATCATGCTAAATCCTGATAAGAAACTATACGTAGCCCATAGCAATGGCCCGCTGTTTATCCTTCCCAAAATGGCAAACCGTCATGGATTGATTGCCGGTGCTACCGGAACGGGGAAAACTGTTTCTCTGCAAGTACTTGCAGAATCGTTCAGTGAACTAGGTATACCTGTATTTATGGCAGATATGAAAGGCGACCTATCAGGAATCAGCAAAGCAGGAACATTGAATAAGTTTATAACTAAACGGCAGGAAGAATTTGGCGTTGAGTTTAACTTTCAGGGATACCCCACCCGTTTCTTCGATGTCTTTGCCGAACAAGGTCACCCGCTACGGACTACTATTTCGGATATGGGTCCGCTTCTGTTGTCGAGGTTGCTTAACTTAAATGATACGCAGGCGGGTGTACTTAATATTGTATTCCGCATAGCCGACGATAACAAGCTGTTACTTATCGACCTAAAAGATTTGAGGTCGATGCTTACATTTGCAGGAGATAATGCCCGCGAGTATACATTGAAATATGGCAATATATCGGCTGCCAGCATCGGAGCCATACAACGTGGGCTTTTACATTTAGAGGATCAGGGAGGTAACCTCTTCTTTGGAGAGCCGGAGTTCAATGTATTCGATTTTATTCAGACTGATAATGGAAAAGGAGTGATCAATATTTTGGCGGCAGACAAGTTGCTAAATTCTCCTAAGCTTTATGCCACATTCCTTTTGTGGATGCTTTCTTCTCTGTACGAAGAGCTTCCGGAAGTGGGAGATCTGGAGCGTCCTAAGTTTATATTCTTCTTCGACGAAGCACATTTATTGTTTGATGAAGCCCCGGAAGTCCTCCTGGACAAAATCGAACAGATAGTAAGACTGATTCGGTCTAAAGGAGTGGGTGTTTATTTTATTACCCAAAACCCGCTCGATATTCCGGAAACAATCCTCGGACAACTGGGCAATCGTATTCAGCATGCCCTTCGGGCCTTTACTCCCCGCGACCAGAAAGCCGTAAAAACGGCTGCACAAACCTTCCGGCAAAATCCGGCATTCGACACGGAAAAAGCCATCATGGAACTTGGCACAGGCGAAGCACTTGTTTCTTTTCTTGACGAAAAGGGCGCTCCATCAGTTGTTGAATTAGCCAAGATGCTATGTCCGCAGGGACAGATCGGACCTATTACAACAGAAGAACGCAATACAGCCATCCGTCAGTCACCCTTATACGGTATTTACGAAAAAACGATGGACCGCGAATCTGCCTACGAACTGTTACAGCGCGAAAGTGAAACCCGCAGACAAGAAGAAGAACGCCTTGAAAAGGAAAAGCAGCAGCAACAGATTGAGAAAGAGCGTGCTGCCGAAGAGGCCCGTAATTACCGAACCCAAAGCCGCTCGTCCAACCGGCAATCTCCTACCGAGAAGATGTTCGGGAATATGCTCTCATCCGTTGGACGCACCCTCGGCACACAACTTGTACGAAGCGTACTGGGCACCCTAACCAAAAGAAGATAAGCAATCCGGAAGCGTCTCCGCTATACCTCTTACTATACTTTTGCGCTTAGATACTTAAAGCAAATCAGTCAGCAGACAATAACCTGAACGAGGCTATGTATGCTGACTGAAATAAAATAGCTGATAATCCTTATTTTGCTTCCTTCTTAAGGACAATAAGAATTACTCCGTCTTTTGCGTCTTTTCCATAAAGTTCTGTAGCCGACTTATCTTTAAGTACACTTACACTTTCTATTGTATTGGGATCGATTCCTTCAATGGTTGCCACTCTCTTTCCATCGACAAAACACAAAGGCTGCTTTGAACTAACAGTTGTATCCGATTGAACAACAACAGCTGTGCGAATATTGTCGTCGACTGTAACCTCAATTTGTTGGGGGTTTTCGGTTGACTTCGAACCTACGACAAGCAATTCACCTTCTTTAGCCTTAAAAACAACAGGCTCGGCCTTCGATTTTGAATCTGTACGAACTACATGAAAATTCATTGTTACCTTCGAAGAATCTGAAGCCGCTTGGGCAGTTACTTCTTTTTTCTGCGCGTTAACTACAGGAACAGACAGCAACATGGTTGCCAGTAAAGCTACTGGAATCACACCCCAGTAAGTTAGTCGTGATAGTGAGTTGGATTTCTTTTTAGTCATCATTTGAATACGTTTTTGCAGACTACGATAGGTAAAATTGCTTGCCATGGCAAAGGTTTGCTCGCCTGCGCTTCTGCGGATTAATACTAATTTATATTGCTTTGCATCGATGCCATCTTTTAGTACCTGCTGATCCGCTTCAAATTCATGAATTTGCTGTAATGACCATTTGAATAGCCAAACAAAAGGGTTGAACCAGAACAATACTGAAAAAACTGTAATAAGAAACAAATCAAATGAATGATTAAGTCGTACGTGTGCTTGCTCATGCCTGATGATAATTTCGCCATTACGATCCAAATCAGTTTTGGATATAACAATTTTATTCATCCATGTAAACGGAGCAATCTCTTTATCAGTCACATATAATAATGTATCTTCAGGATAAAGCTGCATTGTACACATCCTGATTATCTTCTCTACCTGAAACCAGGCTGCCAAATAATATAAAAGGACTACTAGTATGCCGAATATATAGAGAAGACATATTGTTTGTACCCAGGGAAAAACATACGCAGGTTTTGTTGATACCGCTGATGTTGTATACTGTATCATATAATTTCCTGTTGCAGATTGCTCTTGCTGACACCAATCAATCAGTCCATTAAAGTGAAATAACGGCAATAATAATGAGGCGACAAGCAATGAAAGAAGCATCACACGGTTTAAATGATGAAATGTGCTTTCTTTAACGACCAGTTGAAAGAAGCCATAAAATAGCAGCAAACAAATACTGCTTCTTAATAAATAGTATAAGATAGTTTCCATCGTTTTCTTACTTTGAATGTTTTTCCACTTCGTCCAGCAACTTACGCACCTCATCCACCGAAATTTTATCTTCACGGATAAAGGAAGATACCACATTCAGATAAGAACTATTAAAATACTTATTAATAACATTTCCAAGGTTTCCCTTTTTATATTCCTCTTCGGAAATTACAGGAAAGTAACGAAAGGTAGTTCCTAATGCTTCATGGTCCAGGTATCCTTTTTCTTCAAGACTGCGCACATACGTCGAGATCGTATTAAAATGTGGCTTTGGATCTTTGTACATTTCTACTATTTGTTTTACAAACAATGAACCTGCTGCCCAAAAGTGCCGCATTACTTCTTCTTCTTTTGTTGTTATCTCTTTCATTATTGCTTGATTTATTAATCCACAATGCAAATAAACTAAATAATTTAGTTCGGTAACTATTTTTTATAGTTAAACAAACTAAATAATTTAGTTAAAGAATGAAAGCTCATTATTTTAACACGAATGAGTAACAATATTACAAGTTTACTTGTTATATATATGAAATGCAACGTTTATATTCAACCATGACTTTACACTCATTATTAGTGCCTTTGTACAGATTATCGGATACGATAGTCTGTTACAGGGCACTTTTATAATGAGCATATTCAAAATGGAGACTTATTCGGGAACAATTTATTCCTCATTTTTAAGCCGAAAATAGAACTTATGGTTTACAAGAACCGGTTCGATAAGGTCAAATCTAATGAATTTAGCCATCAGGTTTTCTGCGGATCGTCGAGGAATAGATCCTTCCTTACAATATTTATTTAGGGTAATAAATTCATTTTGTTCCAGTAAGTTTAAAAGGAGTTGTTCCCTCTGCGTATATTCTACCAATGCACCAACAGGACTTCCGGTCTGCTGCCAAACTCTCAGATGTACAGTCGTAGCCAAAATATTTTCATCTTTTACTCGTATATAGGCGAGTTCTTTACCTGACTCATCTTTAGCATAAACCGGCTTCTTTTTATTCTCTGCGACTTTTACCTCCAGGACAGAACGACCTTCGACCATGAATACCTGCATTGAATAAGTTATTTCGGGTACACAGTAAACCTGAGCGGCTGCTTCGATCATATAAATTTCTTCATCTGAGCGAATGCCGGCAATTCGACCGTTATCTTTTACCCCGATCAGCAATCTTCCACCGTCTGTATTAGCAAATGCAGATAAAGTCCGGGCTATTTTTCGGGCATCTGATATTTCAAACTTAAAGTCCTGCGTTTGATGTTCGCCTTCTGCTATCAGGCTGTAAATATAATCTGTATCACCAAGTGCTTTCATACATGCAAATTTAAAGAAAAAAGTAAGATTGTATAAGTGAATAGGAACAAAACATAATAGCCCAATTTCGACAACTGTCTATATTTGTCTTCAAATCAAACAACAAAACAAAAACACATCAAACCATGTTTAAACACGCTATCTTGTTCCTTTCAGCCAGCCTGGTTGCAACCTTAACAGGCTGTGCCGGAGGAAATGCAATTTCTTCAGAACAGCAATTGGCAAAACAAATTACAAATGACACACTCATGCAGCAGGTAGATTCCATGGCTCGTGAGGTAGTAAAAGGAGGATTTAATGCAGGCGACGGATACGGTGAAGTCTGGATTCGCGACTATAATACTTTTATAGAGCTTGCAATGGAAGTTATGCCCGACAGTACCGTGCAGGATAATCTCCTTACATTTTTCCGGTTTCAGGGAAAGACGGGCGATATAGTAGATGGCTTCATTGATATAAACCATGCCAATCTGAATAATAAAGATGGGTACAAGTACCGGTTATCAGACCTCGAACCCCGTTACGCCGCTCATAAAAACACGGTAGAAACAGACCAGGAGTCTTCGCTTGTTCAGGCAGTGTGGAGATATGTTACAAAAAGTGGTAACCGGGCATTTCTACAGCGGGAGATAGATGGAATTACAGTAGAGAAACGGCTTGAACTGGCTTTAGAGTATCTTATGAAGGAGCGTTACAACGCTAAATATGGATTAATCTGGGGTGCTACCACAGCCGACTGGGGTGATGTTCAACCAGAACATCCATGGGGAGTAGAACTTGACAAAAATTCGCATCTTGCTATCGACATCTATGACAATGCATTTTTTATTATAGCCATAAATCACTATGTAGATCTTACAAATAACAAGGAAAGCATAAATAATTGGGCGAAAACCAGAGATGAAATTAAAGCCAACGTCCGTAAATATTTGTGGGATGAAGAAAAACAAAAATTTGTTCCTCATATTTACTTAGAGGATTCTCCATTTCCTGCCAACTTCGATGAGAACGAGATTTTCTATCATGGGGGCACTGCTATGGCTATCGAAGCCGATCTTCTTTCCAAAGATGAAATAGCATACTCCAATGCTGCCATGCTGGCTAATGTAAAAGCATCCGGAGCACCTACAATCGGGCTTACAGTATACCCTCCCTATCCCGAAGGCTCTTTCCAAAATAAAGGAATGTATCCTTACGGATATCAGAATGGCGGAGACTGGACCTGGTTTGGAGGACGAATGATCCAGCAACTCATTCGTAATGGCTTTATTCAAGAGGCCTACGATGAGGCTCGTCCAATGTTCGAACGGGTGATTAAAAACAACGGATTCTATGAATGGTATGCAAAAGACGGCAAGCCTTCCGGTTCGGGAACTTTTCGTGGTGAAGCTGGTGTATTATTCAAAGTGATACAAGATTTCCGCTCATGGGCTGCTAAACAG
>JAGPJL010000193.1 GCA_018054455.1 Parabacteroides sp.
TAGGAAAGTTATCGGTGGACTTTATTCGCAGCTGGATATTGCTTCACATGAATACCCGGATCAATATAGCACTGATCTCTGATTTTTTGGCCAAACTGATGCGGCTTCCTCTGCACTTTTTTGATACAAAGATGATAGGGGATATTATGCAGCGTATTGGAGATCACGGGCGAATTGAGTCATTTCTTACGGGTTCTTCTATTAATACGCTTTTCTCGTTTGTCAACTTTATTGTATTCGGCTTTGTGCTGGGCTATTACGATTTAACAATTCTGGCTTTATTTCTATTGGGGAACGGGCTTTATGTGGCCTGGATTCTTGCTTTTATGCGGTATCGGCGTGAGTTGGATATCAAACGTTTTGCTCAGGCAGCCGGAGAACAGAGTAACTTGTATCAACTGATAACCGGAATGCAGGAAATAAAACTTAATAATTGCGAAACGCAGAAGCGATGGCAGTGGGAGCGTATTCAGGTAAAATTATTCAAAATCAGTATGAAGGGGCTGGCTTTGGAACAATACCAGCAGATCGGATCGGTATTTTTTAATCAGACTACCAATATCTTGATCTCTTTCCTTGCCGCACGTGCTGTGGTAGAGGGACAGATGACGCTGGGTATGATGATGTCTTTAAGTTACATTGTGGGGCAGCTTACTTCTCCCATTGAGCAGTTCATCACCTTCGCCCGATCGTTTCAGGATGCAAAGATCAGCCTGGAACGTCTGGGCGAAATTCATCAACGGGAAGATGAAGAACAGAATATATCCCTAAAGCTTAAAGAGCTTCCGGATGATCGCACATTAAAACTGGAGAACTTGTCTTTTAGCTACGATGGAGCCGACCGCGACTATGTATTGGAGAATATCAATCTTACCATACCTGAAAACAAGGTGACTGCTATTGTGGGAGCGAGTGGTAGTGGAAAGACAACGCTGATTAAGTTGCTGCTTGGGTTTTACGAACCCAACAAGGGAACCATTAAATTGGGTGAAACCCCCTTGAAGCATTTAAATCCGCATATGTGGCGCAGCAAAACCGGTTCTGTTATGCAGGATGGGTTTATATTTTCCGACTCTATCGCCGGTAATATTGCTGCCGGACAGGAGATGATAGATCCGGAACGTTTACGACATGCGGTTACGGTGGCAAACATCCGCGATTTTATTGATTCGCTTCCGTTGGGGTATAATACAAAGATAGGTATGGAAGGCAATGGAATCAGTCAGGGCCAGCGGCAACGGATGCTTATTGCCCGCGCTGTATATAAAAATCCGGAGTTTATTTTCCTGGACGAGGCTACCAATGCACTGGACGCCAACAATGAAAAAGAGATAATGGAGCACTTGAATGAGTTTTATAAAGGTAAAACTGTGGTGGTAGTGGCTCATCGACTCAGTACGGTACGGGATGCCGACAAGATTGTGGTTCTTGATGGGGGTAAGATTGTTGAGGAGGGCACGCACCAGGAGCTTACTGCAACAAAAGGGAAGTATTATCAGCTGGTGAAGAATCAGCTTGAACTTGGACAATAAGACGGTACAACACAAATGGAAGAAGAAAAGAAATACAAAGAGATAGAGCTAAGAAGCGAAGAGGTGCAAGAGGTGATGGGGCGAGTTCCGCCGTGGATATTGCGCTGGGGTATTGCTGTATTATTGGGTATTCTGCTTATCTTGCTTTGCGTAAGTTTCTTTTATCGTTATCCGGATGTCATTACTGCTGAGGTTACCATAACGACTGTAGATCCTCCGGTAAGTATTATCGCTCGTGCTACAGGTAAACTGGACAAGATTTATGTAGAGAATAATAGTCAGGTGTCGGCTGATGTTCCTTTGGCGGTTATCCAGAATCCGGCACGTACGGAAGATATACTTTGGTTGTCTTCGCAGGTTAGTGAATGGATTACAGCAGGAAGTGATCTGCTAATGGCTCGCCAGCGTTTTGGCGCTCGTCCTCTTCAGCTGGGAAGTGTTCAGGGAGCTTATTCTCTTTTTCTAACCAGCTTGCAGGATTACAGGGATTATAAATCGTTAAATTACTATCCTCAAAAGATTGCCTTTCAGCAAAAGCAACTTAGTATGCAGCACCAGTATTACGGAGGAGTGGTGGAGCAGAATAAATTGACAGAAGTTCAGTCTGAGTTGGCCCGATCGATGTTTCAGCGTGATTCGGCTCTTTATCAAAGGAAGATACTATCCGATGAGGATTTTGAAGTTTCAAAGAACAGTTACCTGCAAAGCAGGCAAACTTCTTTGTCTGTGAAGGCTTCTGCAAAACAGTCGGAAATGCAGTTAACGCAAGGTAAAGAGACGTTGCTCGACTTACAGCAGCAGTCGTCGGAACTGGAGAATCGCTATATGCTGGCTTTGCGTACCGCTACAGAACAATTGGTTACGGCTATTAAATCCTGGGAACGGGATTATCTGATGGTGAGTCCCATATCCGGGACTGTAAATTTGATGGGTGTATGGAGTAACAATCAGAATGTGTTAACAGGGGAAACTGTTTTTACCATTGTTCCCGCCGCACAACACCAGCCAAAAGGAAAAGCGTTGCTTCCGGTACAAGGTTCAGGAAAGGTAAAGGTTGGTCAGCGGGTAAATGTGAGACTCAACAACTTCCCGGATCAGGAATTCGGTTATCTGATAGGCCGGGTAGAAAGTATTTCCAATATTCCTACACCGGAAGGTTACTATGTGCTCGAGATTGTATTCCCATCCGGGTTGACAACCAATTACGATAGGCAGCTTCCTTTAACCCGCCAGATGGCAGGAAGTGCAGAAATCATTACTGATGATCTCCGCCTGATTGAACGCTTCCTGATGCCTGTCCGTAAATTAATACAAGACCAACGAAGCCGAAAATAAGCTTATTGAAGCATCCAAAAAGTGAAGGATAATTTGAAAAGTGAAACCAAAAGTGAAGGATATTACGTCGAAAGTGAAGGATATTCAGTTCGGATTTTTCTTTATTGCTTTGATTAATAGTGTGTTGTGTTGGAAAGTGAAGGAAGTGAAGGATATTTTCGCAAATTCACTATGAGAAGATAACATAGAACAAGCAATACTGTTTTTATCAGTATTAATAAATTATTTACCGAATTGATAATTAATTTTTACTTTTTATCTAATTTGTAAAATATATTCGTTATCATTGCATCTAACAACCTATTATACTTGGTTTTATGAAAACAAATATATTTTGCTCCAGTATTTTTACGAATGATGTGGTCGCGTAAATGAAGTCCCTGTCATTAGTGGGATAGTATTTGGAATACATTATAAGTGAATAAACCTAGTTTCTGTTTTTTTAATCTAGATGGTATCATGAAAAGCAAATTTAG
>JAGPJL010000194.1 GCA_018054455.1 Parabacteroides sp.
GTCCATGTATGCAGATTTTCCACACTGGAAAAAACTTTTAATCCGCTAATCCCTATTTTATTAACTGTTCTTTGGGGAACGTTATAACTTAAAGATATGTTCTTAATGCGTAGATACGAGGCATCTAAAAGATACTTTGTTTGTGTACGTGTATTAGAGCCGGCATTGTCTCTTTGATCGTAAATACGGAAATATTTTGCGTTTGGATTAATAGCATTGTAGTTACCATTCGCAGCATCAACTGGTTTCCAATAATCAAGCTGATCGGCAAATATTGTTCCAAACTCATTAGAGTTGAATCCCCATCTTCGGTCATCGCTAACCCAGTAATCTCGTTTTCCTGTGCCTTGTAAAAGAATACTCAGGTCGAATCCTTTCCAATTTACACCTGCGGTGATACCGTATTGATAGCGAGATTGTGTGTTTCCAATAATCTTTCTATCGCCAGGATTTTCAAGAGTACTTGTGCCTGGATCAATTTGATTCACACTGCCTTCGTCATCTCTTAGATTTTTAAATTTAACATCTCCTGGTCTTACGTTATAACTTTTAATGGAGGTTACTCCTTCTTTAAGTTTCCATGTGTTTGAATCTACAAAATCATCCATGCTGTAAAAACCATCCGTTACATATCCCCAAATCTCGCCAACTTCGTATCCTTCATAATAATTGCTTAGCAATCCGGCTGCGTTATCATATTTGGTTACGTGGGTTCGCGAATCGTATAGGTTTAATCCTACATTATAGCCCCATGCACCAATTTTATCTCTCCACGAGATAGCTAGTTCCCAACCCTTTGTACGCAGATCGGCTACATTTTGCAATGGAGCAGGTGCTCCAACCACGCTAGGTAGTTCCATTCCGGCTGCAAGCATATCCTTTGTATCTCGCTGATACCAATCGTATGTAAGTAAAAGACGACTATTTAACATGTTTACATCAACACCAAAGTCAAGTGTTTCTACTTTTTCCCAAGTAAAATTGCTACTCACTAAGCCTGGAGTGGCCAATGATGTGGGTAATTCTCCATTTACTATCCAGGAAGCTTTTCCTGCATCCATAATGGGCATATAAGCATATGGATTAATAGCCTGGTTCCCAATTTGTCCCCACGATCCTCTTAACTTAAATTCATTCATCCAACTGGAAGACCATGCCATAAAATCTTCACGGGCTACATTCCAACCCAATGATAATGATGGAAAGAAGCCAAAGCGGTCGTTTTTGGGAAATTTGGAAGAACCATCATATCTGCCGTTTGTTTCAAACAAATATTTGCCTTTATAATCGTAGTTGAAGCGATAAAAACCTCCACGTACCGTGTACTCATTGTAGGTATCTGTTGCAGTAGTTTCTCCGGTTGCACTACTGAATGAAGGCATCTCCTGGTTTATCATATCCAATCTTGTAACATATAACTGTTCGAACATGCTTGATTCCTGATTGTAGCCTGCCATAAATTTGAAATGGTTATCTTCATTCAGATCAAAACTATAAGTTGCATAGGCATTCAGCGCATTATAATCGGTCGAGCTTTTTGTGTTTTCATATTTGGATGTAGAAGCCGAAGCCGATTTGCCTAACTGAATAGATGTGAAATCATAAGGTGAATTGTAGGCTTTCAGATCATAGATTTTTTTGTCAAATGTGTACTCTACAACAGCTTCCAATCCTTTGAACGGTTTAATGGTTGTTCTGGAGAGAATACGGGGATTTTCATTTAAAGTAATACTTGGAGCTGAATATAGAAGCATGTTTTTTGGCGTATTCATAGGGAGGGTGGTACCATCGTCCAGGGTAAGGTCTCCTTCGGGAGTAAGACTGCAAAGTCTCATTCCGTAAAGTGATCCACTTACTTCGTTTGGCATTGATTTTGTGCTTTTTGCATAACGAATATCAACAGCTTGTGTAAGCCAGTCAGTAATATCTGCAGAGATATATGAACTAGCAGATATACGTTTGTAACTATCTTTGTCTGTAATAAGTATTCCTCGCTCGTTATTGTATCCCAATGATAACCTGTATGAAAGCTTTTCGGTTCCACCTGATGCTGAAACATTGTGTGATTGAAGAAACCCATAGTCTTCCAACATGTTGTCATATAGATCTTTTTCGTTCAGATAGTAGCGTATTTTTGCTGAATTATTATCTGTAGGTATATATACCCCATCGCCTGTTGTTTCAAATTTACTCGGATCCTTTCTATACTCCGTAAGATAGTTTATCCATTTGTCTATATTCTGGCCTGCAAAATAGTTTCCGGAAAGAAATTCAGCATCTTTATATGCATGAAGAAATTCAAGGGCCGAAGCCTGTTCCGGTCTGTTTATAGACGACTGAAATCCAAAGTTATTATTGTAACTTAACTGAAAACGTTGCTCTTTTTTACCTTTTTTCGTTGTAACCAATATTACGCCGAATGCTGCACGCGCACCATAAATGGCAGAAGATGCCGCATCTTTAAGTACAGATACCGATTCAATATCTTCCGGATTTATCATATCAATATTACCGGGAACATTGTCTATCAATACCAATGGCTCTCCTCCATTTAATGAGGTGGTACCACGGATATTATAGTTTTTAGTCTGCCCCGGACTTGATGCCCCGGATATAACCAGACCAGGCATGGTACCCTGAAGTGCGTTCATGACATTTATCACTGGTCTTTCACCTAATACCTCGTCCATCTTGATTTGAGAAACAGCTCCGGTCAGGTTTTCTTTTTTCTGAACGCCAAAACCCACTACCACAACTTCATCCAATGTTTTTGAATCTTCCAAAAGAACTATATTGAATGAGTTCTGACCTTTTAGCTCGATAAGTTGGGCTAAATATCCAATATATGATACCTTTAAAACAGCTCCGGAAGGTACGTTTTTTAGCTCAAATTTTCCATCCAGGTCTGTAATTGTTCCCAAACTTGTTCCTTCAACAAGGATGTTAACCCCAATAATAGGTTCTCCGTTTTTGTCTTTAACTACACCTGTAATACTGCCATTTTGTTGTGTAACTACGAGTGAAGTGCTTGCGTTCCCTTTTTTACTGACAGATATAGTATTATCAATTATTTTAAAAGATAAGTTGGTCTGACGCGATAATTCCTTCAATATTGTACCTATTTCGGTGTTTTTTACATTTATTGAAATACCTTTTACTCCTTCAATAGCCTCTTCATTGTAGAAAAAATAATATCCGGTTATTTTACTAAGTTGATTGAATACATTTACAATTGATGCGTTTTTAATATTGTACGTTATGTTATTTTCTTTTAATGCTTGCCCGTTTGCATTTTCTGCTACAAGAAACGGTACAAACAGACAGATAATTAACAAAGTGAA
>JAGPJL010000013.1:0-9914 GCA_018054455.1 Parabacteroides sp.
CCCGTAACGATGGTTCGGTTGGACAAATTCCTTTGAAAAATGGAAAACCTAAACATAACTTTTATAATACTGATGCGGCATGGGGAGGTCAGTGGAATCTTTCGCAAGTGTGGGCATTGGCCTATCCCGAGTATTATTCGGATTACATAAGCAGTCACCTGCTTGTCTACAAGGATGCCGGATGGCTGGCTGATGGCATTGCCTGCAGCAGGTATGTTTCCGGTGTTGGAACCAACTTGCTTAGTGCAATTCTTGCCGGAGCTTATCAGTGCGGTATCCGTGATTTTGATGTGAATATGGCCTACGAAGCCTCTCTGAAGAATGAACTGGATGGAAACAACCGTCCGCTTGGTGCAGGGAAAATGGATACCCGTAGCTTTGTGGAACTGGGCTATGTCCCCCATATGGACAAGGGTGATGGTCCCGACGAAGTTTTCCTTTTTTCGGCATCACATACTCTTGAGTATTCCTACAGTGCGTGGGCTGTGGCTCAATGGGCGAAGCAGTTAGGAAAAATGGATGATTATGCTAAGTTGATGGACTTATCGAAGGGATGGGAACGTATCTACGATTCTTCCATCAATTTTGTACGACCCAAAAAACAAAACGGTCAGTTTATAGAAGACTTTGATCCGCTAAAGGTTTGGCGTGGTTTCCAGGAAGGGAATGCCTGGCAATATACATTCTATGTACCCCACAATGTGCCGGAGTTGGTAAGCAAAGTAGGAGCCGGTGTATTTAATCAACGGTTGGACAGTATTTTTACTGTTTCGCAAAAACTAATCTTCAGCGGAGGAAAAGAAGTAGGTGCTTTTGCAGGTCTGCAAACGTTATATAATCAGGGAAACCAACCTTGCTTACATATTTCCTGGCTGTTTAATGAGTCGGGCCGTCCTTCGCTTACTCAAAAGTGGGTAAGGGCTATCCTGGATGAGTTTTATGGAGTGGACGGAATTCATGGGTACGGATACGGACAGGATGAAGATCAGGGACAACTTGGAGCATGGTATGTTATCTCATCCTTAGGTCTTTTTGATGTGAAAGGTCTAACAGACGTTAATCCGTCTTTTGCTTTGGGAAGTACGCTGTTCGATAAGGTTACGATTCAGTTGAACAATCGTTATTACAAGGGTCGTGAGTTTGTGATTGAGGCTAAAAACAACAACAAACGTAATACGTATGTTAAACAGTTCCGCTTAAACGGTAAACCGTTGCATACAGTTCATATTCCATTTAAAACCATTGTCTCCGGCGGTCGTCTTGATGTTGAAATGAATAACATCCCAACCGATACCTACTAAACAACCGATACCTGCTAAATTGCACAAGAAATGACTTATTTCTTTTCTAATATCATATTAGAAAGGAAGTAAGTCATTTTTATAACCTGGCTTTATTGATTATTTCCATAGTTTTGCCTATCTTTACATATGTTGATCTAATTTCTGCTATGATATGAAAAAAATACTATGGATTATGGTGCTGGCTGTTCTTTCTAACCTTACCCTGATGGCCTACGATTGGAAAGGTAAATGGATTAGCACCGAACGAAGCCAAAGTCAGACGAATGAATGGCTGGCTTATCGCAAAACAGTTGAAATAAAGGAAGTCCCAAATTCCTTTATTGCACGTATAGCAGCTGATAGTAAGTATTGGCTCTGGATAAACGACCAGCTGGTTGTTTTTGAAGGAGGACTCAAACGCGGACCCGAACCCAATGCGACTTATTTTGATGTGGTAGATATTGCCAAATGGCTGAAGCCCGGCGAAAATACCATCGCCATTCTGGTATGGCACTTTGGAAAGAATGGGTTTAGTCATGCCAGCAGCGGACGTGCCGGACTATTATTTGATGCTCAGTCGGAATCCTTGTCACTCGTGAGTGACCGTTCATGGCGTTGCACTTTGTATTCGGCTTACGAAAACACTACAGCTCCTCATCCTAATTTTCGCTTGCCGGAAAGCAACATTCGTTTTGATGCCCAACAAGAGATAAAAGACTGGAATCTTACTTCTTTCACAGGATCTTTTCCTGAAGCGATTGAACTGACCAAAGCGGAAGGATACCCCTTCGGAAAGTTGGTGGAACGTCCTATTCCTTTATGGAAAAACAGTGGACTTAAGGCTTATAAATCGGTCGTTTATTCCGAAAAGGGAGATACCGTGTACTGTACGTTGCCTTACAACTGCCATGCTACTCCTTTTTTGAATGTGGAAGCCGAACCAGGGAAAACTATCCAACTAATAACCGACAATTATGTAGGTGGAGGCGATACGAACGTACGTGCCGAATATGTTACCAAAAATGGGGTACAGACTTACGAGAGTTTGGGTTGGATGAATGGTAACCAGATAATCTATGTGATTCCCAAAGGTGTGAAAGTGCTGGATGTTAAGTACCGTGAGACGGGATATGATGCCGAATTCAAAGGCAAGTTTTCCTGTAATGATCCCTTCTTTAACGAGCTTTGGAAACGTTCGGCCCGTACACTGTATGTTACCATGCGTGATACCTATATGGATTGTCCCGACAGAGAACGCGCGCAGTGGTGGGGTGATGAGGTGAATGAATTGGGCGAAGTATTCTACGTGCTTGATGCCCGTGGACATAAGCTGGCTCTGAAAGGAATTTATGAGCTGATGAATTGGCAACGTGAAGACGGCGTTCTCTTTGCGCCGGTTCCTTCGGCAAATTGGGGACGCGAACTCCCTTTGCAAATGCTTGCTTCTGTTGGATATTACGGTTTTTATACTCATTATTTCTTTAGCGGCGACAGCTCTTTTGTGGCACCCGTTTACGACAGACTGCATCGCTACTTGCATGAAGTGTGGCAACCCGAACAAAATGGTTTGGTCCCTGAAAGGGCAGGCGATTGGAGCTGGGGTGACTGGGGCGAAAATATAGATATGGGTGTACTAACCAATTCTTGGTATTACCTGGCATTGAAGGCCGAGAAATCTTTTGCAGGTATGCTTGGAAAAACAGCCGATGTTGAGCATCTTGATGCCATGATGAAATCGTTTCAATCTTGTTTTAATACGAAATACTGGACAGGAACATGCTACCGTTCGCCGGGATATAATGGAGAAACAGACGATCGGGCTCAAGCGCTTGCGGTAGTCTCTGGTCTTGCCTCGGCCGAAAAGTATCCAGCCTTGCTTCAGGTATTTAAAAAAGAATATCATGCTAGTCCGTATATGGAGAAATATGTATTGGAAGCACTCTTTAAAATGGGAGAACCCTCTTTTGCTTTACAGCGAATAAAAAGCAGGTACGGTAAAATGATGGGATATAAGGAATATACCACACTGTTTGAAGGATGGGGAGCTGGAGTGGATGGCTTTGGCGGAGGTACTATAAATCATGCCTGGAGCGGCGGACCGCTTACTATCCTGAGTCAGAAGTTGTGTGGTGTAGAACCTACTTCTCCTGCCTTTAAAACATTCAGGGTTGCTCCCCAGATGGGAACACTTACCGATGCTTCCGCTACGGTTCCGAGTATTTACGGAGATATCAAAGTAGCAATTAGTCAGATGGGTAAAGCAATGTCCATTCATGTAGATGTGCCCGATGGAACAACTGCCGAGGTTATATTTCCCAACGGCAAACAGGTGAAGTTAGCGCCAGGAACTCATTTGATTAAAGGACATACAAGATAGGGGAAGGGTTCAACCAAGCCTATGCTACTATAAAAATACCCCGATCCGAAATACGTTTATCCGAAAGGATAAACAACCTGTTTTCGGGTCGGGTTTTGTTTTTTACTTCTCAATCTTTATATAAGTGTACCAGTAAATACCTCCCACAAAGAAAGCTCCTCCCACGATGTTTCCAAGAGCAGAGGGAATAAGGTTGTTAAACACAAACGAAGCCCAGGTTACAGGTGCTCCTTCGAAAATACCCATTGGAATGTAAAACATATTGGCAATGCTGTGTTCGTATCCAAGTACCACAAATGCCATAACAGGCCACCACAAACCGGCAATCTTACCCGAAGTAGACTGTGCCGAAAGTCCCAGCCATACAGCAAGGCACACCAGCCAGTTAGCCCCGATACCTTTCAAAAATATTACATGCCAGGGCTGAGTTGTTTTATACACAGCCGTATGAATAATGGAACTCTGCCACGGATCGTGACTCAATATTCCGGTTACGTGTACCAACAGATAGGCAAAGAAAATGGTACCTATAAAGTTGCTTCCAAACACCAGTGCCCAGTTTTTCAGTACGGTATGCCATTTTATTTTACCGTTCATAAAGCCCGGAATCAACATGGCATTGTTGCCTGTAAAGAGTTCGGCACCGGCAATTATTACTAACATAAGTCCAACAGGGAAGGCAAGCCCGGCCAATAGCTTTTGAAATACCGGATTCTGTTCACTGATAGTAGGAAAACCGCTGCTTACATATACAGCGAGTGTCGCCCCCATGGCAATGTAGGCACCTGCCAACATCCCCAGTGTAAAGGTCTTTTTCCAATTGTAATTTGCTTTGTCAATTCCTGTTCTTTCTGCAATTGCAGGAAGTTCTTTAGGTGTGTATATGCTCATCTAAATTCTATTTGGGGCGCAAAAGTACAAAATAGTATTTATATTTGCACTGCATTTATAAAAAGGAAGAGGAATGGCTAAGAAGAAAAGAAAAGCACCCGTACGAAAAAAAGGTAAAACCAATGCATCGGTTCTGACATTCATAAAGCAGATATTTGTTACTGCTTGTGTTGTTATTGTCTGTTTCATAGGAATATGGAGTCTTTATAATTACATTAACCCGTTTGATGTTCAACCGGACGAAAAAGAGTCGGTCGAGCATTACCCCGGACAAGAAGAATTTCCTGAATCGGAGATCCCAGATTCGGTAACAGTGACGCCCGAAGAAGAAAAGAGCTCTTTAAAAGAACCCGAAACTGTTGCTTTCGAGGTTCCTGATGGAGTGGAAATGTCCCGACTCGAAAACGGTCAGCCGGAAGAAATAGTTCGTCACGAAGGGTATACGCTTTCCTATAACCCTACCTATAAGATCGCAAACTGGGTTGCATATAAACTAACATCAGGCGAAGCCAGAAGTACAAAGAACGGTCGGACCGACAAATTTTTACGCGATCCCGAAGTAAGTGTTTCTGCCGAAAATGGCGATTATACACGCTCTGGATACGACAGGGGACATATGGCTCCGGCCGGCGATATGAAGTGGTCTGCTAAAGCAATCCGCGAGTCTTTTTATCTGAGCAATATATGTCCGCAGAAACCTGGTCTAAACCGAGGTGTATGGAAGGATTTGGAGGAGAAATGCCGTTTGTGGGCTAAAGAAAAGAAATCGGTATGGATTGTAACAGGTCCGGTTATTAATACAGAGCTCAAACGATTAGGAAAAAACAGGGTAGGAATTCCCCAACAATTTTATAAGGTTGTTGTAAATTCGAACGGCAATTCGCTGGAAGGTATCGCCTTTTTGTTTGAGAACCGCGATTACAAAGATAAATCGCTTGGTGAATATCCTGTTAGCATCGACCGTGTCGAAAAAATTACAGGTATCGACTTCTTCCATAAACTACCCGATGCGGTAGAAACAAAGATGGAGTCTTCTTATAACCCCGATAAATGGATGCTATAACACCCAAAGGAAATAAAAAAGAGGGAAATGCTGCTTAAGTATTTCCCTCTTTTTTGCTATTAATCAGCAATGATTATCTCAAGGCTTCCACCTCATCGGTTGTGCGTGGAAGTTGCTTTCCAAGCAGTCGCGAACCGGTTGGCGTAATCAAATAATCAGCCTCGTTTCGTATACCTCCAAAATCCTTATAGGTAGCCACTTTCTCGTAATTAATAAATTCCTCGAATTTGTGCTCGCTTCTCCACAAATCAATAAGTTCGGGTATAAAGTAAATACCCGGTTCGATAGTATGTACAAAACCCGGTTCAAGCATTCTGCCCAGGCGAAGAGACTTCCTGCCAAACTGTGTGCTTTTGGGTTTACCGTCATGACCTACGTAGATTTCACCCAGATTTTCCATATCATGGACATCCAGTCCCATCATGTGTCCCAGACCATGAGGGTATAAAAGTGCGTGAGCTCCGGCTTTAACGGCTTCGTCAGCGTTACCGCGCATAAACCCAAGAGCCTTCAGTCCTTCAAAAATTACTTTTGCAGAAAGATCATACACCGACTCGAAGGTTACACCGGGGCGAAGGGCAGCGAAAGAAGCCTCGTGTGATGCGATAACAATATCATAAATTTCTTTCTGACGAGTGGTGAAGGTGGCATCGGCAGGAATGGTAGACGTCATATCACCAGCATAACCCATTTCCGTTTCGGCTCCGGCATCAAGCAAATACAAGTCACCACTTTTAATCATATTACCGTGGTGGTGGTTGTGTAAGGTTTGTCCGTTAATAGTTCCTATGATGGGAAAAGAAAGCTGATAATTGGCTGCAAGTGCCACTTCGGCAACAGCTGCTGCCACTTCGCTTTCACGAATCCCCGGACGAACTGTCCGCATGGCAGTTAAGTGCATGTCGGCAGTAACCATGCATGCTTTCTCTATTTCAACAATTTCTTCGTCGCTTTTGTAGTTTCTTTGATTAACCACAGCCATGATAAACGGCAGTGAAGCCTGTTGTAAGGCAGGATGTTCATTAAGCCATGAAAACAATTTAAGCTGATGCTCCGGACGGTACGTTGGAAGGTAATGAATATTCTGTCCCTTTTGTTTGGCATCTTGCAGATAGGTACCAACTGCATCGGAAGGTAACATCTTGTTAATACCAACACTTTCGCATTTTTCGCTAAGTGTTGGCTGTGTACCCATCCATACGATTGAATCGATGGTTAGCTCGTCGCCAAAGATAATTTCTTTGTTGGAGTCGATATCTATAACTGCCGAGAGGCCGGCATAGGGTAGCCCAAAATAATAAAGGAAAGTGGAATCCTGACGGAAAGTATAGGTGTTATCTGCGTAGTTTACACCACATTCATCGTTTCCTAAAAACAATAACAGCCCCGATCCAACTGTCTTTTTAAGCTGAGCACGGCGGGCAATGTAGGTTTCTCTTGAGAACATAATTATAACATTTTGATTTAATGCTACCAAAGGTAGGTAATTAAATTAACAAAATAATGAAATATCTTAACAATATATTGTCCTTTGACTGAATCTTTTTATATTTGTTGACTTTTAAATATACTAAGTAGTATATAACCTATTTATTATAATACCATAGAAATAATCTTATGAGAAAAGTTTCATTTCTTTTTTGCGTGCTTTTTGCTTTTGCCAGCCTTCAGGGTCAGACCAATTTTTGGGAGAATCCTAAACTGGTGAATGAGGGAGTAGAAAAGCCCCGCGCAACCTTTGTTCCCTATCAGAAGATGGAACAAGCGATGACCGGAGATAAGTTTAAAACCCCGTTTGTTCAATCGCTGAACGGAACCTGGCGTTTTAAATTTAGTGTTAAACCATCTGAGCGTCCGCTCGATTTTTACAAACCTGCTTATTGCGACAATGACTGGAGCGATATTAAGGTGCCTTCAAACTGGGAAATGCAGGGATTTGGAATTCCTGTCTACACTAATGTTACGTATATTTTTCCAAAGAATCCTCCCTTTCTTGATAATGAGGATCTGCCTGTTGGTTCATATCGTACAACATTTAACGTGCCGGCCGGATGGAACGAACGCGAAACTATGTTGCATTTTGAATCCATTGCCGGAGCAGCTACAATATGGGTGAACGGCGAAAAGATAGGTTATTCAAAAGCTTCCAAAACTGCCGCAGAGTTCAATATTTCCAAGTATCTTAAAACAGGTAAGAACCATCTTGCCGTTGAAGTCTTTAAGTGGAGCGATGCTTCCTACCTCGAAGATCAGGACTTCTGGCGTCTTGCCGGAATCGAGCGTGACGTTTATCTTATCTCTCGCCCGAAAGTATCTCTCGAAGATTTCTTCGCTATCGGCGACCTTGATAAATCGTACAAGAATGGCATCTTCTCTATGGATGTGAATGTACGGAACTTTAACCAGGCAGCCGCATCCGGTTATTCGGTTGAGGTAGGTTTGCTTGATGCTGCAGGTAAAACAGTATTTACCAAAAAGATTGGAGTTCCTTCCATCGCTGCCGGAGGCGAAGAAAAAGTTTCTTTCTCTCAATCCGTAAGCAACCCCAAACAGTGGAGTGCCGAATATCCTAACCTGTACAGTGTAACTGTTGCGTTGAAAGATGCAAAAGGTAAAACTACCGAAGTTACCGCATCTAAAACCGGATTCCGTAAGATCGAAATGAAAAACGGTCAGGTTTGGATCAATGGTACCCCTATCATTATCAGAGGTACAAATATTCATGAACACCATCCTGTAACTGGTCACACAGTCGATCAGGCTACACGTATAGAAGATATTCGTTTGATGAAACTGAATAACATCAATGCCATTCGTATGAGTCACTATCCACAGAGCATTGAAATGTTCAAGCTTTGCGATCAGTATGGATTGTATGTTATAGATGAAGCCAATATCGAAGCACACGACCTCGACGGTTTCGACCGTTCACGTCACCCTTCATTCATTAAGGATTGGTTGGGTCAGCACATGGATCGTACAATACGTATGGTTGAACGCGACAAGAACCACCCTTGTATTATAGGTTGGTCTACAGGTAACGAAAGCGACTTTGGACCTAACTATGTAGAAACTTACAACTGGATGAAACAACGCGATCGTACACGTACCGTTCAATGCGAACGTGCAAACGAAGATCCACATACGGACATTATTGCCTGGATGTATACTTCACCTCAGAAGTTGCAAAAATATGCAGATCGTACCGACACAAACCGTCCATGGATTCTTTGCGAGTATGCACACGCTATGGGTAACAGTACCGGAAACTTCCAGGAATACTGGGATATTATCCTTAAATCGCCAGAGTTACAGGGTGGATTTATCTGGGACTGGGTTGACCAGGGCATGGAAACCAAGGATCCGAATGGTAGAAAATATTTCTATTATGGTGGCGATTTTGGAGGCGACCGCTGGGCTCATCAGGAAAACTTCTGTTCAAACGGATTGATTAGTGCTGATCGCACCCCTCATCCGGGATTAACCGAAGTAAAGAAATCCTATCAAGGTGTTTACTTCCTTCCAGTCGATGTTGCTAAAGGAAAGATTCAACTTGTAAACCATTTCCAGTTCTCCGACCTAAACCGCTATGCTTACGAATGGTCTTTCCAGGTGAACGACCGTGTTGTGGCTACAGGTACATTTGCCGTTTCGGGTAAACCAGGTACTACTACGCCAGTAACTATTGCGCTTCCTGCTTATACGCCGAAAGCCGGCGAAGAGTATTTCCTTAATGTGAAAGCATTGGAAAAAGAAGGTACCGAGCTTGTTCCGGTAGGTCACATTGTAGCTTCAGAGCAACTTGCCTTGCCAACAAGCAACTATTTTGTATCAGACCGTAACGTGAAAGGTACATTGAAAGTAACCAAGAGCGAAAATGCCTTGCAGTTCGAAAGTGGAAATGTACAGGGTTCGATCAGTCTTGTTAATGGACTGCTTACATCCTATAAGAAAGACGGAAAAGCATTATTAACTTCGGCACCGGAACCTAATTTCTGGCGTGCACCAACGGATAATGATTTTGGCGAAAACTTACAGTTTAAAACCAATGTATGGAGAACAGCCGGCGATAACCTTAAACTGATTAAAGCAGATGTTAAAAATCAGACAGCCGAAGGTGTAGAAGTTGTTTGTTCGTTCAAGATTGCTTACCTGGATGTAGATTATACCATTGCTTACTTTGTACGTAACGATGGATCTGTAGAACTAACAAGCAGCATGGATATGGGCAATAAAGAACTTCCTGAATTACCCCGTTTTGGTATGAAGATGGAGATGGACGAGTCGTTCGATCAGGTTT
>JAGPJL010000013.1:10014-35039 GCA_018054455.1 Parabacteroides sp.
TAATCAAACATCAAACTCATATAAGGATGTTCCGGAAGTAATAGAAATTGGGCAAGCTGGGCAATATTCATTACCAGGCAAGAAGGGTCTGTAAGGAAATCATCGCTTTTAGTACACAGCCCGTTTTCGACCCGATATCCCCCGTTATTTACCGGAAGCAATGGATCGGTAAGGTTTATATGCAGATTCTTTTCCGGATAGCTGGCAGACCAGGCAGACAATATTTCGTTTGCATCAATAATACGTGCCATGCCTAAGGGAGTCCCTTTGTCCGAAGTTGCCGGAGTACGGTAAATCCCTTTTTGTACATTATAGTGTACAGCGGCAGTCTGAAGTAAAGCTTCTTTTACCTTCTCGTTTGCATAAATAAATTCTTTAGCCAAAAAGCTGTCATCTCCCTTATAAACAGTAAAAATTATACCAGCAGGAATATCATCTTCCTCAAAAGCAACCCATATTTTTCCATCAGAAAGTGAATAATCGCAAACTATGGTCCGGAAATTATCCAAAGGATGTAGTACACAACTTTTCCTTGTATGCAATTGCTGGTCTAAATACTTTTGGCAAAGCTTTATATCCAGCTTTTCGAAAGGATGAATTCTTATAGCCAGATAATTGTCTCTGATATCCTTCAATTCATAACTCTCCTGCACGTAGTTGAAAACTGTGGCATATCCGCTTTTCTCATAGAACCCAAAAAGCCATGGGTCGGCAGGAATAAGAGTTGATAAAGGAATATTTCGCCGGCTCATATCCTTAAATGAATCGACAAGGAGCTGTTGCATCAGACCACGTCCCTGCGCCTCGGGAAGTGTTGCAGCACCCGAAATATACGATGAAGTAATCTCCTTACCCCAAATGTAAAAAGGATAGGGGAGCATGTACAAAGCCGAAACGATACGCCCGTCCTCTTCAATAACGCGGGTATTTTCTTTCCGTACCACTTCATTGAAATAAAGAGATATGAATGCTTCCGTATCACCGAAAAGCAATCTCCACATGGCTTTGAGTTGTTGTATGTCGGTCACTTTATTTAGCTCTGAGGTTTTTTTACAACTACGTTCTTTTCAAGTAAAATAACAGGATTATAAGAAAGCTTTGCCTGTCTTAATCCGGGTAATCCCAAATCTTCTTCCCTGTTCACATACATGTATTGCTCTGGAATACGGGATGCAAACTCCTGATTTATTATAGTGAAAGCACCCTGAAAGTTTACATCAGCCTTTTCTACATGTACACCGAACGTGTTATGATTAATAGGCGAACCAAATGTGAAAGCCACTATTTCGGTACCTACCCGTATTGCCCCCCCAGTTAATCCAAGAGCTTCAAAGTTTTGCAAGGCAAAAGTAAGCGAACGTCTCTCGTAGGTAAGATCATCACCCTCAGATTCCGGATCGTTGGCTTTAAACCACTTATGCTCCAGTCTTAGGCAATGAGGAACCAACTCCGGAGTAATGGGCAGGTATTCGTAAGGATATTGTTTCTTGAAGTTATTAATGTGATTGCGTTTGGACTGATATTTTTTACCCTTTAAAGTTGCCAGATCTTCCTTCATATAAATGTAATCGAAATAATCCCTGTTAGGAATATATACGAGCGCATCCGGGAATGCTGCATTCAGTTTTTCTTTGGCAGCCTGAGTAATACCTAACATCAAAAGAGGATGACCATTGGCAAGCGAATCTTCTTCCAACAATTCCACGGCCTGTTTCAGGTCGCCCTTACCAATAGGACACATATAAGCAATGCGGGTTCCATCTTCAATCCAGAAGCGAATCAGCAGCGAATCATCAACTACAGCATATTCGCTCTTGTAAAGAAAACTCCAGCTACACATATTAGAAAATGAAAAATCGCAATTCCGGTAATTGCCGGGAATGGTAAATGACTTTATAATGTCCCTGTCTTCGAGGGTAATAGGCTTAAACTGTATTTGCATGGTCTGTTTTTTTAATTGCAACTATAGAACTAATAACCCGCCAATAATGTTTAGTGGAAATATAAATATATTGGCTAATAATTTTTCTTTACGTTCTGATAAAGAAAATCTATCAAACAAAAGAACGAATAGAATTGTTCTTAAAAGTATGAAAAAAGATTTAACTTAAAAAATAATTATATGAAATTAGCAGATGTTGGTCTGATTGGCTTGGCAGTGATGGGCGAAAACCTTGCTTTAAATATGGAAAGCAAAGGGTATACGGTAGCAGTTTACAATCGTAGCGCACCAGGTGAAGAAGGGATAGTAGATCGCTTTATCAATGGCCGGGGAAATAATAAAAAGTTTATAGGAACACATAATATCCAAGCGTTGGTTAATTCGATTGAGAAACCTCGTAAAATTATGATGATGGTGAAAGCCGGTTCGCCTGTAGACGAGCTTATTAGTCAGCTTGTACCCTTCCTTTCGCCGGGCGATGTAATTATCGATGGAGGTAACTCCGACTTTAATGATACCGAACGCAGAGTAAAGGAAGTGGAACAACAAGGTTTTTATTTTGTGGGTTCCGGAATTTCGGGAGGCGAAGAAGGGGCCTTACACGGACCTTCCATCATGCCTGGAGGTTCATCTGCTGCGTGGCCTTTGGTAAAGGACCTCCTGCAATCTATCTCAGCCAAGCTGGAAGATGGTACACCTTGCTGTCAGTGGATAGGAAATGGTGGTGCAGGTCATTTTGTAAAGATGGTTCACAATGGCATAGAATATGGCGACATGCAGTTGATTGCCGAAGCTTATTCTCTGCTTAAAGAAGGGAAGAATTCCGGAAACAGCGAACTTGCATCTGTATTTGATACCTGGAACACGGGCGATCTTGATAGCTTCCTGATCGAAATTACAGCTAATATTTTACGCTTTAAAGAATCAGACAACAGCTATCTCGTAGATAATATTTTGGACGTGGCCGGACAAAAAGGAACGGGTAAATGGAGTGCCATTGCAGCAATGGATCAGAACGATCCGCTTACGCTGGTAACCGAAGCGGTTTATGCCCGCATGCTTTCGGGGTTGAAGAGCGAACGGCAAAAAGCATCCGAATTGTATCCCAATCATGGATCGGAAGTTGCTTCATTGCCTACTGACGATGTAAGGGATGCGTTGTATGCCTCAAAAATCATATCTTATGCGCAAGGCTTTTCTTTGATACGTCGTGCTTCGGAACATTACAAATGGGATTTAAACTATGGTGCCATTGCGCAGATATGGCGAAAAGGTTGTATAATCCGATCGGCTTTCCTTGCTAAGATAACGGAAGCCTATCAGCACAACCCATTGCTCGAAAACCTGCTTTTCGATCCATTCTTCAAAGATAAAATTGAGAAAGCCCAGCCATCCTGGCGCAAGGTTGTAGCCGCAGGTATTTCTTCGGGAGTAGCTTTGCCATCCATGAGTGCAGCTCTAAGTTATTTCGACGGATTACGTACCCTCCATTCGTCCGCCAATTTAATACAGGCTCAGCGCGATTACTTTGGTGCACATACCTACGAACGCACAGACAGCCCAAGAGGGGCCTTTTTCCATACCGACTGGACCGGAAAGGGTGGTAGCACCCATTCGGGTAATTATAACGTATAAGAGGTAAAGATATGAAAGAAAAAGTTGATAGCCAGTTGATCGTTATATTTGGGGCTTCGGGCGACCTGACAGGTCGCAAGCTTATCCCATCGTTATATGAATTACATAAGAGGGATTTGCTGCCCGAGCGTCTTTGCGTGATGGGAGCAGCCCGTACGGAATATACAGACGAACAATTCAGGGAAATACAGCGGGTAAACGTTGAACATTCACAAAAAGGAAAAGAATTAAAACCAGGAGACATCGATGCTTTTCTGGAACATATCAGCTATGTAAGCTTTGATTCGGCTAATAGTGCCGAATATTACAAACTGAAAGATAAAATCAGGGAGATGCAGGCAAAATTAAATCTCCCCGACAAGGTGATTTATTATTTGGCCACTCCGCCGCTCATGTACGGACTGATTCCTCAGTTCCTGCAGGAAAACGGAATGACCGAATCGACCGTTACCGAAGGCTGGCGCAGAATTGTCATCGAAAAGCCCTTTGGAACCAGTCTCGATTCGGCAAAGGAGCTTAATAAAAAGCTGATGAGCATTTTCGACGAGAAAGAGATTTATCGTATCGACCATTATCTGGGAAAGGAAACTGTGCAGAATATCCTGGTGCTTCGTTTTTCAAATGGCATATTCGAACCTCTGTGGAACCGTAATTATGTGGACTCTGTTGAGATTAGTGTGTCGGAAACTCTGGGAGTAGAAAACCGCGGAAAGTACTATGAAGGTGCCGGTGCCGCGCGCGACATGATTCAGAATCACCTGATGCAGCTGATGGGTTTCATTGCCATGGAATCGCCGGCTGTATTTGAAGCAGAACCTCTGCGTGATGAGATTGTAAAAGTGTTCAGATCCATACGCCCTTACAAAGCGGAAGATATAGATCTCAATGTGGTAAGAGGTCAGTATGAGGGATATCTTCAGGAACCACAGGTGGCTCCCGATTCGATTACGGAAACCTTTGCTTCAATGAGATTATTTATAGATAACTGGAGGTGGGGAGGTGTTCCTTTCTATCTTACCACCGGAAAGAAATTGCAGGAGAAGAAGTCGGAAATCATTATTAATTTCAAAACTACTCCCAATCAATTATTCAGTGGCCAGTGTACAGGAACATCTTGCAACAGGCTAACCATAAGCATTCAGCCCAATGAAGGAATTTCGCTCCAATTCGGACTCAAGATACCGGGTGCGGGATTTGAAGTAAAACAGGTAAGTATGGATTTTAAATACGAATCATTATCGAAAGTCTATCTTCCCGATGCCTACGAACGCTTGTTACTGGATGCCATGCTTGGCGACTCAACCCTTTATTCACGAAGTGATGCACTGGAAGCCAGCTGGAAATTTATCGATCCTATACTGGAGCATTGGAAGAACCTGGGGCGCAAACACCTTTTTAGCTATACTCCCGGAAGCATGGGGCCTAAAGAGAGTGTACCCCTTAAAATTCATCCGCGCCCGTGTATATGTTACAGTAAAAAAATGTTGAACGATGGAGATTAAACGATATAAATCAGGCAACGAAGCACTCGTTGCATTAACGGAAACACTTATTGGGTTGATAAATGCAAAAGGAACAGAGCTGTTTCATTTGTCCATTTCCGGAGGCGATACCCCAAAGAATCTCTTTCGTCTTTGGGTGGATCAGTACAAGGAGAAAATTGATTGGCAAAGGTTGCGTTTTTATTGGGTAGACGAAAGATGTGTACCTCCCGAAGATCCCGAAAGTAACTACGGACAGGCTAAGCAACTGCTATTTGATCCGCTCAATATTCCCCCGGCGCATATTTATAGGATGCGGGGAGAGGCAGATCCGGAAGTAGAAGCCAAACGATATGCAACCATGCTGCATGAACAAGTACCTGAGGTAAATGGATTGCCCCGTTTCGACTGCATTATGCTGGGAGTAGGAGGGGATATGCATACCGCGTCCATTTTTCCGGGCAACCTTGCCCTGCTTACAGTAAAAGAGGCAGTAACTACCGCCACGCATCCGGTTTCCGGACAGCGTAGGGTAACGCTTACAGGTCCTGTTTTATTGAACGATGTGCCTTTGCTTGTTCCGGTTATCGGACCAACAAAAGCACCCGTGGTAAATGCATTGGCAAAGGGGCTGGATGAGAACAATCCAACACCGTCGGCTTACGTCGTAAGCAAGGCAACATCTGCAACCGTGATTACAGATGTCCAATAAATAAATTGATTAGTTGACTGCAAACAGTTAGCTGGCAGATCTCACAGCGATGCTTCCACCAGACGTTTTTGTGCAAACAATACGTTTCGGCTGGAGGCATTGGCTTTTTAGATTGAAAATGATATTGGGATTGAAATGTTGTCCGTTTATCCTTGTTTCAAAATGCAAATGGGCCGTGCTGGCTCTTCCGGTGCGACCGGTAAGACCAATTGGCTGACCAGCCTTTACAATATCATTGGGCTTTACGAAGTTCTTTGAATTGTGACTGTAAATTGTTTCGATTCCGTTATAATGGCGAACCACAATTACATTGCCGTAACCGGCATAGGGCTTTGCCATTCTTACCACTCCGTCGAATGCCGAAACAATGGTATCGTTGGGGCAAGTCTTAAGGTCCACACCTGTATGTCCGCGCCGTTTGCCACCGTAAGGGGATATTACTTTCGCATCGGCCAATGGAAAGGCAAAATCTTCTTCTTCGATAAGATTCAGATTAATTGTTAATTTGTTGCTGTTTTGAAACAGTTTTAAGTCTCTCACAACTATATCCTTTGTTTCTCTCGATGAAAATATTTGAGTAATTTCCACTTTAGGACTTACCATATCCTCAAGTTTTTTCTCAGGCATACAGAAGCTGAAATCTTTTGCAGGGAGGGGTATGTTTTGTGCCGGCAAAACCACCTTTGGAATGTATTCCGAAAGCGTATTTTCCGTCTTGTTAATCTTCGAAAACTGAGCCGAACATGCATTGAAAAGCAATAGCGCGGTAAAAGAGATTATACAAAGTTGATGTGTTTTTCTGTGATTGTTTTTTATCATAATTACAAACATAGGAATAAAAATCCACTTAAGCTAACACTTTCCTTCTTCTTTGCTTTTGTTTTCATTTTTTTACAGTTCGCAAATGAATTCAAGTACATATTAATGTTTACTTTTGTTCTCAATTTAAAAACGTATACTCCCTTTATTTATGAAAGCAATCGAACTGGCAGAGATGAGAGAAAGTGATTTGGATTTTGTAAAAGAAATTTATGATCATTACATTTTACATTCAACGGCTGTTTTTTACATCCATCCGTTAACCCTTGATGAGTTGCGCTCGAATATTCAAATAGGAGATAACCGCTATAGGGCTTTTACCATTCATTATGGTGGAGAGATGTGTGGTTTTTGCTATATCTCCAAATTCAAACCGAAGGAAGCATTCGATGTAACCGTAGAAATAACGGTCTACCTCAAGCCCGAATTTGGCGGCAAAGGAATAGGATATGCAGCCATGCAACTATTCGAACCCGAAATATGGCGTGCCGGATTCCATAATATCGTAGCCCTGATAACAGGCGAGAATACCGCCAGTATTCGTCTGTTCGAGAAGTGCGGGTATGCCAAATGTGCTCAGATCGAACAGGTTGCCAAAAAGTTTGACCGATTGCTGGATTTGCTTATTTATCAAAAACTGAGAGAGGCATAATCCTATTCATGCTAATATTTATTAGTATTTTGATGGAGTAAGTTAATTCTCTTTCATAAATAAGACCTTACTTTGTTGAAGTATCGTTCCTTAAATAAGAAATAACATGAACACATTTTTAAATGCGGATTTTTTACTTCAAACAGAAACCGCAAAAGAACTTTATCATAATCATGCGTCGAAAATGCCGGTTATCGATTTTCACTGTCATATAAACCCCCGGCAAGTTGCCGAAAACTATGGTTTTGCCGATCTTACCGAAATTTGGCTGGGTGGCGACCATTACAAGTGGCGTGCTATGCGTGCGAATGGCGTTAACGAAGATTATATCGCCGGGAACAAACCTTCTTACGAGAAATTCATGAAGTGGGCGGAAACTATGCCGTATACCCTGCGCAATCCATTGTATCACTGGACACACCTTGAGCTGAGCCGTGTCTTTGGCGTAGACAAAGTGTTAAATCCTGTCACCGCCCGTGAGATATACGACGAGTGTACCGGGAAGCTTCAGACACCGGAGTACAGAGCCCTGGGAATTATGAAGAAAATGAACGTGGAAGTGATTTGTACAACAGACGATCCCGCGGATTCACTCCAGTATCACAAGCAACACAAAGAAAACCTGACCGCCTCAAAGATGCTTCCCACCTGGCGTCCGGATAAGGCAATGGCAATTGATACCCCGGCCGATTACAACGCGTACCTTGCAAAACTGGAGGAGGCTGCCAATATCTCCATCAATTCGTACGATGCGCTTATGCAGGCATTGCAGATTCGCCACGATTATTTTGAATCCCTGGGTTGTTGTGTGTCCGATCACGGAATGGAAACTTTCTATGCCGAAGCTTATTCCGATGCCGAAATAAGGGCTATTTTCGACAAAGTAAGAGCAGGCAGGGAGGCTTGCGAAACCGAAATACTTAAATTCCGCTCGGCCATGTTGCACGATTTTGCCGTAATGGATGCAAAAAGCGGATGGGTACAGCAGTTTCATGTCGGAGCCAACCGTAACAATAACCCCAGGATGTTTGCCAAATTAGGAGCCGATACCGGTTTCGACGCCATACACGACTCGGCTGTTGCCGGCGCGATGAACCGCTTTTTCGGTCGGCTTGATCTGGAAGGAGCGCTAACGAAGACTATCGTTTACAACCTTAATCCGCGCGACAACGAACTGATGGTTACCAACGCCTACAACTTCAACGATGGATCTGTTCCCGGCAAGATGCAATACGGGGCAGCCTGGTGGTTCCTCGACCAGAAAACGGGTATGGAAAATCAGCTCAATGCTTTGTCGGCTCTCGGACTGCTTAGCCGTTTCGTAGGCATGCTTACCGATTCACGCAGCTTCCTGTCGTATCCGCGTCACGAATATTTCAGACGTATCCTGTGCAACGTGCTGGGAAGCGAAATAGAATCGGGCGAAATTCCTGTATCGGAATTGCCTTTTGTGGGAAAAATGGTGGAAGACATATCCTACAACAATGCCCGTTCCTATTTTAATTTTAAACTTTAGCGTAAACTTTCCCAAACAACAAGGCTATCCCTGAGAGGGATGGTCAACATAAACAGGTGTTGACCATTCCCATCAGTGCTTCGTCAAAGAATCCCTTCTTCGACCGCAAACCCAAAACACCGGTTCTGTAAAACCGATTTATAGCAAAACAATCTGTCATCCATCACCTTTTGGGAGATTTCCCTTTGTGGATGCGGAGTCTGAAGGTGACAGATGCAAGGTGACGGATCACCGGCATCTGTCACCTGTCATTATTTTTCGCCGGCTGCCGGTTGCGGGGCCCGTCTGTATTCCGTCTGATTGCCTCTGCCCAACTTTATAACTACCCCCTTCCACATTATTACCTTTTTACTCCAACAATTAGGTCGTTTCATCGGCATGATTAGTTGTTAACCAAAGATATATTCTTCGTCTCTCAGCTGAGGGACCATGATCACGCAGCTGTGTGACCATGGTCCTCCATCTGTGTGACCATTGTCCCCCATATGGAAGACGAAGAAGTTCTCACATGCAAATATACTAAACTATTAAGTAAAAAGAGCTAATTTAAAAGTAATAATTATTTATCTCCGAAGAGCTCTTTCGTGCGCATATTATTTGTAAAACCTGGCATCCGGGTAGTACCTTCACGAAAACAATTAAAAATAAATGCGATGAATATTAGTTATTTTAAAGAATCGACCTGATTAGTCAGGCTATCTATTTTTCCATTGATTGCTTTTAATACTTCTGATATGTGTAAGTCAAAAAGGACCGGAGGATTTTGGTGATTTATTTGCGGAACGAAACGTCTATAAACAATTAAAGGATGTCTCACGACATCCCCTAACCAAACTTTGTTAACCTTAAATCTAATACTATTATGAAAAAACCACGATGCAAAGGTATAGGTTTAATTGGGTTTGTCAAGGGTTTTTTATTTAATACATGTTAAACAATATATAATTTATGGTAATGAGAAGAAGCTTTGTTTTTAACGGTAAATATAGTATCTTTGTTCTTTGTGAAATATTAAATATTTACTCAGATGTCAATAAAGCAGTATATAGAAACTCATAAGGACCGCTTTCTCGAAGAGCTGTTCAGTTTAATAAGAATCCCTTCCGTTAGTGCTAAAAGTGAACATAAACCAGATATGCTGGCTTGCGCAAACAGGTGGACAGAGCTGTTGCTTTCGTCGGGTGCCGATAAGGCGGTGGTGTTGCCTACAGAAGGCAATCCGGTTGTGTATGCCGAAAAGATGTATTCGCCCGATGCGCCTACTGTGCTGGTATATGCTCATTACGATGTAATGCCTCCCGAACCGCTTGAATTGTGGAAAAGCGAACCGTTTGAACCGGAAGTGCGCGATGGCCGTATCTGGGCGCGTGGAGCCGATGATGATAAAGGGCAGAGCATGATTCAGGTAAAGGGTTTCGAAATAGCTTTGCGTGAGGATTTGCTTCGTTGCAATGTGAAATTCATATTCGAAGGTGAAGAAGAAATAGGCTCTCCAAGCTTAGAATCTTTCTGCGAGAAAAATAAAGAATTGCTGAAAGCAGATGTAATTCTGGTTTCGGATACCAGTATGATTAGTGCCGAAACACCCTCGTTAACAACCGGTCTCCGGGGACTGGCTTACTGGGAGATAGAGGTTACGGGTCCGAACCGCGACCTGCACTCGGGCCATTTTGGCGGAGCTGTTGCCAATCCAATCAATACATTGTGTAAGCTGATGGCCGATATTACGGATGCCGATGGGCGCATCACTATTCCCCATTTTTACGATGATGTGGAGGATGTATCCCCTGTGGAGCGGGAGATGATTGCGCAGATTCCTTTCGATGAAGCCGCTTACAAGAAGGCTATTGATGTGGAAGAGCTATTTGGCGAAAAGGGCTGGGCTACGTTGGAACGAAACAGCTGCCGTCCGTCGTTCGATATTTGCGGCATGTGGGGTGGTTATACCGGCGAAGGGGCGAAGACTGTACTGCCTTCCAAAGCATATGCCAAGGTTTCGTGCCGTTTGGTTCCCCATCAGGATCATCATGTGATTTCAAAGTTGTTCGAAGAGTATATAGCTCGTGTGGCTCCGGCAAGTGTAAAGGTAAAAGTAACGCCTATGCATGGCGGACAGGGTTATGTGTGCCCTATTGATCTGCCCGCTTATCAAGCTGCGGAGAAAGCCTGCACGGTTGCTTTCGGTAAGAAGCCGCTGGCTGTTCGCCGGGGAGGAAGTATTCCCATTATTTCAACATTCGAACAAGTGTTGGGGGTGAAGACTGTTTTGATGGGTTTTGGTCTGGAACAAAATGCGATACATTCGCCCAACGAAAGTTGCCGCCTGGATCTTTTCTATAAGGGAATTGAGGCGGTTGCCGAGTTTTACAAGATTTTTAAATAAGAAACCTCTGTATCGGGTTATAGATATACAAACGTAAATGCAAGACAATTCAATTATACAACAAGCACTGGCTGGTACAGGTATTACAGAGTTAAATGAGATGCAGCTGGCAGTTCTGAAAGCCGGTACGTCGAAAGACATGATTCTGCTTAGTCCTACCGGTTCCGGAAAGACGCTGGCTTTCTTATTGCCTTTGCTTTCGACGTTTACAAACGAAGAGAAAAAGATTCAGGCGTTGATTATCGCCCCCTCGCGCGAGCTGGCGCTTCAGATTGAGAGCGTTTTCCGTTCGCTGGGATCGGGCTATAAGGTAAACTGCTGTTATGGTGGTCACCCGCTGCGTACAGAGAAGAAGAGTCTGGAGCATCCGCCCACGCTGCTGATTGGTACTCCGGGTCGTCTAGTGGATCATATTGAGCGGGGAAATGTGGATCTGGAAACAGTTCGCACGTTGATACTCGATGAGTTTGATAAGTCGCTTGAGCTCGGATTTACGGAAGAAATGAAAATTATTCTTTCGCAGTTGCCCCGTGTAAAACGACGAGTGCTTACTTCTGCCACATCTGCTATCGAGATTCCCGATTTTACGGGAATTACCGCTCCGGTAAAGCTTTCTTTTCTGGAAGAACAGAAGAAAGGCGACTCCGCGCTTGAAGTAAAGATTGTGCGCTCGCCGGAACGGGATAAGCTGGAAACACTCTATAAGCTTCTGGGTGAGCTGAACGGCGAATCCACCCTGGTGTTCTGTAATTTACGCGAAGCGGTGGAGCGTGTTCGTAATTATCTTACTTCAATGGGTTTGGAGGCAGGTATTTTCCATGGAGGAATGGAGCAGCTTGACCGCGAACGGGAGCTTTCGCACTTCAGAAATGGTAGTTCTACGGTCTTTATCTCTACAGATCTGGCCTCTCGGGGATTGGATATTCAGGAGGTAAAGCATATTATTCATTATCATCTGCCGGTAAACGAAGAGGCGTATATTCATAGAAATGGTCGCACGGCTCGTATGAATGCCACCGGAAATGCCTGGATTATTCTGAATGATATAGAGACTGTTCCCGAATACATTACCCGTGAACCGGAAGAGTATTTCCTGCCCGCAAAGACAAAGGAGCCCGTACGTTCGGAGTGGATTACACTTACCATTAACCGGGGTAAAAGGGATAAGCTGAGTAAAAAAGATATTGTGGGATTCTTGTTTCAGAAAGGCGGACTCGAAAAAGAACAGTTGGGTGTTGTCGAAGTGAAGGAGGGGAGTTCGTTCGCTGCCGTTAAACGGGAGGCTTTTGACGCGATGATGGATCGTATACGTGACGAGAAAATAAAAAACATGAGAGCAACTTTTAAATAATATGAGCATACTCATCAAGGGGGTATTACTCCACGGGGAACCCTCAGATATTTATATAGAGGGTAAGTATATCAAAGCCATTGGTCCCTCGCTGGACTATAAGGCTGATACTTATCTGGATGGAAGCCGGAAGGCGGTTATTCCCGGATTTGTAAACGCGCATACTCATGCGGCGATGACTCTTTTTCGGGGTTTTGCCGACGATATGCCCCTGATGCCCTGGCTGGAACATAAAATATGGCCAAACGAGGCGAAGCTAACCAGTGATGATGTGTACTGGGGAAGCAAGCTGGCCTGTCTGGAAATGATCAAAAGTGGTACTACGGCTTTTCTGGATATGTATCATAAGCTTCCTGCTACGGCTCTTGCTGTGGAGGAAATGGGATTGCGCGGAGTACTGTCGGCTGTGGCGTTCGACCGCTTTGATCCTGTGGAAACAGAGAAAGCTAAAAAATCTGTCATAAAGCATTTGGGCGAGAGCGGACAATATAGCAGCCGCGTAAAGTTCGCTCTTGGGCCTCATGCTATCTATACTGTATCGGGAGAGTTGCTGCAATGGCTTGATGAATTTGCTAAAGACAATCAGATTCCTGTTCATCTGCACCTGTCTGAAACAGCTGTTGAAGTGGAGAATTCCATCAAACAATTCGGCTTGTCGCCGGTGCGGTATTTATATAAACTGGGGGTATTGTCTCCTCGTCTGATTATCGCTCACGGTATATGGTTGGATGAAGACGAAATCCGTATGTTGGCCGACCATGATGTAAAGGTGGTTCATAATCCGGCATCCAATATGAAGCTGGCTTCGGGTGTGGAATTCAGGTATAACGAAATGAGAGATGCCGGCATAAAGGTAGGATTGGGTACCGATGGTTGTTCGTCGTCCAATAACCTGGACATGGTGGAGGCGATGAAGTTTGCTTCTTTGCTGGGCAAATCGTGGCGCAATGATCCCGAGGCTATGCCTGCGGGAGAGATGCTGACCATGGCTACAGCCAATGGTGCTGCTATTTTGGGATTGAATGCCGGTACAATAGAGGCGGGGAGATTGGCGGATTTGAGTCTGGTCGATTTACATAGCCCTGTCTTTACTCCCAACTTTCATTTGGAGTCTAACCTTGTTTATGCGGCCAATGGCAGTTGCATCGATACGGTTATCTGCGATGGAAGGATTCTGATGCAGGGACGGCATGTACCCGGAGAAGACGAAATTTTGGATAAGGCGGCATCCGTTGCCAACGATTTATTTAAAAGATAATATATTGAACGTGTAAAATCATGGAAGAACAATTAAAAACATACCGGGACGCAGCCGATTACATCGCTTCACAAATAGTGAAAATCCCCAAAATTGCCATTATTCTGGGTAGCGGTCTTGGCGCCCTGGCCGATGAACTTACGGATGCCATTGTTGTCCCTTATTCTGAAATTCCTCACTTTGCACACTCTACGGCTGCCGGACACAAAGGCAACCTGATCTATGGCAAACTTGGTAAAGTCCCCGTTCTTGCCATGCAGGGACGGTTTCATTATTACGAGGGATATACCATGCAGCAGGTTACATTTCCTATTCGTGTAATGAAATTACTGGGTATAGAATGCCTGTTGGTATCTAATGCGGCCGGAGGAATAAACAACACGTTTAAGATTGGCGACCTCATGATTATTTCCGATCATATTAATATGCTTCCCAATCCGCTGATCGGTCCGAACAACGATAATTTTGGTCCTCGTTTCCCGGATATGACCCGCACGTACGACCGTGAACTGATTGCTTCCATGGAGGAGATTTCCCGCGAAAAGAATATTTCACTGAAACGGGGTGTTTATGTAGGTCTTACAGGTCCTTCCTATGAAACACCTGCCGAATATGCTTTCTATGGAAAAGCCGGAGGAGACGCCATCGGAATGAGTACCGTTCCCGAAGTAATTGTAGCACGTCATTGCGGCATACGGATTTTTGGTATGTCGGTAATCACCAACGAAGGCTATCATTTTGCCGACGATTTTGTAAACAGCGGAGACGATGTGATAGCAGCAGCCAACAGGGCTTCGGCAATTATGACAACCCTTTTTACAGAACTGGTTGCACGAATTTAACGTCAGGTAGCGTATAACCGGTTGATTGTCTGAACAAGGTGAAAATAATGTGAAAAAAAAAGAGGCGTTGTTTGGTCACTTTGAAAATAACCTCTATATTTGCACCCGTTAACGCGAAAGTAGCTCAGTTGGTAGAGCATAACCTTGCCAAGGTTAGGGTCGCGGGTTCGAGTCCCGTCTTTCGCTCAAAGAGTAGCATGAGGTTACCTTTTGTATGTGTTGAAGAAGCCCGGGTGGCGGAATTGGTAGACGCGCTAGTTTCAGGTACTAGTGTAAGTAATTACGTGCAGGTTCGAGTCCTGTTCCGGGCACCACTTCTATGCGCAGGTGGTGGAATTGGTAGACACGCTACTTTGAGGGGGTAGTGCCGGTTTCGGTGTGTGAGTTCAAATCTCATCCTGCGTACTGCGAAAGCAGACTACTCTAGGTGGGTGGTCTGCTTTTTGTTTTTGGCTTTATCTTTATCTTTTTTTCTGGACGTGATGCTAGTATCGGAAAATGAGATAAATATGATTTTATTAGGGTAAAAAGTTGCATAAACTGAAAATTATGATTTACTTTGCACCCTGATTATGAGAGTATAAATTTGAATAGTTGCAAGTAATATAAAAAAAAGAAGATAGCGATGTCTAAGATTTGTCAAATTACCGGAAAAAAAGCAATGGTTGGCAACAACGTTTCGCACTCAAAAAGGAGAACGAAGCGTAAGTTTGATGTTAACCTGTTCACAAAGAAGTTCTACTGGGTAGAACAAGATTGTTGGGTTAGCCTGAATGTGTCAGCCGCAGGCTTGCGTACTATCAACAAAGTAGGCTTGAATGAAGCGATTAAGAAAGCTGCTGAAAAAGGTTATTTAAACGCTTAACTTGGAGGAATAAAAAATGGCAAAGAAAGCAAAAGGAAATAGAATTCAGGTTATCCTTGAATGTACCGAACACAAAGAAAGCGGTATGCCCGGTACTTCTAGATATATCACTACGAAGAACAGAAAGAATACAACTGCAAGAATTGAGTTGAAGAAATACAACCCAATCTTGAAGAAGATGACAGTTCATAAAGAAATTAAGTAATAGGAGATTTAAACAATGGCAAAAAAAGTAGTAGCAGCGTTTAAAAAAGGCGACGGTCGTACTTACTCAAAAGTAATCAAGATGGTAAAGTCTCCTAAAACAGGTGCTTATACCTTCCAGGAAGAAATGGTTCCTAACGAAGCTGTAAAAGAGTATTTCGCAAAATAATTGCACATAAACGCATACAAAAAAGGATGTTCCCAAAAAGAACATCCTTTTTTATTTTATTCAACTTTAGATAGAATTCCATACGCTTGAAACGGAATATTTTCTTAATTTTGCTCTGTTATAGATTTCGACTAATAATAACAGATAAATAAATAAAGAGCTATGAGATTCGATGTATCAAGTACTGCGCTATTATCCCGCCTGCAGTCTATAAGCAAAGTAATTGCGTCTAAAAATTCTTTGCCTATACTGGACAGCTTCCTGTTTAACCTGGAAGGAACTAAATTAACGATGACAGCTTCCGATTCGGAAACCCGGTTGGTTACTTCTGTCGATGTAATGAATGCTGAGGGTAGTGGAGTATTTGCCGTATCTGCCAAGATTCTTTTGGAGCCTCTGAAAGAACTTCCTGAACAACCGCTTACGTTCGATATCAATGATGAGAATCTGGAGATATTTATTCATTTCCAAAATGGAAAATATAACTTCATCGGACAGAAAGGTGATACATATCCACAGCAGAAGCCGCTGAACGAAAATGTAGTATCTATTGCATTGGAGGCGCAGACCTTGCTGAACGGTATAAGTCGTTCTATTTTTGCAACAGCCGATGATGAACTTCGCCCGGTTATGAACGGTATCTATTTCGATATCCATCAGGACGATCTTACCTTTGTGGCATCAGACGGTCATAAGTTGGTTCGCCTGCGCAATCTTTCGGTTCATGCTACAGAGAAAGCATCGTTCATTCTTCCCAAAAAACCTGCAAACTTACTTAAAGCTGTCTTAGCTAAAGAAACTGAGATGGTTACCATTAAGTTTGATGAAAATAATGCCTATATCAACTGTACTAATTTTGAGATGGTTTGCCGCCTTATTGAAGGACGCTTCCCAAATTACAACAGCGTGATTCCTCAAAATAATCCGCATAAGGTAATTATCGACCGTTTGTCTTTCCTTAACGCGCTGAAGCGTGTATCTGTATTCTCTAATCCCGCAAGCAGCTTGGTTAAGCTTCAGCTAAAAGGAAGTCAGATGAAGGTATCTGCGCAGGACATCGATTTCTCTACTGCAGCAGAAGAAACCATTCCTTGCCAGTTTACGGGTGTGGATTTAAGCATTGGTTTTAAAGCAACTTACCTGATCGAAATTTTGAACAATATAGCTTCGGCAGAGGTGGTGGTAGAATTGGCAGATCCTTCACGTGCAGGGTTAATTATTCCTGTAGAGAACGAAGAAAATGAAGATCTTCTGATGTTGCTCATGCCAATGATGTTAAATGACTAACAACTAAATAATGCAATTAAACTTAAAGAATCCGCTGGTTTTCTTCGATTTGGAAACAACAGGGATAAACATAGTAAAAGACCGTATCGTTGAAATTTCGTATGTAAAGGTTTTTCCTAACGGGAAAGAGGAAACAAAGACACGCCGGATTAATCCTGAGATGCCTATTCCTCCCGAATCGACTGCCATACATGGCATTACCGACGAGGATGTAAAGGATTGCCCTACGTTTAAGGAAGTAGCCAAATCGCTGGCTAATCAGATTGAGGGATGCGACCTGGCTGGATTCAACTCTAACCGTTTTGATATTCCTTTGCTGGTGGAAGAGTTCCTTCGCGCAGGGGTGGATATAGACCTAAACAAGCGGAAGTTCGTGGATGTGCAAACCATTTTTCATAAGATGGAGCAACGTACCCTTTCGGCTGCCTATAAGTTTTATTGCGACAAAAGTCTTGAAAATGCCCATTCGGCCGAAGCGGATACCTATGCAACATACGAGGTATTGAAGGCTCAGCTGGACCGTTATCCGGAGTTGGTAAACGATGTAAAGTTTCTTTCTGAATATTCAAGCTTCAACAGCAATGTCGATTTTGCCGGACGTATGGTGTACAACGATAAAGGCGAAGAAGTATTTAACTTTGGAAAGTATAAAGGTCATCGTGTGGAAGATGTACTGAAGAACGACCAGGGATATTATGGTTGGATGATGCAGGGCGATTTTCCTTTAAATACTAAGAAGGTGCTTACCGAGATTAAATTGAGAAATTTTAATTCAAAGTAAAATAAACTTCAGGATAGTAGCTTTACGTTTATAATTGGAAACATGCTTAAAGGAAAAAAAATTATATTGGGAATAACCGGAAGTATCGCTGCTTACAAAGCGGCATACATTATCCGTGGACTGGTAAAGAAGGGCGCCGAAGTACAGGTGGTTATTACACCTTCAGGCAAAGAATTTATCACTCCGATAACGCTGTCGGCGCTGAGCAGCAATCCCGTAATCAGCGAATTTTTCTCTAACCGCGACGGATCGTGGAACAGTCATGTTGATTTAGGTTTATGGGCAGATGCCATGCTCATTGCTCCGGCAACAGCTTCTACCATTGGTAAGATGGCAAATGGTATTGCTGATAATATGCTTATTACAACCTATCTCTCCTGCAAAGCTCCGGTGTTTATTGCTCCGGCAATGGACCTTGATATGTTTGCTCATCCGTCGACTCAGGAGAACATCGAGAAGCTGCGTTCGTATGGCAATCACATCATCGAACCGGGTGAAGGCGAACTTGCCAGTCACCTTGTTGGTAAGGGAAGAATGGAAGAGCCCGATGCCATTATTGCTGTTTTGGATCGTTTCTTTGATGGCCTTGGCAGTTTGTCGAAAAAAAAGATCGTGATTACTGCGGGTCCGACATATGAAAAGATAGATCCCGTACGTTTTATTGGTAATTACTCTTCCGGTAAGATGGGTTTTGCCCTGGCGGAAGCCTGTGCAGCCCAGGGGGCTTTAGTTACCCTGATAGCGGGTCCGGTTTCTCTTACTACTACCCACGAAGGTATCAGAAGGATAGATGTGGAGTCGGCCGAAGAGATGTATCAGGCTGCTGTAAAAGCTTTCCCGGAATCGGATGCAGCAATTTTATGTGCGGCAGTAGCTGATTACCGCCCCGAAGTCCAGGCTGAAGAGAAGATAAAAAGAGAAAGCACCGGCGAGATGACCATGCATTTGGTTCCCAACCCGGATATTGCAGCAACGTTGGGTAAAATGAAGCAACCCGGTCAGCGGTTGGTCGGATTTGCTCTTGAAACAAGCGATGAAGTAGCCCATGCAACAGATAAGCTAAAACGAAAGAACTTAGATTTTATCGTGCTTAATTCGTTGCGGGATAAGGGAGCAGGTTTTCGCTGCGATACCAACAAGATCTCTATTCTCGAGGCAAATGGAGTGCTTACAGCTTATCAGATGAAGCCGAAAAATGAAGTAGCCAACGATATTGTTGAAAAACTGGCAAGCCTAATAAAAGAATAAGGTGATAATAAAGAAATTGTTGTATCTGTTTATTTGTCTGTTGTTGACTTTCACTGCAAAGTCGCAGGAACTGAACGCACGCGTCACTATTAACAGTGATAAGGTTCAGGGTACCAACAAGCAAGTGTTCACTACGTTGCAAACGGCCTTAACCGAGTTTATCAATAACCGGAAATGGACGGATGCGACTTTTGCCGTGAACGAACGGATAGACTGTTCTTTTACCCTTATCATAAACGAAATGCCAACCGAATCGAGTTTCAAAGGAGAATTGCAGATTCAGGCCCGTCGTCCGGTATATAACTCCAGCTATTCTACAACCTTGTTTAACTTCAGGGATACGCAGCTCGATTTCGATTATACTGAATTCGAGCCGCTTGAATATACGCAGAACACCCTGCAAAACAACCTTACTGCCTCGGTTGTATTCTATATCTATGTAATTCTGGGGCTCGATTTTGATAGTTTTGCTCAGACGGGTGGGAGTCCTTTTATACAACAGGCAATGCAGGTTGTAACTTTGGCTCAGTCGGAAATGGCGTGGACAGGATGGAAGGCTTTCGACAGCAACCGTAACCGTCATGCGCTGGCTACGGCGCTGACTGATAATACGTCGGCTGTTTTCCGCGAGATGTGGTATACTTACCACCGCAAAGGTCTGGATGAGATGGCTGCCAATCCCGACCGCGGACGAACGACCATTATTGAAACGCTGCCTGCATTGAAAGAGATACAGACGGCTCGTCCCGGTTCCGTATTAATGCAACTCTTCTCTGATAGTAAGTTAGACGAAGTGGTAAGCGTTTACAGCAAAGCCAACCAAACAGAAAAACAAGAGGGATATAAACTATTGTCTACAATCTTCCCTACGCAAACAACGCGTCTGGAACCTTTGAAAAAGTGATGCACTATGCTTAAATCCTTATTCATACAGAACTATGTCCTGATAGACAGTCTCGACATAGACTTTGCAGATGGTTTTTCGGTTATAACCGGAGAAACCGGAGCTGGAAAATCAATTATTCTTGGTGCGTTATCTCTTGTATTAGGGCAACGGGCCGATGGAAAAAGTATTAAAAAAGAGGCCGATAAATGTGTGATTGAAGCTACATTCGATATCTCATTGTACCAGCTTGAGCCCTTTTTTATAGAAAACGATCTCGAATACGATGCCCGTCATTGCATACTTCGCCGGGAGCTGTTTGCTTCGGGCAAATCCCGTGCTTTTGTGAATGATTCACCTGTGGGGTTGAATGTTCTAAGAAGTCTGGGTACGCGCCTGATCGATATCCATTCTCAGCACCAGAACCTGTTGTTGGGAGACAGCCTCTTTCAGCTAAATGTAGTAGATGTGCTGGCCGACAATGAAATATTGCTGATTCTTTACCGCAAGGAATTCAGCCGATACCAATCGTTGAAGAGAGATCTCAAGGAATTAACAGAAAAATCCCGACAGAACCGTCAGGAAGAAGATTATATCCGTTTTCAATTGGAACAACTCGAAGAAGCCCGTCTGGAGGAGGGAGAACAGGAACAATTGGAACAGGAACAGGAAACGTTGTCGCACGCCGAAGAGATTAAAGGAGCTTTATTTAAAATAACCGAACTGCTTAACGGAGATAATCAAGGCGGTTTGCATCAGATAAAAGAAGCTTTGTCGACTGCCACATCGCTCGAACGCTATTACCCGCAGGCAAAAGAGATGGCAGAGCGTTTGCGTTCGGCTTATATTGATATGAAGGACCTGGCTTCCGAAACAGACACGCTAAAGGAGGATGTGGAATTCAACCCTGAACGTATGGAGTGGGTGGAAGAGAGACTCAATACGATTTACTCGCTTCAGCAAAAGCATCACCTGAATACGGTGGCGGAGTTGCTTGCTCTGCAGAAGAATTATTCAGATCAGTTACAAGAAATAGATTCGTACGACGAGCAGATTGAAGCATTGAAAGGACAGGTAGATGCTACCTACAAAGAGCTTATGCAACAAGCTGCAGTAATTAGCGAACAACGTAAGGTGGCATCGGCAGGACTTTCGAAGCAGCTGGTGGAGATGATTGCTCCGCTGGGTATGCCCAACACACGCTTTACGGTCGACTTTAAGAATAAAACGGTTCCCGATAGTGATGGTGCCGACGAGATATGTTTTATGTTTTCGGCAAACAAGAGCGGCGAACTTCAACCAGTTGCCAATACGGCATCGGGTGGTGAAATATCCCGTCTTATGCTTTGCATCAAGGCAATGATTGCCGGGGCTACAGCACTTCCGTCTATTATATTCGACGAAGTGGATACCGGAGTATCTGGCGATATAGCCGATAAAATGGGAGATATCATGCACGAACTGGGAACTAAGATGCAGGTAATAGCCATCACTCATTTACCTCAGATCGCCTCCAAAGGGAATGCTCATTACTATGTTTACAAACACGAAGAGAAAGAGCGTACGCTTACCCAAATAAAACAAATGGATACAGAAGAGCGTATTACAGAGATTGCCCGAATGCTAAGTGGTGCAGCACTTACCGATGCTTCTGTGGCCAATGCGCGCGAACTATTGGGTGTGAAAAAGTAAAAGAATGGCTGTCTTATTGAAATATACCATATCTATGGTATTGTAGAGTTGCTTAATATAACCGAACTTTGCCATAGATAATAAGAACAACAATTAAAAAGATAAACATATGGCAAAGATCGCTAAAAAATTAACAGACCTCATTGGGAATACCCCGTTATTGGAACTCTCTGCATTTAATGCGAGTAAGGGATTGGAAGCTACTGTTATTGCAAAACTTGAATCTTTTAATCCGGTAGGTTGTGTAAAGGAGCGTATTGCATTGGCGATGGTCGAAGACGCCGAAGCAAAAGGTATACTTAAGCCAGGAGCAACTATTATCGAACCTACCAGTGGCAATACAGGAGTTGGACTAGCCTTTGTTTCTGCCGTGAAAGGTTATAAGCTTGTGCTTACTATGCCCGAAACCATGAGTCTTGAACGCCGTGCGTTGCTTAAAGCTTTAGGTGCAGAGCTCGTACTTACTCCGGGTTCAGGAGGAATGAAAGCTGCTATTGAAAAAGCAAGTGAGATTAATGCGGAAATAGAAGGTTCTGTTATTTTGCAGCAATTTGAAAATCCGGCTAATCCGGAAATCCATAGAAAAACAACCGGAGAAGAAATCTGGCGCGATACAGATGGAAAGGTAGACATTTTTGTAGCAGGCGTTGGTACGGGTGGAACCGTTAGTGGAGTGGGAGAGTCGCTTAAAGCTCACAATCCTACTGTTAAAATAGTAGCCGTAGAACCGGCAGATTCTCCCGTATTATCCGGAGGATCACCTTCTCCACATAAAATCCAGGGAATTGGTGCGGGATTTATTCCCAAAACATATAATGCCGAAGTTGTAGACGAAATCATAACTGTATCTAACGACGCTGCCATTAAAACAAGCCGCGAACTTGCACAGAAAGAAGGTTTGCTGGTTGGTATCTCTTCGGGAGCTGCAGCCTGGGCTGCAGCAGAACTGGCAAAGCGTCCTGAAAACAAAGGGAAGGTAATTGTTACTCTTCTTCCTGATACAGGCGAGCGTTACCTAAGTACGGTTCTTTATGCATTTGACGAATATCCATTGTAATTAAGCATAATCTTTACAATAAAACCCCGGTGAGTTTCTTTGATAGAAATCACCGGGGTTTTTAATTAACCTAAACCTAAACAAATCCAGTTGCCTTTTTACTTAGTCTTTTCTTCTTTGTTTACATCCTGATTGTCCTTAGGAGCAAGTTTGCCTTCCGCCTTGAATTTATCCTGTCTTTCTTTCAAGAGAGCTCGTTGTTCGGGAGTAAGGATCTTTTCCATCTCAGCACGATGTTTTTCCTGTATCACTTTCCTTTCGGCACTGAATTTTTCTTTCAGCTCTTTCATGGATTCTTTCTGTTTGTCCGAAAGATTCAACCCTTCAAACCTGTTTCTTTTGCCTTCACGAAACATCGCTTTATCTGATGGACCAAAGTCTTTATTGTCTCCACGGAACATTTCATGTCCCTTTTTGGATCCCATTTTACTTTTGTGGGGGCCGGAGCCATCTCGCATACCATGTCTCATGGTACTGTCGCCGGGAACAAAGCCTTCTTTTTCGCCGCGTGCATCAAATTGACGCATCTGTCCAAACTTAGGCATCATTTCTTTCCATTTTTCAATCTGTTCGGGAGTAAGCAACTCTTTAATTGCTTTCTGATGCTCATCTGCCAGACCTTTCAACTCACCTTGCTTCCCTTTTAGTTGGTCAAGGCTCTTCATCATTTCATCCATTTTGGATTTGAATTCTTTATTCAGCGACTCCAGCTTCTTTTGCTGGTCGGCACTTAAATTCAATTCCTTTGGAATTTCAAACTTTCCTTTGCGTTGTTGTCCTTTGTCTTGCGGACCTGCAAATGCTGTAAGTGATATCACCGAAAGCATTGCGAATGATAAAATTATATGCCTCATAATGAAAAATATAAATGATTTATATTCCTTTGATATGAATCAGGCTTAAAGGTTTAAGGCAGATTCTTTTTTTAATATTCCATTACAAAATTTGGTGCAATTTTAGGGCCATAATTTGCAAGGAAATAATGGATGAAATAGCATGATTAAACAGATATTAATTACTTTTGCATCAAATTAGACAATAATAAAGAGTATGAAAATTTACCATCCTAAAGCATACATTCGCCTTATTAACAGGAAGCAACTTCAGGGTAAAGTTGTACCCATATACACTGATTCGGATAAATATATCTGTACAAACTGTAATATGGAGTTTGAAGGTTTTTTTTGCAGCAACTGTGGACAAAGTAAGGATACTCCTCGTTTTACGTATAAATCTGTGATTAAGAATTTCTTCGGTGGACTTACTAATATTGACAGCGGCTTCTTTTTTACTATCAGAGAGCTTTTTGTCCGTCCCGGATATATGATAAGTGACTATATTGGAGGCCGACGGGTTATTTACTTCCGTCCCCTCCAGATGCTTTTTGTTCTGGGTGCAATTTATGTGTTACTGGGACAGGCCATTGATCCTGTTACACCGCAAAGCAACGAACCGATAATAGATAAAGAAACGTTGCTTGAATTTAATGATCATAATTTATTTCAATGGTTTCAGGATTCTCCGTTCGTCCAGTCTGTAATTGGTGTAGTAAAGAATTTATTTTCCAGCAATAAGGCTCTGGAAATAGCATGCACATTGCCAATCTTTGCTTTAGCTACGCACTGGGCATTTCGTAAGCGTACTTACAACACCCATTATAATTTAGTAGAACTCTTGTTTGTTCGTACCTATGCGGCGAGTCAGCTATTGATTGTCTCGATCGTACTTTTATGCTTTACACGAGATGCAAGTGAAGGAACCCCATGGTGGTTAGATTTTCTTTTTTCCGTATTGATTTATGCGCAACTATTCAGAGAGAAGATAGGATCAACCGTAAAACATACGGTACTAATGTATATTTACTCCCTATTAATAATTATACTGATTGCTATCATAATAGTATCCCTGCTTGTTTTTCTTGTGTGGATAACAGACTTATTTGCAGTCAACTAGTTGCAGAATAATTATTTATGTTAAATACAAATAATTGGTAAGAGAGTAAATAATATGAATTAGAAAATATATTATCTTTGCTCTCACTAAAAAAACGTTGGATGTTTAATTTTAAGAAGGACTTTGTGAAGTAAATAACCTTTGGCATTCTGTCAAGGTTATCCCCTAAATAAACTCAGGCATATGTTTGCCGGAGTTATTTTCACGTCTATATCTTAACAAAATCTGGTATTCGATAGGGTATTTTATCCCTATTTCATGCCAATTAAATTAAAACATCATGAGTAACGAAAAT
>JAGPJL010000014.1:0-6061 GCA_018054455.1 Parabacteroides sp.
CATAGGCTGAAAGCCAAAAATAGAATCTGTTTTTTCATGTCAATTTAAATGTTATATTAGTAATTGTAGGTGCAAATTACACAAGCTATTGAAGATACAAAAATAATTTTAACAATATTAACAAATATATATTTATATTTGCGTTTGTGTATTTCTATTTTTAATTAAGCAAAAAATAGAAATATTTAAGAAAATTCACATAATTTAGATATTTTAACTAATACAAATGATTTATTGTAAAAAAAACACTTAATATTGCAAAGTCAAAACGAATCATTCATAGAGGTGATATTGATTACTATTATTGACTTTGTTATCTTTATACTTTGTTACCTATAATACTATAAGACATGATGGATTTTTCTAAAGTAAAGTGCAAACTCTCTTTTATGATGTTTGTTCAATTTTTTATCTGGGGGAGCTGGTATGTTACCATGGGTACTTACCTGGGGCAAACCTTAAATTTCAGTGGTGTACAAATTGGATTGGCTTACGGAACTGTTGCCATAGCATCCATGATTTCTCCTTTTATTGTTGGAATGATTGCCGACCGTTTTTTTTCAGCCAATCATGTAATGGCTTTTTTGAATATCATTGGAGCCGGACTACTTGTATGGCTTTCCACAATCGATAATTTTTCGCTTTTCTTCCCTGTGCTGATTATATACTCTATATGTTATATGCCTACTACGGCTTTATGTAATTCGATTTCGTTTTCGAATTTAAAAGATCCCGGAAAAGAATTTTCACGAATTCGTCTGTTAGGCTCATTGGGATGGATAGGTGCTTGTGTGATGGTGAGTGCCCTGAACATAGAACACCTATCATCTCCATTTCTAATCGCTGCATTTTCGTCAGTTGTGGGAGCAGGTATTGCTTTGTGGCTACCTCGCAATACGCCTGTAAAGAATGCAGAAAAGAAAACCATTTTGCAAACACTGGGATTCGATGCTTTTAAATTAACTAAGCAACGTTCGTTTACGATCTTGCTTATATTTTCGGCCTTAACCTGTATGCCTTTGGCATTTTACGATTCATTTACCAATCTGTTTATGAATAATACCAACATAAACAACGCTGCGGCTGCAATGAGTTTAGGACAGGTTGCCGAAATTTGTTTTCTCTTTACTTTCCCCTTTTTCTTTAAAAAATTAAAATACAAAGGATGTATTGGCACAGCCATCTTCATCTGGATAATACTATACGGACTTTTAGCCCTTTCTGCAGCAACCGGAATCAAAGCACTTGTTTATTTTGCATTGCCTTTGCATGGATTCTGTTTTACTTTCTTTTTTGTTGCGGGCCAGCTGTATGTAGACGAAAAGTCGCCGGAATATCTGCGCAATTCAGCCCAGGGACTTATAACTTTTGCTACTTACGGTGCAGGAAAGTATTTTGGAACCTTGATTGCCGGAAGTGTTGTTGATCGTTATACAGTTGATGGAACCTATTCCTGGGATATGATCTGGAGCTTTCCATGTATTTTTGCATGCCTGATTTTTGTGGGATTTATGTTGCTGTTTAAAGAACAGAATGCGAAGGTGGCTGAAAATGTTGAAGAGAATGAGTTGATTTTGAATTTAAGAAGTGAGTGACTAATATAGTATGTTAACCTATAAATTTTTTCGAGCCTATGGACTAGTATTTTAAATGAATAAAAAATGTACAGCTGATAGTCAGCAAAATGAATTTCAAATTTTTTTAACCTTATTTTTTAATAAAGCAGAACGAAGAATATGAAACATCTTCTATTCCAGAAAAAAAGACATGGCTTGCCAGGGTGCATCCTATGTATGTTGTTTATGTTTCTGATAAGTACAGCCACTGCCTTTGCACAGAATATTACTGTGAAAGGTAAGGTTGTAGATACAAATGGCGAGGCTTTGATCGGTGTAAACGTTTCGGTTAAAGGAACCACAATCGGTACAATATCAGATCTTGATGGTAACTACACGTTACAGGTGCCAAATACTAAATCTGTTATCGCGTTTTCATTTATTGGTTTTCAATCGGCAGAAGTTCCGGTTAATAACCAGACAACAATCAATCAAACGTTAAAAGAAGATACTCAAAATCTTGATGAAGTTGTGGTTGTAGGTTATGGTGTACAGAAAAAAGTAACTGTTACCGGTTCGGTAGCCAGCGTAAGTGGAGAAATGCTTAAAGCCTCTCCAACTACCAACCTTACCAACGGTATGATCGGACGTATGCCCGGTGTTATCGGATTTAGCCGTGCTGACGAACCCGGTGGTGGTGGTACTACCATTCGTATTCGCGGTACAAACACTTTGGGAAGCAAGGATCCACTTATCGTAATCGATGGTGTGCCTAGCCGTACAGGTGGATTAAACCGTTTGAATCCTAACGAAATTGAAAGTATGTCTGTTCTTAAGGATGCCGCTGCAGCTATTTACGGATCTCGTGCTGCCAATGGTGTAATCCTTATCACCACAAAGCGTGGTAAAGAAGGCAAGCCTACCGTATCATTCTCTGGAAACTATGGTTTCTCTAATCCTATTCGTCTGCCGGAAATGGCCGATGCGTTCGAATATGCAACCATGATGAATGAAATCAACCCGATTAATAAACCATATTCAGACGAAGCTTTGCAATCGTTTAAGGATGGATCAGATCCTTGGCGTTACCCAAATACCGATTGGTATGATGCAGCCATCAAGCCTTCTTCTCCTATGTACAGATCGGATGTTGGTGTAAATGGAGGATCAGACAAGTTTAAATATTATCTGAACCTGGCAGCTAATGGTGAAGATGGTATTTATAAAAACAGTGCTAACCGTTACGACCAATACAGTATGCGTGCTAACCTGGATGCTAAAGTAAGTAACTATGTGGATATCAGCTTTGGAACATTAGCTCGTATGGAATACCGTCAGTATCCTACTAAGACTGCCGGTTCTATTTTCTCTGCTTTACGCAGAAGTAAACCAACCTTGCCGGCTTTCTGGCCATCGGGCGAAGCTGGTCCGGATATCGAGTATGGTGATAACCCTGTTGTAACAGGTACTGATGCAACTGGTTACGATCGTCAGAAAGACTATTATATTCAGAACACACTTAAAGTTAACGTTGATATTCCTTGGGTACAAGGTTTACGTTTAACAGGTAGCGCTTCATACGACAAGTATTTCAAGATGCGTAAGAAATTTGATAAACCTTACTATTTATATTCTTGGGACGGAGGAGACGACCATGTGGTAGTTCCAGGTAAACGTGGTTATGCAACACCTCAGTTAACACAAGAACATACAGATCAGACTGCTTGGTTATTAAGTGCATTGGCTGATTATAACCGTACATTCGGAGATCATACTGTAGGTGTAACTGTAGGTATGGAAGCCGAAGAAAAACAACAGGATTTTCTTGGTGCTTTCCGTAAATACTTCCTATCAGACAAGATTGACGAAATGAATGCCGGTGGTATGACTGACTTGACAAATAACGGTAGCTCATGGAAAGAACGTCGTAAGAATTACTTTGGACGTGTTTCGTACAACTATTTGGAAAGATATCTTCTTGAGTTCGTTTGGCGTGTGGATGGATCTTACAGATTCCCGAAAGAAAAACGTTACGGTTTCTTCCCCGGAGTATCTGCCGCATGGCGTGTTTCTGAAGAAGAATTCTGGAAAGAAAACATGAACTTTGTTGAATATTTCAAATTACGTGGTTCTGTATCTCAGACCGGTAACGATGCTTTGTTGGATGCAGATGGAAACTACGATCAGAGTGTTCAATACTTGAATACCTTTGGATTCACAGATAGCTATATCTTTGGAACCACAGAAAATACAAGACTTTACCCAACGCGTACTCCTAACCCCAATATTACATGGGAAAGAGGTACTACTTACAACTTAGGTTTCGACTTTAAGTTCCTGAATAGTAAATTAACATGGGAATCAGACTTGTTCTATCACAAACGTACCCACATGTTGATCAGCCGTAATGCATCTCTTCCAGAAATTTCAGGTATCACATTACCTCGTGAAAACCTGGGTGAAATGGAAAACAAAGGATTCGAAACAATGATAGGCTATAGCGACAAAATAGGCGATTTTGAATACGACCTTTCTGTTAATGGAACGTATGCTATCAACAAAATTTTATTCTGGGACGAAACTCCGGGTATTCCCGAATATAAGAAGTCTACAGATCGTCCGGTAGGATCGGCTCTTTATTATGTATCCGACGGTGTATTTAATGATCAGGCAGAAATAGACGGTTACCCACATTGGTCGGGCGCTGTTCCTGGAGATATTAAATTCAAGGATATCAACAACGATGGTAAGATTAATGCAGACGACCAGATGAGACGTGATAAAAACGCTGAACCACGCTTTGTAGGTGGTTTCAATGTAAATCTTCGTTACAAAAACTGGGATATGATGGCCCTTTTCCAGGGAGCTCTTGGTGCTGAAACCTATATCCAGACATGGTCTGGTACAGTAGGTAACTACCTGAAAGACTTCTATGACAAACGTTGGACAGCAGAAAATCCTACTGTAGAACATCCACGTGCTTACGAGCGTGAAAACCAATACTGGATTTCAAACCGCAACACTTATTTCATCCGTTCTTGCGACTATGTTCGTTTGAAGAACCTTGAAGTTGGATATAATTTCACTGTTCCTGCTTTGAAAACTGCCGGTATCTCAGCGCTTCGTATGTATGTAAACGCTAGCAATATCTTTACAATTGACAAGCTGAAAGTGGCAGATCCTGAAGCAGACGACAAGGATATTACTTCTTATCCGCAAAGACGCGTTGTGAACTTTGGAGTTTCATTAACATTCTAATCGTATAACTGTATGAAAACTATTTTAAAAAATATATTACTTGCGATGACTTTAGGTACGACTGTGTCGTTATCTTCATGTTCTTCGGATTTTATGGATGTTACACCTACCGATCAGTATTCTGAAGATGTGGTGTTTTCTGATGCTGCATTAACGCAGTCTTTCATAAATACAATCTATGGTTATGTACGTCACGGTGCCGGCGAACATGCAATTGCTGCAGCTTCGGATGAGGCCTATTTTACTCATAACTACGGTATGAAAGCTGTAAACGAAACTGCCGTTTCCGAAAGTGACCTTCAGTGGTTTGATGATGGAAACTGTCCGTTCCGTTGGTATGATGCTTACAAAGGTATTCGTTATGCCAATCTGGCTCTTTCAAAAATTGACGAGGTTCCTGTAACATCGGGATACGACAATGGTCAGATGAAAGGTGAAGCCTATTTTCTTCGTGCTTATATCTATGCACAGCTTGTACGCGGATTTGGTGGTGTGCCAATCGTAACCAAAGTGTACGGGTTGAACGATGTGGAAGAAATGCAGCAACCACGTAACAATGTTAAAGAGTGTGTTGATTTTATTCTTGCCGATTGCGAAGAAGCTATCAAATTACTTCCGGTTACAGTTAGCGATGCCAACCTTGGACGCGCTACAAAAGGAGCTGCAATGGCTCTGAAAGCCAGAATATTGTTGCAGATTGCCAGTCCGTTGTATTTCGACAAAACAGTAAATACCCTGGATGTAAACCAGTATAATGGTGATCAGAAGGCACTTTACACTTCTGCCCGCCAAGCTGCGTTGGATGTAATCAACAGCGGTACATATAAGCTTATAGATTGTAATGCTGGTACAGTAGAAGCAACAGCCGAGAAATTCCATAAGATTATTCTTGATCCGAATAATGAAGAGAAAATCTTTACCCGTCAGTTTGCACAAAAGGGATCAACCAACTGGTTGGTACTTCAGCACGGACCAAACGGTTACCACAACTGGTCTGGAGTAACTCCAACTCAGGATTTGGTTCAGAACTTCGAAATGGCAGATGGAACATTATTGTCTGGCTTTGATAAAGTAGGTGATACAAAAACAGTAAATCCTTATTTGAACAGAGAACCACGTTTCTATGCAACAATCGGTTTCGATGGTTGTGTATGGGGTCGTATACGTCCTGCTGATGCTTATCCTTTGGACCCAACTCCACTAGGTCAGTTGCAGACAGGTTATTACGAAATAACTGGAGTTGAAAG
>JAGPJL010000014.1:6161-20523 GCA_018054455.1 Parabacteroides sp.
AAACAGGCAGAAATCAGACGTAATCCTAGCTTGAAACAAAATCCGGGAATGGAATAAATCCAGTATTCTGAACTAATTTTGGCGGTGCAGGAACTATCGTATAACGTAGTTTTTGCACCGCCTCTATTATATTTAAAACTAAGGACATTTGATTAAAAAAGATATAACTTTGTATCTTAAAAGATATATCTTTAAAGATGCAAAGTTATATCTTTTGAAGACGAAAGATATATTAAGTTTCTGAGCCTTCAATGTTCGACGTCGGTTAAAACCGTACCGACGCTATTCTTTCTGCTGCTTGGTTGAAGGATAAAATAAGTTGATGCATTACGTTTTCTACAGTAGGACATTCGTTAATGAGGGCAGCAATCTGACCAATTTCAAGTTCACCTTCAATCAAGTCACCTTCAAATATACCTTTCTTAGCACGACCCTTACCTAAAAGGTCTTTCATTTCTTCAACACTTGCACCTCTGTTTTCGGCTTCTTCAACTTCCGCGAAAAATTCATTTTTGGCTAATCGGGTAGGAGCCAGCTTTTTTAACATCAAGCGAGTCTCTCCTTCGTTTAATCCAAGGCAATATTGTTTAAATGAACTGTGAGCCGAACTTTCATGCGTCAATGCGAAGCGGGTACCAATCTGTACACCGTCGGCACCGAGTGCCATAGCTGCAAGCATGCTTTCGCCTGTAGCAATACCTCCTGCTGCAAGCAAGGGTAACGATGTCGCTTTTCTAACCGATGGAATAAGACAGAGGGTGGTTGTTTCTTCGCGGCCGTTGTGTCCCCCTGCTTCGAAGCCTTCGGCTACAATCGCATCAACACCTGCTTCTTCGCATTTGGCTGCGAAAAGGGCACTTGATACCACATGAACAACTGTTATGCCATGTTTTTTTAGAAATCCGGTCCATTTTTTCGGACTACCTGCCGAAGTGAAAACAATCTTTACACCTTCTTCAACAATCAGGTTCATGATTACTTCTATTTCCGGATACATCAATGGAACATTTACTCCGAATGGATTGTCGGTGGCTGCTTTACATTTGCGGATATGTTCGCGCAGTACTTCCGGATGCATAGAACCGGCTCCAATTAATCCCAATCCTCCGGCATTGCTTACGGCCGAAGCCAGCCTCCATCCACTGCACCAAACCATCCCTGCCTGAATAACAGGATATTCTATTTCGAATAGATCACAAATTCTGTTCATATTATTGATTTTACATGAAAATGCCTGCAAGATAAAAATATTTTGTCTTGCAGGCACAGATTGAATAAAAGTAATTTTTCGTATGCTTACTTTTTGATCATCGATTTAAGGATTGCTTCGATGGATGAAAAAGCTTCTCCCATCACTTTCTCTACCAAACCTCCTATCTGAGAAGCCAGTAATTGCGAATTCATTCTGGATATATGAGTTTTCCCGTCTGATGTAAGATATACAGAAATCCTACAAGGCATAAGGGATGAATAGATTCGTTCTTTGTCTTCTTTAAGAAGCTGTACCGAATAATCGGGTTTGCATAGTTCTATAACTTTAACAGGAAGGACATCTTTTCCATTCTTTCGCAACGTATCCTGCAGATCATGCACAACCGATATTTTCCATCCAATTTCTGCGATCTTTGCAGACAACAGCTCGATGGTGTGTTCAAATCCATAAAGACTTTCATTCTCAATAAAGAACATTTGTGCGTTAGTACTGATAGTGTCCATTGTTTTAGTTTATTACTTCTTCTTTAGCAAAACGCTTTCGATAGCCTCTTTAAAGGCCGACTTAGGCATGGCTCCCTGAGCCATCTGTGGAGCTTCGTCCATAGGAACGAACAAAAGTGATGGAATACTACGAATGCCAAAAGCACTTGCCAACTCTTGTTCGGCCTCGGTATCTATTTTATAAATATAAATTTCTCCTTCGTATTCGGCAGCCAGTTCTTCAAGTACCGGAGCAATTGATTTACAAGGACCGCACCATTCTGCATAAAAATCTATGATGGCAGGCTTATCTCCAAGGTATTTCCACTCATTAGGACTTGTTTCAAAATTAGCTACTTTTGTTAAGAACTCTTCCTTTGTTAAATGAATTGTTTTCATCTTACTTTTAGTTTTTAAATTTGTATTACTTTCTTTTATTGTTTCTTTTTTATTTACTTGTTCTCCTTGTCCATTCGCATTGCATGATACAAGAACAAAGCTTACAAGCAGCATGAATAACGCCGTCTTTTTCATCTTTTTGAAGGATTATAGTTTTTAATCTGATCTTTATATACTGTATTGTGCTTTGTTGTATCCGAATCGGATCCGCAACCAGCAGCACCGCAGCACGACATATTAAACGCAGCTTGTATTAATAAAACAGCTGCAAGTACCAAATAGATGTATTGAGTTGTATAAAAGGCATATATTCCTATACCTATTCCAGCTAAAAGCCTTATGATACGTGCAAATCCCCAGTTTTTAAATCCTTTTACCATTGTATCTGTTTATTTGTTTTTGATTCTTAATTATTAATCACATTAATTATTGTCCATTAGAAATATATTGCAAATATACATCATATTTCTTTTAAAACAAATTTCTGCAGGAAATAATTTAGATGTTTGATATTTTTTATTCTTTTAGCTACTCTTTTTTGTTTTCTTAATTCTTAACAGAATGAATCGGAGGGATAATTGTATCTTTACGGCACTTTAAGCTATTTAAAGTATTCATTATTTACAAATCGTTAAACTAAACACCGATGTTATTGTCAAAACTAATCTGTAAAAGGTTGATAGCTTTCGCTGCTGTTTGCTTTTTCCTGTTTTTACATGGTTTGCCTGTAAATGCGCAACAGACTAATGTTATTCCTAAGCCAGCATCCTTAATTGTAAAAGATGGCTTTTTTAAAGTAAATAAATCTACAGTAATTGTATTGCCAGATAAAAGCAATGAATCCGGAATGTTGGCCGAAATGGTTCAGCAAGCTCTTCTTAATAATGTTGGCAAGAGTTTAAAGCTTGCAAAACCACGTGTAAAGAAGAATGTAATTCGATTTGTTACAGATAAAGATGTTTTTCCTGACTCACCAGAAGCTTACCTGTTGCTGGTGGATGGAAATGGCGTAACTGTGAAGGCCTCTTCCAGTGAAGGATTGTTTTACGGAACACAAACTTTATTGCAGTTAATCCGCCAGGAAGGGATACCGTTTGTTTCAATAAAAGATGAACCACGCTTTCCTTATCGTGGATTTCATTTAGATGTGTCACGTAACTTTTTTCCAAAAGAGTTTATTTTTAAGATGCTTGATTGGATGGCGTTTTATAAACTAAATACTTTTCACTGGCATCTTACAGATGGAGCGGGTTGGCGTATACAGATAGATGCGTATCCTAAGTTAACGAGCGAAGCTACATTCCGTCCGGTTGCCGACTGGAAAACATGGTGGAACGGCGATCGCAAGTTTGTGCCGGAAGGTACTCCAGGTGCATATGGTGGGTATTATACTAAAAAAGATATACGTGAAGTCGTTGCTTATGCAGCTTCGAAGCACATTACAGTACTTCCCGAAATAGAAATGCCCGGTCATTCCGAAGAGGTGTTCGTAGCCTATCCGGAATTGTCGTGTTCCGGAGAATCCTATAAGAACAGCGACTTCTGTATTGGAAATGATTCGACTTTTACATTTGTAGAGCAAGTTCTAACCGAAGTAATGGATTTGTTCCCTTCAAAGCGTATTCATATTGGTGGCGACGAAGCGACAAAGAAAGCCTGGGCTGATTGTCCAAAGTGCCAGCAACGAATGAAAGCGGAAGGATTGTCTAATCTGGATGAGCTGCAAAGTTATATGATAAGACGGGTAGAGAAATTTTTGGTTTCGAAAGGTCGTCAGTTAGTTGGTTGGGATGAAATAATAGAAGGCGGACTGGCTCCCGAAGCTACTGTGATGTCGTGGCGTGGCATTGAAGGAGGTATTCAAGCTGCAAAGGAAGGTCATGATGTTGTGATGACTCCGGGTAATTATATGTATTTCGATTTCTATCAGGCAGATCCCAAAACACAACCGGCTGCTATCGGAGGTTTTACTCCTGTAAAACAAGTGTATCGTTATAACCCCATGCCCGAAGTTCTTACCCCGGAAGAGGGAAAACATATTTTGGGCGTGCAGGCAAATACGTGGACTGAATATATGCCCAATGCAAAGCATGTTGAATACATGGTTTTTCCTCGTTTGCTGGCTTTGGCAGAGGTAGCATGGACTCCTCAGAACCTGCGTGAATGGTCTGATTTTAAACCCAGAGTAAACAATCATGTATCTTTATTAAAGGCAAAAGGTGTAAATGCCTTTACTCTTTCGGATGACATAGAGCTTACCATGTCTGTGGATACATTGAAAAAACAGATAAATGTTGTGTTCGATGCAGAAAAATACCCGGCAGAAATCAGGTATACTACTGATGGTTCAACGCCAACAATTGCTTCGGCTTTGTATACTGATACCATTGTTGTAACCGATTCTGCATATATCAAGGCTGCTATTTTTCGCGATGGACTGCTTCAGGGTACACCTTCGGAAAAGAAGGTGGATTATCATCGTGGAATAAACAAACCTATTCATTATAACAGTAAGTTATATAATGGGTATATGGCAGGTGGTATGAATGCGCTGTTGGATGGTTACAGAGGCGGACTAACTTATCTTGACGGCCGCTGGCAAGGTTATCTGAATGCCCTTGATTGTGTGGTTGATATGGGCGAAGTAACGGATTTGCATAAAATTTCTACCCGATTTATGCAGCTTACGGGTCCGGGTGTTTTTCAACCGGGTGTTGTTACGTTGCTTACATCCGAAGATGGTGTAAACTATATTGAACAGCAGGCGATTCCTACCTCAGTGCCGAAAGAGGAAACGAATCTTACTTTTCAGGAGTACACTTTCAACGGAAATTGGAAAGCCCGTTATGTGCGTGTAAAGGCATCTGAAGTAAATAAAGGATTTATCTTTACAGACGAAATTGTGATTTGGTAATATAACAAATAGAATAAAATGAAGAAAAAAGTAATTTCACTGTTGCTTTGTGGAAGTCTCTGTGCTTCGGCACAACAACCTGTAGATTATGTGAATCCATTTATCGGAACCAGCAATTACGGGACAACCAATCCCGGAGCAATTTGCCCTCAGGGTCTGATGAGTGTGACTCCCTTCAATGTGATGGGATCGGAGACAAACAAATTTGATAAGGATAGTCAGTGGTGGTCGGCTCCTTATTCGTCAGATAATAGTTTTTTCACTGGATTTGCTCATGTGAATTTAAGCGGGGTGGGATGTCCGGAAATGGGAAGTCTACTTCTTATGCCCACATCAGGCGAGCTGAATGTTGATTATTCTACCTACGGTAGTGCATACACAGAAGAAGTAGCTACTCCGGGATACTACAGTAATAAACTTACAAAATATGGTATAAAGGCTGAAGCTACTGCCAGTATGCGTACAGGATTGAGCAGGTTTACCTTTCCTGCCGGACAGGGAAATATTCTGTTAAATCTGGGTGAGGGACTTACTAACGAAACGGGTGCGACAGTTCGGATTGTAAATGAAACAGAAATAGAGGGAAGTAAGTTACTGGGCACCTTCTGCTATAATCCGCAGGCGGTTTTTCCAATTTACTTTGTGATGAAAGTAAGCAAGGCTCCCAAACAAATGGGATACTGGAAGAAACAACGCCCTATGAAGGGTGTCGAAGCAGAATGGGATGGCTTTTCAGGCAAATACAAACTGTATACCAAGTATACCCGTGATATGAGTGGCGACGATGTTGGTGTATGGTTTACCTATGATACCAAAGCAGGCGAAGTAATTGAAGTAAAGATGGGAGTGTCGTTTGTAAGTATTGAAAACGCACGCTTAAATATGAATACCGAACAACCTGGATTCGATTTTGATAAGGTGAAAATAGCTGCCAGAGAACAGTGGAATAACGATTTATCGCGTGTAATTGTAGAAGGTGGTACAAAGGATGAAAAGACAATCTTCTATACCGGTTTGTATCATTTGTTGATTCATCCGAATATTCTACAGGATGTGAATGGCGAATATCCGATGATGGAGAGCCTTAAGGTTGGTAAGACTACAGGTAACCGTTATACCGTTTTCTCTTTGTGGGATACTTACCGGAATGTAAACCAGTTGATGACGTTGCTTTTCCCCGAACGGCAGATCGAAATTATACATACCATGATCGATATGTATAAGGAAAGTGGTTGGTTGCCTAAATGGGAATTGTTTGGCCGCGAAACGTTAACCATGGAAGGAGATCCGTCCATTCCGGCTATTGTAGACACCTGGATGAGGGGCCTGCGAGACTTTGATGTGGAGACTGCCTATGAAGCAATGCGTAAGGGAGCAACAACTCCGGGTGAGTTTAACCTGATGCGCCCCGACGTTAACGACTACTTCACAAAAGGATATGTTCCATTGCGTGAACAATATGATAACTCAGTTTCGCATGCGTTAGAGTACTATATAGCGGACTGGAACTTGTCTAAGTTTGCTGATGCGCTTGGTAAGAAAGAGGATGCAAAGCTGTTTTACAATCGTTCGATGGGTTACAAACATTATTATAGTAAAGAATTCGGAACGCTGCGTCCAATTTTGCCCGACGGAACATTTTATTCGCCGTTCGATCCAAAACAAGGTGAGAACTTTGAACCAAGTCCCGGTTTTCATGAGGGTAATGCCTGGAATTATACTTTTTATGTTCCTCATGATATTAACGGACTGGCAAAGCTCATGGGTGGTAAAAAGAAATTTGTGGATAGACTGCAGATGGTGTTCGACAAGAAGTATTATGATATGGCGAACGAACCAGATATTGCATATCCATATTTGTTTAGTAATTTTAAGGGCGAAGAGTGGCGTACCCAGAAGATTGTCCGTCAGTTGTTGACCGACTATTATCACAATGCGCCAAAGGGCATTCCCGGAAACGATGATACAGGTACCATGTCTGCCTGGGCTGTATTTTCCATGATGGGATTCTATCCTGCCTGCCCCGGCGATGTAAATTATACGCTTACCTCTCCATTGTTCGATAAAGTTACATTAAAACTGAACAAAAAGTATTATCCCAAGGGGGAACTGGTAATTGGTGCCGACCGAAAACATGTAGATGAAATCTATATACATGAGGTTAAAGCTGGAAACAACGTATTAAAAAATAGTTTTATCAGTCACGACGAACTTGTAAATGCAGGGTTAATTCAATATAAGCTAAAGGATACACATTAAGAATTTGTAAATAAAAAAGAGACCGTCGGATAACTGACGGTCTCTTTTTTTATTTATAAATATACGAGACTAGCTTAGTCCTTCAACCTGTCCGTCTATTATGTCAATATATTTTGCCTGAGGTTCTTTTGGAAGTCCAGGCATACGCATAATATCACCCATAATTGCCACAATCATTTCTGCACCATTGTTTATAACAATGTCGCGCACTTTCATCTCGAAGTTTTCGGTAACGCCGTAAGCCTGAGGATCTGAAGAGAACGAATATTGTGTTTTGGCAATACATACCGGATAATGACAAGCCCCGATACCCTCAATCTGTTTGATTTTCTTTTCAGCCGAAGTTGTATAAACAACCGATTTGGCACCATAAATTGTACGGCAGACTTTTTCTATTTTTGTGCGAATAGAATCTGTGTCTTTATAGGTAAGCAAAAGAGGTCCGGAAGGTTGTTTTTCAATCGTGTCGACAACTAATTTTGCTAAATCGACAGCACCTTCACCTCCCTGGCTAAAGGCATTGTTTACAGCAAAACCAACACCCATTTCCTTACAATGGGCAGACAATAATTCTATTTCATCGTCTGTGTCTGAAGCATATTTATTAAATGCCACAACTATTTCCTGACCGAAGCTTTTGAGATTTTGAATATGTTTGTCCAAATTGGCAAATCCTTTCTGTAATCCTTCAATGTTTGCTTCTTTAATTTTTGTTTCAGGAACACCACCATGCATTTTTAATCCCTGAGCCGTAGCAACAATAACTGTAAGCTTGGGTGAAAGGCCAGCCTTACGACACTTAATATTGAAAAACTTTTCGGCACCTAAGTCTGCACCGAATCCAGCTTCCGTAACAACGTAATCGCCATAGGTAAGTGCCATTTTAGTGGCCAGAACAGAATTGCAGCCATGAGCAATATTTGCAAATGGTCCCCCATGTACAAATGCCGGAGTATTTTCTGTAGTTTGTACAAGGTTAGGTAAGATTGCCTCTTTCAATAAGACGGTTATTGCACCTGCAACACCCAAATCTTTTACAGTAAAAGGCTTATCCTCGAAAGTATAACCAAGCAGGATGTCACCTATACGGCGTTTTAAATCTTCCAGATCAGAAGCAAGGCAAAGAATAGCCATTATTTCCGAAGCAGGTGTAATATCAAATCCAGTCTCCGCAGGAATTCCGTTAGCCGAGCCACCAAGTCCGGAGACAATGTTTCGTAAGCTACGGTCATTTATATCAAGTACCCGTTTCCATTTAATTTCTTTCAATCCGTTGCCAGAGTGACGATTTTGGTACAGATAATTATCCAGCAAAGCTGTGATCATATTGTGAGCTGACGTAATTGCATGAAAATCGCCTGTAAAATGCAGGTTAATGTTTTCCATAGGGAGCACCTGTGCGTATCCACCTCCTGCGGCTCCACCTTTCATACCAAAACAAGGACCTAAAGAAGGTTCCCGCAAAGCAACTACAGCTTTTTTTCCTATTTTATTAAGACCTAGAGTAAGTCCGATAGAAACCGTTGTTTTTCCAACTCCTGCTTTTGTTGGAGTGATAGCGGTAACCAATATCAGATTGTGTTTTTTGATTGCCTCATCATCAATAAGATTTAAAGGAATCTTGGCAATATACCTGCCATAATTATGAACTTCTTCGCGGGGGATACCTAACGATTCAGCAACATCTTTAATTTTGTGTAATGAGACTTCTCTTGCAATTTCGATATCTGACTTCATCTAGTTGTATTTAAGACTTTTACTAATAATGTATTACTTAACAATAACAATAGTATCTTACATAAGGTTTATCACTTTATTATAAGTGAAATAACAAAAAATGGTTTAGGGAGTATCATTCCTGAATAATAAATTCTCAATTTAAAATGGGACCTCTTTCCAGGAACCTGAAATTAATTCACATGTAGCCTTGTAACCTGCATGTTTGAGTAATCCAAAAGCTTCTTCTCTTCCGTCGTTCACTAAATCAGGGGTATGACAATCTGAGTTTACCATAACAGGAATATTCAATTCTTTCATTACTTTGAGATAATCGGCTTTAGGAAATGTTTGCTGTTTTTTTAGTAAATTTTTTGTGTTTACTTCAACAATAAGACCTTTCTCTGCAATTAGTGTAAGATATTCGTAAACTAATTGATGATACCATGGGGCACTGAAAGAAAAGTCTTTGCATTTGTGACCGTTCATGTAAATCTTATCCAAATGTCCTACTATGTCTATGCCACCTGCTGTAACCATTTTCATGGACGACTCGTAATACCGTTCTACTATCTTTTTTACATCTCCTTCGAAGTGGGTATTTACAGCATTTTGAAATTCAGAAAAAGGACCATCAATGCATACCATGTTGGCCTCTGAGAGTTCTTTGGAAATAGGAAGAAAATGGACGGAACCTATCCTGTAGTCAAGAGGCAGATCACGGAAGTAGGGGATGGATGCGTTATAGCTTTCATCCAGGTAATCAATCTCCATTCCAGTGTAAATCTCCAGTAAATCACCGTATTTATCTTTAAGCCGATCTATTTCTGTAAGATACTCAGGCATATCGAAAGCGGACATATTCCAGAAAGTTTCGAATGGGAGAGGACCATGCGAAGATACGCCATAAGCCCTGAACGATTTTGATACAGCGAACTTCACAAAATCCTCGGGTATACTTCGTCCGTCACAAAAAGAACAATGGCTATGATAATTACTGAGATGCATACTTTTTCTTTGTTTCAAAACGGCTTTTCAAAAATAAGCAAGGAGGAATCAACAATTTCCCCCTTGCTATTATAATGAACGGCTATTATTTAATAACACTCAGTTCTTTTCCAACCTTAATAAAAGCAGCAATTGCTTTATCAAGATGGGCTCTGTTATGTCCGGCCGACAGCTGAATACGGATACGGTCTTGTCCTTTAGGAACTACGGGATAGTAGAACCCTGTAACATAGATTCCTTCTTCCAGCATACGTGCAGCAAACTCCTGAGAAAGTTTGGCATCGTATAGCATTAAAGCACAGATAGCAGACTGAGTAGGTTTGATGTCGAATCCGGCAGCAACCATTTTTTCACGGAAATAGGCTACATTTTCTACTAACTTAGCGTGCAAATCGTCGCTTTCCTTAAGCATTTTAAATACTTCCAGTCCTGCACCAACTACTGCGGGAGGAATAGAGTTTGAAAATAAATAAGGACGAGAACGCTGACGCAACATGTCAACGATTTCTTTTTTGCCCGTTGTAAATCCTCCGATTGCACCACCAAATGCTTTTCCAAGCGTTCCTGTATGGATGTCAATACGACCATATACATTATATTTCTCTGCAACACCACGACCGGTTTCTCCAACAACACCTGCAGAGTGACATTCGTCAACCATTACCAGTGCATCGTATTTATCGGCTAAGTCACATATTTTGTCCATAGGAGCCACATTGCCGTCCATTGAGAAAACGCCGTCGGTTACAATAATGCGGTGACGTTGGCCTTGTGCTTCGATAAGCACTTTTTCAAGATCGGCCATGTCTGCATTGGCGTAGCGGTAACGTTTTGCCTTGCATAAACGAACTCCGTCAATAATAGAAGCATGATTTAGTGAATCCGAAATGATAGCATCTTGTTCGCCGAACAGAGGTTCAAATACACCCCCGTTTGCATCGAAACACGCAGCGTACAGAATTGTATCTTCTGTTTGGAAGTATTCAGAAATAGCAGCTTCAAGTTGTTTGTGAATATCTTGAGTACCGCAGATAAAACGTACTGATGACATGCCAAACCCATGTGTGTCCATAGCATCTTTGGCAGCTTGGATAAGTCGGGGATTGTTAGATAACCCCAGGTAGTTATTGGCGCAGAAGTTAATAACCTCTTCACCGGCATTAACCTTAATGTCGGCTTTTTGTGATGTGGTAATAATTCTCTCGTTCTTGTATAATCCGGCAGCTTTAATCTCTGCCAGTTCATTTGCCAAGAAATCTTTCATTTTTCCGTACATGACTTTTGTGTTTTGTTAGTTAAAACTTTTTTTGAGTTTTTTAATTTGTATTTTTGGAGTGACAAAGTTCTAAATAATTTCTCAATATTGAATTAAAATATTACCCGAAAATTATCTAAACTATTTTATTCTCCATACATTTGCACCGGAAAAAACTTAAAACACATTTAAACGGAATGAAAAATGTATTAATCATTGGTTCGACTGGTCAGATAGGATCAGAACTGACCATGGAATTAAGAAAGCGTTACAATGGAAATATCGTTGCAGGATATATACCAGGTCAGGAACCCAAAGGGGAATTACTTGAATCAGGTCCTTCTGCTATTGTAGATATTACCAACGAACAACAGATTGCCGAAACAGTTTCAAAGTACGAGATCGACACAATTTACAATTTAGCAGCTTTGCTTTCTGCTGTAGCTGAAGCAAAACCCCAACTTGCCTGGAAGATAGGTATGGGCGGTTTGTTCAATGTACTCGAAGTAGCAAGGGAAATGAATTGTGCTGTATTTACTCCCAGCTCTATTGGAGTATTCGGAAACAATACACCGAAAGATAAAACACCTCAGGATACGATTCGCAATCCGCGTACCATGTATGGGGTAACCAAGGTTTCCGGCGAATTGTTGAGCGATTATTATAACATTCGTTTTGGAGTGGATACTCGTTCGGTTCGTTTTCCGGGATTGATTTCAAATGTAACACCTCCGGGTGGTGGAACAACAGACTATGCGGTTGATATCTACTATGAAGCAGTTAAAACAGGTCATTTTGTATGTCCTATTGCAGCCGGAACATTCATGGATATGATGTATATGCCGGATGCATTGCATGCAGCCATCGATATAATGGAAGCAGATCCTACTCGTTTAATCCACCGGAATTCTTTCAATATCGCAGCAATGAGTTTCGATCCTGAAATCATTGCAGCAAGCATACGTAAGTACATTCCTGGTTTTACTATTGAATACAAAGTTGATCCGTTGCGCCAGAGTATAGCCGAATCATGGCCAAACTCGCTGGACGATACTTGTGCACGTAAAGAATGGGATTGGGCACCAACATACGATCTCGATATGATGACACAGGATATGTTGAAAGTGTTGAAGGCTAAATTCAACAAATAACATTCAACAAATAGCATAAAGAGAGGGTGTATCACGATGTGATTTCACCCTCTTCTTTTTTTAGAATCAACGCAATTTATTTAATTGATTTGATGGCATCACTCAGCTTTGAGTAACTGAATATGTATCCATTATTTAGAAGAACCTCAGGAAAGGCTTGTTGCCCCTTTGTAATCAGGATATGACTTTCCCCCAGAAGAAGTTTTAATACAAACGAAGGAATAGAGAACCAGCAGGGTTTCCGTAATACTTGAGCAACAGTTTTACAGAATTGCTTATTTGTCGTAATTTCGGGAGAAGTCAGATTTACAATCCCGCATATTGAGCTGTTATCGATAATAAATTCAAAAGCACGGAGCAGATCTTCCATATGAATCCACGAAAAACCTTGTTTGCCACTTCCAAATGTGCTGCCTAAATAAAATCGGAAAGGCGTCAGCATGATAGGAGCTGCCCCTCCATCTGCTCCAAGTACAACTCCCAGTCTGGCTATCACTAAACGTGTAGAGGGTTTTAACTGCGAAGCTTCATTCTCCCATGCTTTACAAACCTGCGCTAAAAAATCGGTACTCAAAGATTGACTGGATTCATTGTGAATTCCATTTGAGGCATAGATCCCAACAGCCGAAACGGAAATAAATAAAGACGGAGCGTTATCGAGATTGTTGATAGCGGTTACAAGTTGCCTGGTAGTGTCAACACGGCTATTCATTATTTCTCGTTTGTAAGCTTTTGTCCATCGTCCGTTAATGGAAGCTCCGGCCAGATTAACAACTACATCGCACATTGCAAGTGAATTACTCAGCATAACAGGAGAGGCGAGAACAGCCCGTGTTAGTGGAATAACTTCATAACCTTTATTCCTAAAAAAGGATAGTATATGCTTTCCTATAAATCCGGAACTACCACTAATTGCAATTTTCATAGGATATAAATTTTTATGAAAAGTTTATGGAGCCAATCTTTCTATTTTCCAGGTATTATCTTCCTGTAGAGTATATAGAAAGCGATCGTGCAGACGGCTTTCTCTTCCTTGCCAAAACTCAATCCGATAAGGGGTAACGGCATATCCTCCCCAATTTAATGGCCTCTCAACATCGCGTCCAAGATAACGAAGGGATTCCTGCATAAAAGCTTTTACAATAACGCCTCGGTTTGGAATCGGTCGGCTTTGAGGGGATATACGGGCACCAATACGACTTTTATAAGGTCTGGTTTTAAAGTAGGCATCGGATTCTTCGGGCGATACTTTTTGAGCTATTCCTTCAACATGAACTTGTCTTTCAAGCTGATGCCAAAGGAATGTTAGAGAAATATAGGGATTGTTTGCCAGATGTTGTCCTTTTCTACCTTCATAGTTTGTATAAAAAACAAATTGGCCATTACGCAGTTCTTTTAATAATACACAACGGGTGGAGGGTCTTCCCTCGGGCGACACAGTACCTACCAATACCGCAGTAGGTTCGTCTACCTGCGAAGATATAGCTTCTTCGAGCCATTTTTTAAATTGCTCCAGCGGATTCTCATTCAAGTCTTTCCTTCGTAATCCTCCACGGGTATAATCTTTTCGTATATTCGCAATATTAGTTTTCATACTGAAGTTTACATTTATTAGTCAACAAAATAATGCGGTAAATAGTTCCCGACGGCATGTAGCATCCCCCGGCTTCAGGCAGACTTATGCGTATCCACAATAGCAGCGACTGTTGCGTCTCCGGTAACATTTACAGCAGTCCGCAACATGTCGAGCGGTCTGTCTATACCTAATATCAGAGCTAAACCTTCGGCAGGTATGCCAACCGAAGCAAGTACCATCGTTAGAATTACATAGCTGCCACCCGGAATACTTGGGGTACCTATCGAGGAAATGATTGTCATTACCAGTATCGTTAGTATCTGTACATAGGAGAGTTCAATACCTATTACCTGAGCAATAAATAAAACAGCTATGGCTTGATAACAACT
>JAGPJL010000014.1:20623-31555 GCA_018054455.1 Parabacteroides sp.
CCGGAATACTTGGGGTACCTATCGAGGAAATGATTGTCATTACCAGTATCGTTAGTATCTGTACATAGGAGAGTTCAATACCTATTACCTGAGCAATAAATAAAACAGCTATGGCTTGATAACAACTTGTTCCATCCATATTAACTGTAGCTCCCACCGGAAGGACAAAGGAGGTTACTTCGTTTGATACTCCCAGTTTCTTCTCGGTTGTTTCCATATTGAGGGGCAATGTGGCAGCACTGGAACTGGTTGTAAAAGCAAATAATTGCACAGGATACATTGTCCGAATAAAGAAACCGGGTTTTAGTTTAGTGAAAAAGTAAATTAAAACCGGATAGAAACCCCACAATAAAAAGATAAGTCCTCCAATTACAGTAACAGCATAAACGGCAAGAGCTCCAAACATACTAAGATTACCAGAAAAATCGATGACAAGACCAGCCATTAATGCCGCCACTCCATAAGGAGCAAACAGTATTACGAAATCGATAACCTTTAATAGTATATGGTATAAAGAGTCGAATAGTTGTTCAATTGGTACTATTTTAGTCCGCTCTATGCATAGAGCGGCAATACCAAACAGAATGGCAAAAAATATTACCTGCAACATTTTGCGATTATCACTGGTAGCTGCCACAATATTATCGGGCACCACTTCTTCAAGAAACGAAAGGGGACCGCTGTCTTTCATGCTTTCAGCTTCGACTTTCTTTTGTTCTACAACCGCCTGATAGCTTTCCTGCATGGATGTAACGTATTCTCTGTCTACAAATTGACCTGGTTTTACAACTAATCCTAAAGATACACCGATGGTAACAGCAAAGGCAGTGGTCAGGAGATAAAGCGAAATGGCTCTTAGTCCAATACGCGAAAATTTTCCAATATCGGATAGTCCGATAACACCTTTTACCAGCGAAACAAATACCAATGGAACAGCAATTAGCTGTAATAACCTGATAAAAACCTGTCCCCAGGGACGTACCCAGTCATTAACAAACTTGGTTACACCAAACGATAATGCTGCGACACCGATTAAAATACCAATAAGCATTCCTATCAATATCTTTGCATATAAGGGGATGGAAATAGATCTTTTCATTTATCAGGATTTATTAATTGAATACAGCAAAAGTAGACGAAAGATATTCTTTATGCAAATTTATATGTAAAATTGATTTTTATAATTGTATTATGGTTTCGTTATGAAGTTAAATGATTAAATACTGTGTCTTTATAAATCAATACGGTCTGGAATCGAATCTAACTGAAAGTAATCAGATTCCACATGATCAGGGTAAACCTTAACAATACGGATACCCGATTTGTCTTTTCCTATTTGCATTCCCAAAGCACTGGTCACATTCATTTTGAACCGACCAACCTGACCGGACGCATTGTGATGCAGATGACCGGCAAACATATTTCCAACGTTATATTTTTCAAACAGGCCAATATATGTGTTCCGTTTTGCCGTTGGAAAATTCTCGTATTTATCCGGCTCATCTATCGAATTGACAAACAACGGATGATGACCAAATACAATTCTATGATTGCATTTTTGAGAATTCTCCAATACTTTATTCAGCCAGACAAATTGGGAATCTTCGCTATCTTTTAATCCGGTCCAGATTATCTGTGTGTTTAGTCCGATAAAACAAGTTCCGTCTACCTGAAACGAAAAGCAATCGTATCCGTACTCATCCCTATAATTTTTAAGAGATTCTTTTGTTGGTTGCTGTCCTACGTCATGATTTCCGGGAGTAAGGTAGACAGGTATATCTTTTCTTATCAGGCTACAGATTCGTTTGAACTCTTTGATCTGTTCGGGATTATTCCCGTCGTTAACCAAATCGCCTGTAACAACAACGAAGCGGGGGGATAGTTTATTTATAGCTCCAACAGCTTTTTCCATCAATGCTGTTTCTTTTACAAACTCTTTATTCCCTTCAAACATTCCAAACTGAGGATCAGTAAGCTGAACAAAATAGAAAGGATCTTGCCCTGATACGAGTAAAGGGAATAGTAAATAAATCAAAAAGGTCAACGTTTTTTTCATACTGGAACTGATATTTTAGGTTTTTAGTCTGTAAAGATAAATTATTTTGGTAATAGAGTACACAGAAATTTACTATCTTTACACATATAATATAGAACTAAATTACAGAATATGAAATATGGTTTGAACGATAAACCTTCATTGTTTCCTATGTTGCTTTACGGGCTGCAGTGGTTTGTTATATCGGTTCCTTCAATTATTATTCTGGGAGCGATAACAGCCGAAATGAACAATTCGGACATGTCTGCACAAATCCTTTATATGCAGAAACTATTTGCCCTGATTGGATTTGGATTGATTGTTCAGGTTCTTTGGGGGCACAGACTACCTTTGGTTATAGGTCCGGCATCGGTCCTGCTTGTTGGCATAATAGCGGCAACTTCCGAAAGAGCAGATGCCGTGAATACTTCGATTCTTCTGGGTGGCTGCTTTTTGTTTATTCTAGGTGCAAGTGGGCTGTTCAATAAAATACAAAGAATATTTACTCCACGTATAGTATCTGTTATTCTGGCCTTGATTGCCTTTACTTTGGCTCCGGTTATTTTGCATCTTATTTTTGGTAGCAAAGGGCCTATTCTTTTTAACTTTCTACTTGCTTTTTCCCTTTCTCTTTTTATGATTTATATGAATAATCGACTACAAGGAGTGTGGCGATCTACAGTTGTACTTTTGGGACTTATACTAGGAATGTTTATCTATTTTCTGTTTACTAATTCATTCTCTTTAGTTTGGGTAACCGAAGTTTCCTCTTTTACCCCATCTTCGTTGTTAAATTTTCATTTTAAAATAGATGGCGGTGTAATCTTGTCGTTTTTGTTCTGTTATGTAGCACTAATTGTAAATGAATTAGGCTCAATCCAGTCGGTAGGTCATCAAATAGGTGCTTCGGCCATGGATAACAGAAGACGTCGGGGAATTTGTGCTACCGGACTGTTAAACTCCTTTTCCGGATTGTTAGGAGTGATAGGCCCCGTAGATTACTCATTAAGTCCGGGCGTTATCTCGGCAACAGGATGTGCTTCCAGATATCCATTGATTCCTGCAGGAATTGGATTGATTATTTGCGCTTTTTTCCCGTCATTAATAGGAATGATTAGCTCGATTCCGGATGTTGTTGTTGGAACCATCCTTCTTTATCTTATGGGATCGCAACTCTCGGCGGCTCTGCAGATGATAGCGCGTGAAAAAGCTGTTGAAACATTCAACAGCGGACTCATTATAGGGTTTCCCCTGATGGTTGCTTTGTTGATTGCCTTTGCTCCCGAAGCAGCATTAGCACAGCTACCTTCTTTGATCCGTCCCATTCTTGGTAATGGTTTTGTGATGGGCACGATTACCGTTTTATTTCTGGAACATATTGTTTTCAAAGAAGAAAAATAGCAGCAATGCAAGCCCATCGAGTATGCGCGAAAAATAATTGATGCTGGTTTTTTGCAAATTCCAAAATATTTGGTTAGGTTTGCAAAGATAAACGAGTTAACCATCATTCTGCCATTAGTGCAGATTGGTCTGTTATAACAATTTCCTCCCCCTATTTGAATCCTATTATTAGTTTGACGGGCAAGCTGTGTTTTGCTATGCGTGTATTTATTCCTTAGATTTAAAATAAATAATATGGATCGTAGAAATTTTATTGAACGTTTAACCGTGGGAGGAGGAGCTCTTGCCTCTACTTCATTAATGGGATTTGCTATCCCCGAAAATCAAAAAACCAAGCGTATTAACCTGCAGGATAGTTCGGAAGAATTAGCTGCGGATGTAGTAGTTATTGGCGGTGGTTTAGGAGGTTGCGCTACAGCTTTTGCCGCTCTTCGAAACAATCTGACTGTAATTCTTACTGAAGAGACAGATTGGATTGGTGGACAGCTAACGCAACAAGGGGTTCCGCCCGACGAACATAACTGGATTGAAACACATGGTGCCCCTCAGTTGTACCGTGATTTTCGCACATCAATCCGTGAATACTATAAAAAGAATTATCCGTTGACTGATGCTGCCAAGGCAGTTCAATACCTGAATCCGGGAGCAGGATCTGTTTCTAAATTATGTCATGAACCAAAAGTTGCCGTTAGTGTACTTCAGGATATGATGGCTCCGTACATTAGTGCAGGCAAGCTGGTTTTATTGCTTGAACATAAAGTTGTTGATGCAAGCGTTCAAAGCGATGTAGTTAATTCTGTAACCGTGAAAAATCTTCGTTCCAATAAATTGATAAAATTTAAGGCTCCCTATTTTGTAGATGCCACAGAGTTGGGCGAACTGTTGCCCATTACTGGAACAGAATATGTAACCGGTGCCGAATCTAAATCTCAGACAGGAGAACTGCATGCCACAGAGAAGGCCAATCTTAAAAACAACCAGGCCTTTACCATGTGCTTTGCTATAGATTATGTGCCGGGAGAGGACTGGACTATTCCAAAGCCTGCCGAATACGATTTCTGGAAAGAATTCGCACCTAAGATGAAAAAGCCCTGGTCCGGTAAAATGATAGGATTGCATTATTCAAATCCCAGTACATTGGAACCAAAAGAGCTTGGCTTCAATCCAGATGGAAGTCCCACCGGTAATTTGTTGAACTTGTGGAATTACAGACGAATCATCAATAAAGACAATTTTGTTCCGGGTTTCTACAAAGGAGATATTACGATCGTTAACTGGCCACAGAACGATTACGTATTGGGAGATATCGTTGAGGCAAGCGAAGAAGAATTCAAAAAACAGGTGGAAAGAGCTAAACAACAAAGTCTTTCGCTTCTGTACTGGTTGCAAACTGAAGCTCCCCGGCCAGATGGAGGTAAAGGATGGCCGGGCGTTCGTTTACGCAAGGATGTGATGGGTACGGAAGATGGCCTGGCTAAATATCCGTATATACGTGAATCCAGACGTATCAAAGCTTTGTTTACCGTGTTGGAGGAACATGTTGGTACCGATAACAGGGCGATAGTAACAGGCGGGAAAGAGAATCTTAAAGCTGCTGAGTTTTATGATAGCGTGGGTATTGGTTATTATCACATAGACCTTCATCCAAGTAGTGAGGGTGATAATTATTTGGATTTTGGATCTTTGCCTTTTCAGATTCCTTTGGGGGCATTAATCCCGGTTAAGACTAAAAACCTGTTGCCTGCCAATAAAAATATTGGGACGACTCACATAACTAATGGCTGTTACCGTTTGCATCCGGTAGAATGGAGTATCGGAGAAGCTGTTGGTATGTTGGTTGCCTTTGCCGGGAGCAAAAAAGTTACACCCAAAGAAGTCCGCGAAGATAAAGCCATACTGGCAGAATTTCAGGATTTTATTCGCAAGCAAGGTGTCGAAACAGAATGGAAATAAAGTAGAGCGCTTTAGATAAAGAAGAACTATTTTTTGCGATCATGGATTTGTGTACTCAGATTCATGATCGTTTTCGTTGAGTTGTTTAGTTGCTAACCGGTTTTTTATGGTTTGTTTTAGCTACATTTGTAGCTTAATTTGAAATAGGAACATTCATTGAAAACGATTAATAAAGAAATCAAATTATCCCATCTGATGGCTGGTTTTACCTCTGTTGTATGGGGAACAACCCTTGTTTCGACCAAAGTTCTGTTACAGTATGGCATTACGCCGGCACAGATTATGCTCTATCGTTTTATTATCGCTTATTTATTTTTATGGGTGCTATATCCACGCACTCACCGGATAAAAAGCCTTAAAGACGAATTGTCCTTTCTCGGGATTGGATTCTTTGGCGGTACGCTTTATTTTTTACTGGAGAATACGGCTTTGGAATTTACACAAGCAACCAACGTAGGTCTGATTTGTGCAACGGTTCCGTTACTCACAGCCATGTTAGGCCACATTTTTATAAAGGGAGTGAGGTTAAGCCGATACATACTTATAGGAGCTATTATTTCGTTAATGGGTGTTGCGCTTGTAATTTTGAATGGTAATTTTATACTTAAACTAAATCCGCTGGGCGATTTCCTGACCTTTGGAGCAGCATTCAGCTGGGCGGTTTATTCCATATTAATACGCCAGATAAGCGGAAAATATAATGTTTTATTTATTACCCGTAAGCTGTTTTTATATGGGATGATATCGCTTTCTCCCTATTTTTTCTTTCAACCTTTCGGCGCTCCGTTGCAGACAGTATTGATTCCTGAGGTTGCTGCCAATCTTTTGTTTTTAGGTCTGATTGCCTCCTCACTTTGTTATGTAATGTGGAGTACGGCCATTAGAAACCTGGGCCCCATTACCACCAATAATTACATCTATTTGTTACCTCTCATAACAATGATAACCGCAGCAATTGTGTTAGACGAAAAAATTACCATCTATATTTTATTGGGAGCATTGTTGATTATATCGGGTGTTTGGTTTGCCGAAAATGGGAGTAAGTTACTAGGTAAAGAACGTGTAAAATAAATATGACCAAACAAATGGCTACGATAAAAGGAACAAAGGGGGTATTGTTTGCCTTTGTTTGTTATATTACCTGGGGCATGTTTCCCTTGTATTGGAATCTGCTTGCAGGTCTGCCGTCCCTTACTATCCTTGCGAACCGTATGCTTTGGTCTGCTGTGTTTATGATTATTCTGGTTCTTATTTCCAATCGCAAAGAATTTCTTCGGGTACTTGGTAAAAGAAAAAATATTCTGCTGATGTCAGTAACAGGTATTCTCATAACTGTAAACTGGGGAACATACATATATGCAGTCAATAACGGTCATATTATTGAAGCAAGTCTCGGCTATTATATAAATCCATTGATAAATGTTCTGCTGGGGGTAATAGTAATGGGTGAAAAATTGACAAAACCCCAGCGAATAGCAACATTTCTAGCGTTAATTGGAGTGTCTTATTTCACATGGGATTTTGGATCCTTTCCCTGGATTTCAATTATATTGGCTGGTTCCATGGGATTGTATGGCATGGTCAAGAAAAAGGCAAATCTTCCACCCATTTCAGCGCTTACAATCGAAACATTGCTGATAGCGCCTATCGCACTGATCTATCTTTTCTTCGCCATAAATAAGGGAGAGTTTGTTTTGTCAAACCTTTCGGCGGAAATCTCCATATTGCTTGTTTTGAGTGGAATTGTAACAGCACTTCCACTTTATTGGTTTGCCAAAGCGGCCAATGTTGTTCCTTTGTCCACCATGGGCTTTATTCAGTACATATCTCCCACACTTCAGCTTTTATTGGGTATCTTCGTCTTTGGCGAAAAATTTACCCTTGCTCACTTTGTTTGCTTTGCTTTTATCTGGACTGGACTGTTTTTATTAATGGGTGGTATGATCCGAAATAAAATAAGAGAGAGAAATAAAACACTGAACGCTTGATTGTTGTTAACTAGTATACAAATTAAGTGCAAATGAAGCTCTATATTCGAAATATGGTATGTAACCGCTGCAAAATGGTTGTGAAGTCCGAACTTGAAAAGATTGGATTCCATCCGTTGACTGTGGATTTAGGTGAAGTGGATATTAAAGAAGAACTAACGAACGACGAAAAGCTGAAGGTGAATGCCGCATTGGCCGACGTTGGCTTTTCTTTGATCGATGATAAAAAGAGTCGTATTATTGAGAAAACAAAAAATCTGATAACCGAATTGGTGCATCAGAATAACAATGAACTGAATACTAACCTTTCCGATTTCCTGGCAAGCTCCCTGCGTATTGATTATTCCTATCTGAGTAACCTGTTTACCCAGATAGAGAATGCAACCATCGAACATTACTTTATTTCCCAAAAGATTGAACGCGTAAAGGAGCTACTAGTGTATGACGAATTAAACCTGAGTGAAATTGCCGACCTTCTTCATTATAGTAGTGTGTCTCATTTGAGTAAACAGTTTAAAAAGGTAACAGGAATGTCGCCAACCTATTACAAACTCTTAAAGGATAAAAAACGCAAGCCTCTGGATGAACTTTAAACTGTACAAATCGTTTCCATAATTGTATAACGCCTGCATTCCATTTAGTAGTGATATTTGTACATTAAAAATAAGCAAAATGAAACACACGTATCAAATAACAGGAATGAGTTGCAATGGGTGCCGGACAAGAGTGGAAAAGGTCCTTAATACAATAGAAGGAGTGTCTGCCGAAGTAACGCTTGATCCGCCTGTTGCTTCCATAACGATGGAAACACATGTTCCAACCGAACAATTGCAACGTGCTTTGAGTGCCGCAGGAAATTATACCATCACAGATGCCGTAGATGGAATCATTCTTTTACAGCCAGCTAATACAGGTAGTACTGCGCATGCTCATCCTCCTAAAACTATTTCGGATAGCAGTAAAGGAACGTATTATTGCCCAATGCAATGTGAAGGAGACAAGATGTACAATGAACCGGGAAGCTGCCCGGAATGTGGAATGGATCTGATTGCAGCGGTTACTGTAGACGACGAGGATGATACGACTTATTTACAGTTAAAGAAGAAATTCAAGATAGCTTTACTTTTTACATTGCCTGTGTTTATTCTTTCCATGGGAGGAATGATACCCGGAAATCCGCTTTCGTTGCTGATTCCTCATCATGTGGCCGACTGGATACAGTTTGCTTTTACACTTCCTGTGGTTTTTTATGCAGCCTGGATGTTCTTTGAACGAGCCTGGATTTCCATCCGGACCTGGAAGCTGAATATGTTTACTTTAATAGGATTAGGATCGGGTGCAGCCTTTTTATTCAGTGTTGTGGCGCTTCTATTCCCTGATATATTTCCCGAACAATTTAAAGGACACAATGGCATGGTTCACCTTTATTTTGAAGCGACAACGGTTATCTTAACGTTGGTTTTATTAGGTCAATTGCTCGAAGCCCGGGCTCATAAACAAACAAGTGGTGCTATTAAGGCTTTGCTTAAACTTACACCTACGGAAGCAACTGTGGTTGATGAAAAAGGAGACAGGGTTATTGCTATTGATTCAATTATAAAAGGCGATTTGCTTCGGGTAAAACCGGGTGATAAAATTCCTGTCGACGGAGTTATTGTGGACGGAGGATCGAGCGTTGACGAATCGATGATTTCCGGAGAGCCTGTTCCTGTGGATAAAGAGGAGGGAAGCAAGGTTACTGCAGGGACTATTAACGGTACTGGTTCCTTTGTGATGCGGGCCGAGAAAGTGGGATCCGAGACATTGCTTTCTCAAATAATAGAGCTGGTCAATACCGCCAGCCGATCCAGAGCTCCGATCCAGAATCTAGCTGATAAAATTGCCGGCTATTTTGTTCCTGTTGTGTTTGCTGTTTCAGTAATTACATTTATTGTTTGGGCAATCTTTGGTCCCGAGCCGGCTTATGTTTACGGATTTGTAAATGCGCTTGCTGTTCTTATTATTGCTTGTCCTTGTGCTCTTGGCCTTGCCACTCCGATGGCTGTAATGGTGGGCGTAGGTAAAGGAGCTCAGGGCGGTGTGTTGATTAAAAATGCAGAAGCGCTCGAAAACATGAATCGCATAAATGCATTGATTATAGATAAAACCGGAACAATAACGGAGGGAAAGCCTTCGGTCGAAAAAGTAGCTGGTTTTGATGGTTCCGATGTAAAAGAGTTGATTCAATATGCTGCTTCGCTGAATAATTACAGCGAACATCCTTTGGCTCAGGCGGTGGTTAGTTATGCTAAGAATAACAGTGCCGAGATTCGAAATGTGACTGATTTTAATGCTGTTGCCGGGAAAGGAGTAACGGGTATCATTGATGGCAGAAAAGTGAGCGTAGGTAATAAATTACTGATGACCGAAACGCAGATTGTTCTTTCTGATAAGATCGAAAACCTGATTAAGCAAGAGCAGCTTTCTGGTAAGACTGTTTCATATATTGCCATGGATGGGAGGGTAAGAGGATATATTTCCATTTCGGATCCAATTAAAAAAACAAGTAAGAGGGCTGTCGATGTACTCATCAAAAAAGGAATTGAGGTAATAATGCTTACCGGAGACAATTACAATACGGCTCAGTCGGTTGCCAATGACTTACATTTAACTTCTTTCAAAGCGGAATGTTTGCCCGAGGATAAACTGAACTTTATAAAACAATTGCAGGCTGAAGGAAAGATTGTGGCTATGGCAGGCGACGGCATTAATGATGCTCCGGCTCTGGCACAGGCTAACATCGGTATTGCGATGGGTACTGGTACGGATGTGGCTATCGAAAGCGCTGAAATTACCCTTCTGAAAGGGGATTTAGTTGGCATAGTAAAGGCTATGAATTTAAGTGCTATGGTTATGAAGAACATCAGACAGAATCTTTTCTTTGCCTTTTTTTATAACGCCTTGGGTATACCTCTTGCTGCAGGTATCTTATTCCCTGTTTTCGGCGTGTTACTTTCGCCCATGATAGCAGCGGCTGCCATGAGTTTTAGTTCGGTTTCAGTAATTTCTAACTCGCTAAGATTAAGAAATAGTAAGTTTAGGTTGGAATAAATCAAGTCCTGGTCTATTTATTAGTGCTTTCTGGCCGATTTGTTAGTACTTTTTGGCCAAAAAGTATATACTTCTTTCGACCAATCATATAACTATGAAATGCCGGTTATATATCTTTGAAAGTTCAAAGATATATTTATTTAATTCGAATATATCAGTTAATAGTATGGCTTGTGATATACTTCCGGATTATTGTGGAATTAATAATTAAAATCAGCTGTAATTTTTCTTATAATTGTTTTTGTTAAATTCTTTTTTTTTACATTTACAGAGTTAAACTTTAATTCTGCTGATTATGATAACATCTATCTTTATGATTGTGCCCATCGCTTCTGTCTTGGCGCTTTCTCTTGCTTTTTATTTCTACAAACAGATGATGAAAGAAAGTGAAGGAACAGAAATGATGGCTAAAATTGCTTCGCATGTACGTGCAGGAGCAATGTCTTATTTAAAACAACAATATAA
>JAGPJL010000014.1:31655-34925 GCA_018054455.1 Parabacteroides sp.
TGGCGCTTTCTCTTGCTTTTTATTTCTACAAACAGATGATGAAAGAAAGTGAAGGAACAGAAATGATGGCTAAAATTGCTTCGCATGTACGTGCAGGAGCAATGTCTTATTTAAAACAACAATATAAGATTGTTGCATTGGTATTTCTGGTATTGGTTATTTTGTTTTCTATCATGGCATTTGGTTTCGGCGTACAAAACGAATGGGTACCTGTAGCTTTTCTTACCGGAGGTTTCTTTTCCGGGCTTGCAGGTTTTTTGGGAATGAAAACCGCTACATACGCTTCTGCAAGAACTGCAAATGCAGCCCGTACTTCATTAAATAAAGGTCTTCAAATTGCATTTCGAAGTGGTGCTGTAATGGGTTTGGTGGTTGTAGGATTAGGATTGCTGGATATCTCTTTCTGGTATTTCCTGCTTAATTCGCTGATTCCGGATGATGCAATGGATCCAACGCATAAACTTTCAATTATTACTACGACCATGCTTACCTTTGGTATGGGGGCTTCAACACAGGCTCTTTTTGCTCGTGTTGGCGGAGGTATCTATACCAAAGCTGCCGATGTGGGTGCCGACCTGGTTGGTAAGGTTGAGGCTGGTATTCCTGAGGATGATCCCCGCAACCCTGCAACTATCGCCGATAATGTGGGAGATAATGTAGGGGATGTTGCTGGAATGGGTGCCGACTTATATGAATCTTACTGTGGATCTATATTGGCAACCGCTGCTCTTGGAGCTGCTGCTTTTGTGGCTACAGGTGATGTGGAGATGCAGTATAAGGCCGTTATCGCACCTATGTTGATTGCTGCTGTAGGTATTGTTCTGTCGATCATAGGTATTTTTGCTGTACGTACCAACGAGAATGCAACTATAAAAAATCTGTTGCGTTCGCTGGCTGTTGGAACGAACCTTAGCTCGGTTCTTATCGCCATTTCTACTTTTGGTATATTATATATGTTACAATTAGAAAATTGGGCATGGATTTCAGGATCTGTTATAACCGGTTTGGTGGTTGGTATTATTATTGGCCAGTCTACCGAGTATTATACATCCCAATCGTATCGTCCTACACAACGTATTTCTGAAGCAGGAAAAACAGGTCCAGCTACAGTTATTATTTCAGGTATAGGTCTTGGTATGATATCTACAGCTATTCCTGTAATAGCAGTGGCTACAGGTATTATTTTATCTTTCCTTTTTGCTTCAGGTTTTGACTTTACCAATGTATCCATGGGACTTTATGGTATTGGCATTGCTGCTGTGGGAATGCTTTCTACCTTAGGTATAACTTTGGCTACGGATGCTTATGGTCCAATCGCCGACAATGCAGGAGGTAATGCCGAAATGTGTGCGTTAGGTGCCGAAGTTCGCAAACGTACGGATGCGTTGGATTCTTTAGGTAATACAACCGCTGCAACAGGTAAAGGATTTGCTATTGGGTCGGCCGCTCTTACAGGGTTGGCTTTGCTGGCTTCCTATATTGAAGAAATCAAAATTGGTTTGATCCGTCTTGGACAAACCGTGTTAACGTTTACCGACGGCAGAGAAATTCCTATTCACAAGGCAACCTTTACCGATTTTATGTACTATTACGATGTTACTCTTATGAATCCGAAAGTGCTGGCAGGTATGTTCCTGGGTTCCATGATGGCATTTCTTTTCTGTGGTCTTACGATGAATGCTGTTGGTCGTGCTGCTGGGCATATGGTTGAAGAAGTAAGAAGACAGTTCCGCGAAATAAAAGGAATTCTTACCGGTGAGGGAGAACCAGATTATGCCCGTTGCGTCGAGATCTCGACTAAGGGTGCGCAACATGAAATGATATTTCCTTCTTTTCTTGCAATTATTGCTCCGGTTTTAACCGGCCTTATATTTGGAGTTACCGGAGTAATCGGTTTATTGATTGGTGGACTTAGTACAGGATTTGTACTTGCTATCTTTATGGCTAACGCCGGAGGAGCATGGGACAATGCAAAGAAATATGTTGAGGAAGGTAATCATGGAGGAAAAGGCAGCGATGTACATAAAGCAACAGTTGTTGGAGATACCGTTGGCGATCCTTTCAAAGATACATCCGGTCCTAGTTTGAACATCCTTATTAAGTTGATGAGTATGGTTGCCATTGTAATGGCTGGTCTTACCGTTGCCTGGAGTATATTTTAAGGATTAGTTTATTTTATAAAAAGGCCGTCTCAATTCATTTTGAGGCGGCTTTTCTTTTTCTAAACAGTCTGTTTAATGTTTGATAACTTACTCTTTATTTACTGTGTAATAATATGGAAAATTATAACCTTTTGCTTTTCCAGATGTTAATATAGAATACTTATTAAGATGAAAAGAATGGAATCAAGTGTTACTTAGAAGACTTTTGGACCATTTTTAACGAGAAACAGAACTTTAACGGATAGATGCATATCACTAACTTTGCATCGTCGTCAATAGAGAGGATATATGATAAAAAAAGGTTTTTATTTAGGTTTAGGTATTAGTTTATTGCTTACTGGTTGCGATTTAATAGAGTATCATCCCTATGATGTCCGGATAGACGGAGAAACGGGAATCAATGTAAAAAACATAGAAAGGATTGAGAATGCTTGTGATGGAAAAGATACAATTCGCTTTGCGTTTATGGGCGATTCACAGCGTTGGTACGATGAAACATCCGATTTTGTAAAACATGTAAACAGTCAGGATAGCATCGATTTTGTTATTCACGGAGGTGATATTTCCGATTTTGGAATAACAAAAGAATTCCTTTGGATACGAGATATTATGTCGGGTTTGCATGTTCCTTATGTGGCATTGATTGGTAATCACGATATCTTAGGCAATGGCAAAGAGGTGTTCGAACGGGTTTACGGCGACGAGAACTTCTCTTTTGTTGCCGGAGACACAAAGTTCGTATGCATGAATACGAATGCGCTTGAATACGATTACTCGCATCCGGTTCCCGATTTCAATTTTATAGCTGAAGAGATGACGGATACGATGGCCTTTTCAAGAACGGTTGCTGTAATGCATGTGAAGCCATTCGATGATCAGTTTAATAATAATGTCGCACCTCTTTTTCATGCAGAAATTAAAAAGTACCCATCCTTACAGTTTGCTTTACACGCACATAATCATAGATTACAGGTTACAGATGCGTTTAATGACGGGTTTCTTTACTATGGTTGTGCCTCAATGAAAGAAAGAAATTATATGGTATTCACACTAACACCGGAGGGATATAGTTATGAAGTGGTCTACTTTTAAGCGTATCCTGCTATGC
>JAGPJL010000107.1 GCA_018054455.1 Parabacteroides sp.
GAGGTTCCTGGCGGATTCGAACCGCCGTAGACGGTTTTGCAGACCGGTGCCTAGCCACTCGGCCAAGGAACCCTTTTGCAAGTGCAAGTCTCTCTTGAATTGCGAGTGCAAAGTAAGGTAATATTTTTCAATTGCGCAAGTGTTACAGTCTATTTTTGTTAAGAAAATATTTGTTTTGCAGATGTACGTAAAAATGACTTACTTTGTTTTTTCTTATAGAATACACACATGGAATATAAAGAAACCGGGATTTCCGGCTTATGGATTATTGAACCTAAAGTACTTACCGACTCGCGTGGGTATTTTATGGAGGCGTTTAAACAAGAGGTTTTTGAACGTCACGTTGGGAAAGTAAATTTTATTCAGGAAAATGAATCGGGTTCTTCCCGTGGTGTTTTACGTGGGTTGCATTATCAGCTGGCTCCTTACTCGCAAGCTAAACTGGTACGGGTAATTGAGGGTACGGTGCTGGATGTGGCTGTAGATTTGCGTAAAGGGTCTCCTACTTTCGGTAAATATATGGCGGTGGAATTGTCTGGCGAAAACAAACGGCAGTTTTATATTCCTCAGGGGTTTGCCCATGGTTTTCATGTACTTAGCGAACGGGCGGTTTTTACTTACAAGGTGGATAATCCGTATACGCCTTCGTGCGAACGCAGCCTGCGGTTTGATGATCCGCAAATTGGCATCGACTGGAGAATAGCTGATCCTTCGGATTTGATTCTTTCTGATAAAGATACGAAAGCGCCTTTGCTGGCGGAAGCTGACATTAATTTTATTTACTAATATAGAATAACTATAACAATGAAAACTTATTTGGTTACCGGTGCGGCCGGTTTTATTGGAGCTAATTATATAAAGTATATGCTTGCTACCTACACGGATTGCAAGATCGTGATTTTGGATTTGCTTACCTACGCGGGTAATCTGGGTACGATTGCAGGAGATATCGATGGCGATCGCTGCGAGTTCGTAAAAGGTGATATCTGCGACAAAGAGTTGGCTGATAGCCTGTTTGCTAAGTACAATTTTGATTACGTTGTGAACTTTGCCGCCGAGAGCCATGTTGACCGCAGTATTGAGAATCCGCAGTTGTTTTTACAGGTTAACATTCTGGGTACGCAGAATTTGCTTGATGCTGCCCGTCGTGCATGGGTTACCGGTAAAGACGAGCAGGGTTACCCTACCTGGCGCGAAGGTGTTAGGTTCCATCAGGTATCGACCGACGAGGTATATGGCAGCCTGGGTGCCGAAGGGTATTTCCATGAAACGACTCCGCTCGATCCACGTAGTCCGTACAGCGCTTCCAAAACAAGTGCCGATTTATTTGTAAAGGCTTACAACGAGACTTACAAAATGCCTGTAACCATTACCCGTTGTTCAAACAACTACGGCCCGTATCACTTCCCCGAAAAGCTGATTCCTCTTATTATAAAGAATATTCTGGAAGGAAAGTCGCTGCCGGTGTATGGTGACGGGACTAATGTACGTGACTGGTTGTACGTAGAAGATCATTGTAAGGCTATTGATGCCGTTGTTCGCCGTGGTCGCGTAGGTGAAGTATACAACGTAGGTGGTCACAACGAGAAGCAAAACATTGAGATTGTAAAGCTTACGATTGATACAATTCGCCAGTTGATGACAGACGAACCGAAATTCCGTAAGGTGCTTAAGAAACAGGTGGTGGATGCCAATGGCGAGATTGCCATCGACTGGATTAACTACGACCTGATCACTTTCGTGAAGGATCGTCTGGGACACGATCAGCGTTACGCCATCGACCCTTCCAAGATCAGCAAAGAACTGGGTTGGTTACCGGAAACTTCTTTCGAAGTGGGTATCGTTAAAACCATTCGCTGGTATCTTGAAAACCAAGCTTGGGTAGAAGAGATTGCAGGAGGCGATTACCTGAAATATTATACGCAAATGTATGGCAACCGTTAATCGCGGATTACAACAATAAATAATAAACACCGTTAGAAGACCAGACAGCAAAAGCTTCGGGTTTTTTAACGGTGAGTTTTTTGATAAGTAAATATAATATGCGAATTTTGTGAACATGAATCAACCGTTGGCAGAACGAATGCGCCCCAGGACACTGGACGACTATGTGGGTCAGAAACACCTGGTCGGCCCGGGTTCTGTATTGCGCAAGATGATAGAAGCTGGTCGTGTTCCATCATTTATTCTTTGGGGGCCTCCGGGCGTAGGCAAAACTACACTGGCTCAGATAATAGCAGCCAGACTGGAGACTACTTTTTATACCTTGAGTGCAGTCAGTTCGGGTGTAAAGGATGTGCGCGACGTGATCGAAAAGGCCAAAAGCAACCGCTTCTTTAATACGATATCGCCCATCCTTTTTATTGACGAGATCCATCGCTTTAGCAAATCGCAGCAAGATTCGTTACTTAACGCTGTGGAAACCGGGGTGGTTACCCTGATTGGGGCTACCACAGAGAATCCCTCGTTCGAGGTAATTCGTCCGCTCCTCTCCCGTTGCCAGGTGTACGTACTTAAGTCGTTGGGGAAAGACGATTTACTTACCTTATTAAATAAGGCTGTTACGGAAGATGTTGTACTGAAACAAAAAACATTTACTATACAAGAAACAGATGCCTTGCTCCGCTTTTCGGGGGGTGATGCCCGCAAGTTGCTTAATATAATCGACTTGCTTGTTTCAGCCAGCGAATCGGACGAGGTGTTGATTACCGATGAAACTGTAGTGGAGAGGTTGCAGGAAAATCCGGCGGCTTACGACAAGGGAGGAGAAATGCATTACGACATTATCTCCGCTTTCATCAAATCGATCCGGGGAAGCGATCCGGATGCTGCCATCTATTGGCTGGCACGTATGGTTGCGGGTGGTGAAGATCCGGAATTTATCGCACGCCGGTTAGTGATATCGGCTGCCGAAGATATCGGGCTGGCCAATCCCAATGCGTTGTTGCTTGCTAATGCCTGCTTTGAAGCATTAAAGAAAATCGGATGGCCCGAAGGACGGATTATCCTTGCGGAAACAACCGTTTATCTTGCTTGCAGCGCTAAAAGTAATTCAGCGTATTTAGCCATCGACGATGCGTTGGCGCTGGTAAACCGTACAGGAAATCTGCCCGTGCCTCTGCATCTGCGAAACGCTCCTACCCAACTGATGGCCGAATTGAACTACGGGAAAGAGTATAAGTATGCACACGACTTTGAGGGTCATTTCGTTCGTCAGGAGTATCTTCCTCACGAATTAAAGAACGAGCGGCTGTGGGTAGGGCAACCCAATGCGGCGGAAAGCAAGTTGATTGAACACATGAAAAACTTGTGGGGTGAAAGGTTTTAATGTTATTCTGTTACTATTTTAGGTATGTTTCTAGAGGATTGTAACGAATTAACACTGTTTCGAAATCATTTTTTCGTATAGAAAGATTGTTGGTTTCGAAAAAAGCAGTACTTTCGCCGCTCTAAATGATAAGATGTTACTTTTTAAACAATAATATTAAAAAACAATGGTATGAAAAAGCACAATTTTTATGCTGGTCCCTCTATCTTAAGTGAGTACACAATCAAGAACACTGCTGCTGCTGTCGAAAACTTCGCGGGCACTGGTTTATCGCTTCTTGAAGTGTCGCACAGAAGCAAAGAGTTTGTGGCCGTAAGCGACGAAGCACGTGCACTTATTAAAGAATTGCTTGATGTTCCTGCTGGCTACGAAGTTGTATTCTTAGGCGGTGGAGCAAGTTTGCAATTCTGTATGGTACCGTTTAACTTGTTAAACAAAAAAGCGTCTTATTTAGACACTGGCACCTGGGCATCAAATGCCATTAAAGAAGCAAAATTCTTTGGGGATGTTGAAGTAGTTGCTTCTTCGAAAGATTCAAATTACTCTTATATTCCTAAGAACTTTACTGTTTCTCCGGACTCGGAATATTTTCACTTTACAACAAACAACACCATCTTTGGTACAGAGATGCGTTTTGATCCGGAAGTAGGCTGTCCGCTTGTTGCAGACATGTCGTCCGACATCTTCTCTCGTCCAATCGATGTTTCAAAATATGATATCATCTATGCCGGCGCTCAGAAAAATCTTGCTCCTGCAGGTGTTACTTTGGCAATCGTTCGCGAAGGTGCTCTGGGCAAGATGGATCGTGCTATCCCAACAATGCTTGATTACCGGACTCATATCAAAAAAGAGTCTATGTTCAATACACCTCCTGTATTGCCTATCTTCGCTGCATTGCAGACTTTAAGATGGTACAAGGAATTGGGTGGTGTTGCTGCTCTTGAAAAGATCAATCTTGAAAAGGCTGCTATTCTTTATGATGAAATTGACCGCAACAGATTGTTTAAAGGAACAACTGCTGTCGAAGACCGTTCTATCATGAATGTTTGCTTTGTTATGAATGAAGAATACCAGGAACTGGAAGCCGAATTCAATTCATTTGCATCTGCTGCCGGTATGGTAGGTATTAAGGGTCACCGTTCTGTAGGTGGTTTCCGTGCTTCATTATATAACGCAATGCCTAAGAGCAGCGTTGAAGCATTGATCGCAACCATGCAGGAATTTGAAAAACTCCACTAAAATGACAAAAGTATTAATTGCAACAGATAAACCTTTTGCGGCGGTTGCCGTAAAAGGAATCCGTGAAATTATAGAAGCGGCCGGTTTCGAACTGGCTCTTCTTGAAAAATACACGGAAAAAGCACAGCTTCTTGATGCTGTGAAAGATGTGGATGCCATCATTATCCGTAGCGACATTATCGATGCCGAAGTGCTTGACGCAGCAAAGAATCTGAAGATTGTTGTTCGCGCAGGTGCCGGTTACGACAATGTGGATCTGGATGCTGCTACGGCTCATAACGTATGTGTAATGAATACACCGGGACAGAATGCCAACGCAGTTGCCGAACTAGTATTTGGTATGTTGCTTTATTCCATCCGTAACAGATACAACGGTACTTCGGGAACCGAACTTCTTACAAAGAAATTAGGTATTCTTGCTTACGGTAATGTTGGCCGCAATGTGGCTCGCATCGCCAAAGGATTCGGAATGAAGGTGTATGCTTACGATGCCTTCTGCCCTGCCGCTATTATTGAAAACGATGGTGTTAAGGCGCTTGGTTCTACTGAAGAGTTGTTCGAAAAATGCCAGATTATTTCTTTACATATCCCTGCTACTGCGGAAACAAAGAATTCAATCAACTTCGAACTGATGAACAAGATGCCTAAGGGTGCTATCGTTGTAAACACAGCACGTAAAGAGGTTATCGATGAAGCTGGTTTGGTAAAAATGTTCGAAGAACGTCCTGATTTTGTATATCTATCAGATATCAAACCTTCTAACGATGCTGAACTAACAGAAAAGTATGCTGATCGTTACTTCGGAACTCCCAAAAAGATGGGTGCTCAGACTTCCGAAGCAAATGTAAATGCAGGTCTTGCTGCGGCAAATCAGATTGTTGATTTCGTGGTAAACGGAAACTGCAAATACAAGGTTAATAAGTAATTTAAGATGTATATAAGGTAGTTAAAGGAAACGGCTGTTTCTTCTAACTACCTTTTCTATTCAAATATAAAAAACCATGGCTAACATTAAACCTTTTAGAGGTATTCGGCCCCCGCAGGCATTTATTGAACAGGTGGCCTCCCGCCCTTACGACGTGCTAAACTCTGAAGAGGCACGTGCAGAGGCATTGGGAAATGAAAAATCATTATATCATATTATCAAGCCGGAAATAGATTTTCCCGTTGGAACCGATGAGCACGATGAAGCTGTTTACCAAAAAGCAGCCGAAAACTTCGCCCTGTTCAAAAAGAACGGATGGCTTGTTCAGGATGACAAAGAACAATATTACGTTTATGCACAGACAATGAATGGCCGTACGCAATATGGCCTGGTGGTGTGCGCGTATGTTGACGACTATATGAAGGGTAATATCAAAAAGCATGAGCTTACCCGCCGCGATAAGGAAGAAGACCGGATGAAGCATGTGCGTGTGAACAATGCAAACATCGAACCGGTATTTTTTGCTTACCCCGATAATGCCGAGTTGGATGCTATTGTAAAGAAATACACAGCGAATACTCCTGTTTACGATTTTACAGCTCAGCCCGATGGATTTGGACATCAGTTCTGGATAATTGATTGCGAAAAAGATATGGCTCGTATTACCGAACTGTTTGCGGCTATGCCTTCGCTATACATTGCCGACGGTCACCACCGTTCTGCGGCAGCAGCTTTGGTAGGTGTCGAAAAAGCACAACAGAATCCCAACCATACAGGGAAAGAAGAATATAACTATTTTATGGCTGTATGCTTCCCTGCCGATCAGCTTACCATCATCGATTACAACCGTGTGGTAAAAGACCTGAACGGTTTAAGCGATGCAGAGTTTCTGACAAAGATTGGCAACAACTTTATGGTAGAAGAAAAGGGTGCGGATATTTACAAACCAAACCAGCTTCACAATTTTGCCTTGTATCTTAGCGGCAAGTGGTATTCGCTTACTGCTAAACCGGGCACATACAACGACAACGATCCTATCGGTGTACTGGATGTTACCATCTCGTCCAATCTTATTTTGGATGAAGTTCTTGGTATCAAGGACCTTCGTTCCGATAAACGTATCGACTTCGTTGGAGGTATCCGTGGATTGGGAGAATTAAAGAACAGAGTAGACAGCGGTGAAATGCGCGTTGCGCTTGCTTTGTATCCGGTATCGATGAAACAGCTTATCGACATTGCAGATACGGGAAACATCATGCCTCCTAAAACCACCTGGTTCGAGCCTAAACTTCGTTCGGGTCTGGTTATTCACTCGCTCGATTAAGGAATAGAATTTATATTGGGTCCGGAAGCTGCCCAAAATGCTTCCCGCAAACATAAACAAAATTAAGGTCGTGCGACAGGGTTTTTGCCCTCCGCGCGACCTTTTCTTTTCGGCCTCTGGCAAAATCCCAAGCCCTTATTCAAAATAAATCAGAATTTCTCAATCAAAATCTAATCAAACTATTTGTAACCATAACCAAAAAAGGTATCTTTGGCGCTAAGAATTAACCTTCTAAATATTCTAATATAAAATTGTTATGGAACGAACACTTGTTATTCTAAAACCTTGTACTATACAGCGAGGTTTGATTGGAGAAATTATCTCCCGATTTGAAAAAAAAGGATTAAGACTTGTAGGCACAAAGATGATTTGGCTTACAGATGATATTCTTAAAGAACACTACGCACACTTACTTGATAAACCGTTTTTTGGTAGAATCAAAGATGCTATGGAAGTTTGTCCTGTTATTGTTTGTTGCTGGGAAGGTGTGGATGCAGTTCAGGTAGTCAGAACTTTATCCGGACCTACAAACGGACGAATCGCCCAACCGGGCACCATCAGAGGTGATTATAGCATGAGTATTCAGGAGAACATGGTTCACGCATCCGACTCTATTGAAACTGCAAAAATCGAATTGAATCGTTTCTTTGACCCTTCAGAGATATTTGATTACAAGCGTCTGTGCTTTTCAAGCCTTTATGCAATTGATGAAGTTTAATCTCATCTAACGAAAACAACCGGAAAAGGGAGGTTTACTCTCTGACCCGGTTGCTATCTCATTCTCGCCACCCTGTTCTCCCGAATTGGATGACCAATCTTTTTACTAATCTTAAAAATCTAATACCATGAAAAACACTATACTGTATTATTATAACAGATCAATATCCCGATATGTTTAATTGTTTTTCGGTTTTAAGTTGCATTATTTGCAGATTGCAGCTACTTTTGTGAGCTGTTTTAGCAAGAACAAACAATAAAAAATAGTCGAATATGCATAATTGGTTTGAGTGTAAGGTATCTTACGAAAAGATGATGGAAAACGGAATGCAGAAGAAAGTAACCGAACCTTACTTAGTTGATGCTCTATCATTTACAGAAGCAGAAGCCCGTATTATTGAAGAAATTCAACCTTATATTACCGGCGATTTCACAGTAGCGGACATCAAACGCGCAAAGATTTCGGAACTATTCTTTAATGAAGCGGGCGATCGTTTCTTCAGAATCAAGGTTTATTTCATTACATTGGACGAAAAGAGCGGCGCTGAAAAGAAAACGGCTGCTACGATGCTTGCTCAGGCTTGCACATTAAAGGAAGCCATCGCTGTTTTGGAAGAAGGAATGAAAAATACGATGGCCGATTATTCAATCGCATCGGTTTCTGAAACCATGTTGATGGATGTATTTCCTTTCTCTCTTGATGGTAAGAAAGAAGGCGCAACGAATTGAAATGGGTATAACATCCAACATAAAACAGCTACAAGCGTCTATTCCAGAGGGGGTAACGCTTGTTGCTGTTTCAAAGTTCCATCCTGTGGAAGCTTTGCAGGAAGCCTACGACGCCGGTCAGCGTATATTCGGCGAGAACAAGGCGCAGGAACTGTATTCTAAACAGGAAGTGCTTCCCAAGGATATCCAGTGGCACTTTATCGGACATCTGCAAAGCAATAAAATAAAGGTTATTGCTCCTTTTGTTCATACCATCCATAGCATTGACTCGGCAAGGTTACTGCAGGAAGTAGACAAGCAGGCTGCCCGTAACAACAGGAATATCCGGGTTTTACTACAGATTTATATTGCCAAAGAGGAAACCAAATTCGGACTAAGCCCCGAAGAGTGTGTCGAACTTATCCAAAGCGGGATAATTGAATCCTGTAAACATGTTACTATAGCCGGACTTATGGGAATGGCTACAAACACGGAGGATGAAACACAGGTAAGCGCTGAATTTCATAAATTACATGCTTTCTTTACTGAACTAAAAGCATCTTACTTTGCAAACAAGGAAAGTTTCTGCGAACTTTCCATGGGTATGAGTCACGATTACCCGCTTGCCATTGCCCAGGGAAGCACGATGATTCGTGTAGGAAGCCTCATTTTCGGCGAACGATCCTATTAATTTTTAACCATTTTAAATATCGCCTGCTATTTATTCATTAGAATAAATCGTTAACTTTGTGAAGTTGAACTAATAATTTAATAAATCATGATCGATTTAAAAACTAAATATGCCGGGTTAACACTCCGCAATCCTCTTATCGCCGGAAGCTCTGGCTTAACAAACAATCCGGAAAGAAACAGAGAATTTGAAAAAGCTGGTGTAGGTGCCATTGTATTAAAATCGCTTTTTGAAGAGCAGATAGAAATGCAATCGAGCACATTGATGAAAGAATCCGACTACCCCGAGGCTTCCGACTACTTGCATGAGTACGTAAAGGTGAATCAGGTAAACGAATATCTTGAGCTGATTAAAAAGACCAAAGAACTTTGCACAATCCCCATTATCGCAAGTATTAACTGCTATAAAGCTGATAATTGGATTGATTTTGCCCGTCAGATTGAACTTGCAGGAGCCGATGCCCTTGAGTTGAATGTCTTTTATCTGGAAACCGGACTCACGCACGATTATTATAAGATGCAGACTACCTACGTAAACATTGTACGCAAGGTTAAAGAAACTGTTCGTATTCCTGTTATACTTAAGATTGGTAAAAACTTTGCCAATATCCCTGCCATCGTTCATACAATTAAGGTAAACGGTGCAGATGGCGTTGTATTATTCAACCGGTATTATCAACCGGATATCGATATCAACACCATGCAGATTGTATCTGGCAACGTATTCAGCAACCATTCCGACCTTAGTGACACTTTACGCTGGACTGGTATTGTTGCAGGTAAAATTCCGGGTATCAGCATTGCCTCGTCTACCGGTATACACGATTGGGAAGATGTTATCAAGTGCTTGCTTGCAGGGGCTTCGGCTGTCCAGCTTACCAGTGCGCTTTATACCCACGGATCGGAGATTATTTCGCAGATACTAACTTGTATCGAAGAGTGGATGCATCAGTCTCGTTTCAAAACAGTGGATGAGTTCCGCGGCAAATTAAACTTTACAAACATCAGCGACCCGTCACGTTACGAACGTGCCCAGTTTATGAAATATTTTTCAAACCGCGACTAAGCTGTTTGATGTTGATATACAGCGAGGGTGACTCATTTAATTGAGTCACCCTCTTTTTTTCACTAAACCTTTTTATATATCTCTAACAATAGTTAGAAATATTTTCCATTAAAAACTATTCTATTTAAGAATATATGTTTATCTTTGCAGCGTAATAATAGAAATAGAATGGAACCAATTTGTGCAATTAAAGATATCTATAAAACGCTGTACCAGTTCGAGAAAGATTTCTCTGAAGCGTACGATATAACCATTAATGAAGCTATGCTGCTTTGCTGCCTGAAAGACGGCGAATGTAAATCGGCCGGTGTAATCTGCGATTTCATTGGATTGTCCAATTCAAGGGTGTCAAAGATAATAACAGCAGTTGAAGACAAAGAACTGATAAACAGAACTATCTGCAAGGAGGACAAGCGCCAGATGATATTTGAACTTTCGGCTGCCGGCAAGGAGAAAGTAAAAGAAATGATGAGTGCCGAACTCAACATCGAAACCTTGTTCAACAAGCTGAACGAATGCATGAAAAGGGATTAATTCCCTTTTTTTACCTATTTATTTTCTACTACAAACTATTAGTAATACTAAATATAATCAGATGAAGTATCTTATTATCGGAGGAGTAGCCGGAGGTGCTACTGTAGCTGCACGTTTACGAAGGATGGACGAGCAGGCAAACGTCATTCTATTTGAACGTGGAGAATATGTTTCGTATGCAAACTGCGGACT
>JAGPJL010000195.1 GCA_018054455.1 Parabacteroides sp.
CGTTGCCATTCAACTGCACGGTAATATCTTCCTTATTTACCGTATAGGATTGTCCGAAAGATTGGTTAAAAGCCAATGTCAGCAATAATGCACATAGAAGTGTTTTCATTTTCTTCATAAAAATAGAGTTTAATTCAGTAAATAAATCGGCGTTTAAATAAACTAATTGATAAAGGTTGCAAATATACTTAAATATATTAAGTAGAATATTAACCAGCAACAATAAATAAAGCCGAAGAAAAACTTTCCCCCGGCTTTATACTATAAGTAAACGTCTTATCAGACTAAATTATACTTTACGAATAATTTCCATTCCTTTCTTGATTGCTTGTTCATTCATCGGAATAAGCTTATGATGTCTTTCAGGAAGAGATTTTTTTAAACCTAACAATACATTTTCAAGCTTGACCATAGGACAGATCTTCAAAAGACCTCCTAAAATAAGCATATTGAATGCTTTCTCGTTTTGCATTTCGGTAGCAGCATCCATCGCATCTACCCGATATACACTGATATCGGTCCTTTTAACAGGATTGTGAATGCCATAACCATCATAAACAAGGATTCCGCCAGGTTTTACCTTACTTTCAAACTTGTCCATCGAGGGCTGATTAAGAATAATAGCGATGTCGAATTCATTTAGAATAGGAGAGCTGACCGGATCATCACTCAGAATAACCGTTACATTGGCTGTACCTCCGCGTTGTTCTGGACCGTACGACGGCATCCAGCTCACTTCTTTACCTTCCATTAGTCCGGAATAAGCCAGAATCTTTCCCATGGAAAGAACCCCTTGTCCACCAAAACCGGCAATAATTATTTCGTGTTTCATGTAGCTTTTATATTACTTAATCAATATTCTTTAAGTCGCCCAACGGATAAGCAGGGAACATGTTTTTCTCCATCCATTTGTTTGCACCATCGGGAGTCATTTTCCATCCAGCGTTACAGGTGGAAACAAATTCGACAACAGATGTTCCTTTGTTAGCCATCGCATTTTCGAAAGCCTTTCGAAGCATCTTCTTCGCTTTCTTAACAGCACCGGCAGTATGGACACTCTGACGGGTTACCAGACAGGTGCCTTCCAGTTGGGCAAGCAGATTGGATATTTTCAACGGGTATCCGTTCAACGCTATATTTCGTCCGTTTGGCGTCGTGGAAGTAGCCATACCTTCCAATGTGGTAGGAGCCATTTGTCCGCCAGTCATTCCATAAATACCGTTGTTAATAAAAACAATAACAATATTCTCACCACGGTTAGCAGCATGAATAGTTTCGGCAGTACCAATCGCAGCCAAGTCGCCGTCGCCCTGATAAGTGAATACCATTTTATCCGGATTTAGTCTTTTGATTGCCGAAGCAATTGCAGGCGCACGTCCGTGGGCAGCTTCCTGCCAGTCGATGTCCAGGTAATTGTAAGCAAATACACCGCAACCGACCGGAGCAATCCCGATAGTTTTTTCTTCGAGACCCATTTCGTCGATCACTTCGCCAATAAGCTTGTGAATAACACCATGGCTACATCCCGGACAGTAGTGCATGGCATTTTCGTTCATTAATTTGGGCTTGGAGTATACCAAGTTTTCCGGTTTAATTATATCATTGAGTTCCATAATCAATACATTTTAATGTGTAAATCGCATAAAATACTGTGTAAGGCGAACTACTACAGCTGCACCACCGCAATACAGGAATACCACTTTATTGTCCAAAGCAAAATAGCATACAACGGCAGCAATTGCCAATACCATAAAAACTATGGTCAGAATCTTATCTAGTTTACTATCGCGCATAATTGTATCAGAATAATTTTTCTTTAAGTGCATTCAAAATTTCATCCGGAGTAAATACAATTCCACCCAGGCGTCCGAAGTGTTCTACTTTCACTCTACCATTAACTGCCAATCGTACGTCTTCTACCATCTGACCGGCATTTAGTTCCACCGAAAGCATCCCTTTAACCTTATCGGCATATTCACTGATAACATTGGTAGGGAAGGGCCACAATGTAATAGGACGAAGCAAACCAAGTTTGATTCCTTCTTCACGTGCATTTTCTACAACCTTCTGGCAAATACGGGCCGACGATCCGAAAGCGATAAGCAGGTATTCTGCATCGTCGCACATAAACTCCTGATAACGTACTTCGTTTTCTTCAATTTTTTTGTATTTAGCCTGGAAACGAAGATTGTTTTCTTCCATTACTGCTGCATCCAGTTCGAGGGACGTTATAACATTGCGTTTGCGGCCACCAACCTTACCAAGAGTTGCCCAAGGACATTCTTTACGAATCTCATCATCCGTGCGGCGGGGTTTAAAAGGAGGAAGAACAACCTTTTCCATCATCTGTCCAATAATACCATCAGCCAGTATCATTGATGGATTGTTGTATTTGAACGCAAGATCGAATCCAAGACCTACAAAATCAGCCATTTCCTGGACTGATGAAGGTGCTAAGGTTATTAGACGGTAATCGCCGTGACCTCCACCTTTTACTGTCTGAAAATAGTCGGCTTGACTGGGCTGTATGGTTCCTAAGCCGGGACCACCACGCATTACGTTCACAATTAGGCAAGGTAACTCGGCCCCTGCAATATAAGATATTCCTTCTTGTTTTAAGCTAATACCGGGACTTGAAGACGAAGTCATGGATTTTTTTCCACAACCTGCACCTCCGTATACCATGTTTATAGCCGCAACTTCACTTTCTGCTTGTAAAACAACCATACCTGTAGTTTCCCAAGGCTCTTCGGCCATCAGGGTTTCCAGAATTTCTGATTGAGGGGTGATAGGGTAGCCAAAGTAACCATCCACACCGTTGCGGATTGCCGCGTGTGCGATAGCTTCGTTACCTTTCATCAATTTTACTTCTTCTGCCATATCTGTTTCAGATTGATTTCGTTTATAATTTAACTTTGTACACCGTCAGACATCCGTCCGGACAAACCACTCCACAACTAGCACAACCGATGCATTCGTCGGGAGATTTCATATACACATAATGATACCCTTTGTTGTTTACTTCGCGGGGATGCAGCTCAAGAACATCGCAAGGACATGCTATCACGCAAAGATTACATCCTTTGCAGCGCTCAGTATTTACAACAACCGCTCCTTTTACTTTTGCCATATTATCTCTTTTTAAAACAATAATCTACTCTGTAAAACACTTTCGAATGCCTCAAAGTTAATTATTTCTTTTTAATCAATTCTTTTTTTATATTCTTTTACCTTGTATGTCTTTTTTAATAATAGGA
>JAGPJL010000108.1 GCA_018054455.1 Parabacteroides sp.
GTCCCAGTAAGCATGTGTATCCGAAAGAAGTCCAATTTTAATCATTTCCGTATCGTTGTTATCACAAAAGTACCTATATTTACGGACAACAAGTGTCTAACTATGGAAAATTCATACAAATACTTTATTTAAACATGGATAAAATTTAATACTACCCGTAAAATGACTTCTGAAATTTCTAACAATGATAAAATATATCTTTTAGTTAAATGCATTGCTTTTTATTGTATTATCAGCTATTGTTGCCGATTTTTAATGTTTGCTTTTGAACAGCAAGTATTAATTCCAAACGAAATTATATCTCCTTCAGAAAGTTTGAATGTCTATTTGGCAGGACTTAGAAATAAATTAGGACCTATACTTCTATTATTCCTTGTAATTTCATTCCAGCCTTTATTAGAGGAGGTCTCTTTTAGGTTAGGTTTATCTTTCAAAAAAAGAGATATTGTAATTAGCATATACACATTAATGCTCTTTGGACTAGGCATTTTACACGGAGGAATACTTAATATTTCGTTACCAACATTTATCATCTACGTAGGAATCGGAGTCTTATTATTTTTTCTTTATAAAAAACATAAGCTGCAATTTCTTTCCAATATCGATAAAAACTCGAAAGACATCATAATTGCTGTATACATAGTCTTTTTTGCATTCATACATATTTTTAATTTCAGCGACTTCTCTCCCATTTTATTCCCATGGTACGGCATCTATCTATTTAATCTTTTAACGCTTTCTTTTGTAATAACCCGCTTAAGGATAAAGAATGGGTTTCTTTGGGGATATAGCTTCCATGTCGTTAATAATCTATTGGGATCAACTAAAATACTAGCCAGTGTTTTCTTTTTTTTAAATTAGCGTGCATGAACCTTGAACAAAAGGCCTAATGAATGCGTAGATTTGTATCCGAAAGAAGTCCAATTTTAATCATTTCCGTATCGTTGTTATCACAAAAGTACCTATATTTACGGACAACAAGTGTCTAACTATGGAAAATTCATACAAATACTTTAAAAGGGATATCAGCTGGCTATCTTTCAACTACCGGGTTTTGCTGGAGGCGGAAGATGAAACGCTGCCTGTGTATGAACGGATTAAATTTTTATCGATTTACTCTTCGAACCTCGAGGAGTTTTACGAAATACGCGTTGCAGAACACCGGGGCGTAATTATAAAAAAGCAGTATGCCGACGAGAGTTATACCGAAGCCGAACAAACGCTCGAGGAGATTACGCAGGAAGTTAACCGCCAGCAAAGAGAATACTATCGTATCTTCTCTGATCTTGTTCTTCCGGAGTTAAATAAAGAAAACATATTTCTGTATCAGAATTGTGTGCCAGAGCCGTACCACGAAGACTTTGTTCATAATTTCTTTAATGAAGAGATTTTCCCGTTTCTTTCGCCGGTAATGATTCAGGCCGGCGAAATAAGAACATTCATTCGCGACCGCCGGCTCTATCTGGTGATACGGATGATAAAGCGTAGCAAACGGCTAAACGATCCGGATTATATTCCGGAATATTATTACGCGCTAATGAAGATTCCATATGCCAAGGTTCCCCGGTTTATTGAACTGCCGGAACACGAGGGGAAACACTACGTTATGTTCATCGACGATATTATCCGTGCCAATCTTTCCAGTATTTTCCCCGGATACATTATCGACAGTTGCTATAGCATTAAGATATCAAGGGATGCGGATATTTACATAGAAGACGAGAAAGCAGGCAATATTGTGGAGAAGATCCGCAAAAAAGTAAAGAAACGTAAGATAGGCGCTTTGAGTCGTTTTATGTATGACCGTGCCATGCCCGACGATTTCCTTTTGTTTATTTGCGATGCCTTCGGTATAGTTCACGACGATTTGGTTGTGGGCGGTCGGTATCTGAATCTGCAGGACTTAAGCAAGTTTCCCAATCCAAGGGGTAAGGAACTGGAAGCAAAGCCTCTTTTGCCGATGCGTATTCCTTATCTGGATGAGATCGGTTCGGTTTTAAAGGCAATCAAAAAACAGGATGTGTTGCTGCACTTTCCGTATCAGTCGTTCGACTACCTGATTCGGATGCTTATGGAGGCTGCTTTCGATCCCAAAGTAGACGAAATAAAGATTACGCAATACCGCGTAGCCGAAAATTCGGCTGTGATAAATACCTTGATCAGTGCGGCTCAGAACGGAAAGAAAGTGACTGTCTTTGTAGAATTGAAGGCTCGCTTTGATGAAGAGAACAATATGCTTACCGCCGAAAAGATGACGCAGGCGGGTATACGGATTATTTATAGTATCCCCGGACTGAAAGTGCATGCCAAGGTTGCGGTTATTATTCGTAAAGATACCAGGGAAGGGGTGCAACGTAAACATTTCGCATACCTCAGTACTGGCAATTTTAACGAGAAGACGGCTAAGATTTATTCTGATATAGCTTTGCTTACGGCGCAGACAGAATTGGTTAATGATATAAATAAGGTTTTTGCCATTTTGGAAGGGCGTATCTGCGAAGCTACTTTTGCGCATTTGCTGGTTGCCAGGTATAATATGGTTCCGACATTGGTACATATGATACAGCGTGAAATCGAGCATGTAAAGGAGGGCAGAAAGGGCCGGATTATATTGAAGATGAACGGACTGCACGACAGGGCAATGATCGACGAGCTTTATAAGGCAAGCGAACAGGGTGTAGAGATTGATTTACTTGTTCGCGGAATCTGTTGCCTTATTCCTAATCAGCCTTACAGCCGGAATATACGTATTACCCGTATTGTTGACATGTTTCTGGAACATTCTCGTATCTGGTATTTTTATAATGACGGGAAGGATGACTTGTTCCTGACATCGGCCGACTGGATGCAACGTAATCTAAGCAGACGTATCGAAACGGCGTTTCCTATTCTGGATACTCCTATCAAGGAAGAGATTATTGATATACTCCGTATTCAGTTACAGGATAATGTAAAGGCTTGTCTGATCGACGAGAAGCTGACGAATGTTTTTAAACGGGATGATAATCCTGTTAAGACACGTTCTCAGGTGGCTATTTACAATTACCTGAAACAACGTTATGCACCACGCCAGGGTTAACTGTCTAAAGCAGCTTAACCTCTTCCGGCAGATATCCGGAACGGATGCGCCATTCCTGAGGGTATAAGTTATTTGCCCTGTTTCCCAGATGTTTTACAAAGCCCAACGGAGCGCCTTTGTAGGTAAGCAATACGTATCCCTTGGGAAGATCGGAGGATAACACAAGCGCTTCTTTCCGAAGGTATTTGATGGCTTCTTCCCAACTTATCTCGGTGCTGACAAAGGCTTCGCTGTTAAGTACGGACGAAAGGGCTAACGACTGATCCGGCACTACGTCTTTTCCTTTTATCTCGCCCAGACAAATACCGGCGCTAACCACCCGAAGGGAAGTGTAGAGTTGTTGCAACACGGGATAATAAGTTGTAGGGAATGCCCGTACAGTTTCTCCGCGAACTTCCACTTGATAGAGCGCTGGATCCTGAATCCAGTTCGCGGTTACAGGGGGTATTACAGGAGCTTTCCCTTTTTCCTTGCCTTTTTTGTCTTTGGAATTTCGTTTAGAAGGACCGTCTTCTTCTACGTTCTTCCTTAATACCGCAAGAAAGAAGCCTTCGCCTTTGGTTTTATGGGGAAAGAAACGGTACACAGGATTGGTATATTTCAGAGGACCGGATATATTCCATGCTTTATCTGTCTCCACAGAAAGAGGTTCGGCTCCCAGGTTGTCTATTATATATTGAATATTTTCTTCGTCTTCTTCGGTGTTATAGGTACAGGTGCTGTAAATAAGAAGACCTCCGGGCTTTAACGCCTCCCACACGTCATGAAGGATGCGACGCTGTCTGCCGGCACACAATTCAACATTGGCAGGACTCCATTCGTCCATACTCCCTGCATCTTTCCGGAACATGCCTTCGCCGGAACAGGGTACATCGGTAACAATTACATCAAAAAGGTGGGTTAGTTTCCCTATATCCTTTGGGTCATTATTGGTAACAATGGATGCCGGATATCCCCATTTACTAAGGTTTTCGGCCAGAATGTGACTCCGTGTACGGATTATTTCGTTACTTACCAGCAGACTTCTTTCGGGCAGAACCGACAGAAGATGGGTGGATTTTCCTCCGGGCGATGCGCAAAGGTCCAGACAAACAACCGGCGAAGCTACGTGCTGTTTGATGGCTTGTTCAAGAAACATGGAAGAAGCCTCCTGAACATAATATACACCGGCATGAAAGAGCGGATCGAAAGTAAACGAGAGCCGTTCAGGAAGATAGTAGCCGGTTTCGCACCAGGAAACAGGTTCTCCCGAAGGTACATGGTTACTTTTCTTTCGGTTCATACGGATGCTTACAGGCGAATCGGCAAGCAATGCTTCAGCAAGTTGATCGTATTCGTCACCCATAATTGCCTTGGTTCTCGTAATAAATTCCGGGGGAAATGCCATTGTAGTCTATAATTTGGCGTAAAAGTACTATTTTTGTAAAAAAAACAGGTATGCAAGCGTCACTATTTCTTATCCCGGTTCCACTGGGAGATACAGATCACCGGAAGGTATTGCCAGAATATAACAAAGATATCATCCTGCAGATAAAACATTTTGTTGTGGAAAATGTGCGTACGGCGCGAAGGTTCCTTAAGAAGACTGCTCCTGAAATCGTAATTGATGAGCTCACTTTTTACGAGTTAAACAAACATACATCCCCCGAAATGGTAGCCGACTATCTGCTTCCATTAAGCAAAGGGCTTTCTGTGGGGGTTATATCCGAAGCCGGTTGTCCGGCCGTTGCCGATCCCGGAGCCGATGTAGTTGCTGTAGCACAGCAGAAGAATTATCCTGTGGTACCTTTGGTTGGTCCATCATCTATTATTATGTCGGTAATGGCTTCCGGTTTTAACGGTCAGAGTTTTGCTTTTCACGGATATCTTCCCATAGATGCGACCGACCGTACCAGCCGGATCAAGCATATAGAGCAACGTATCTACACCGAACACGAAACACAGTTGTTTATAGAAACGCCTTACAGAAATAATAAGCTGGCAGAAGATCTGGTGCGGACTTGCCGTCCGTCCACCAAATTGTGCATTGCGTCCAATATTACCTGCGAGGATGAGTACATAAAAACAAAGCCTGTAAAGGAATGGGCCGGAAAAATACCCGATCTATCCAAAAAGCCTACTATTTTTCTTATTTATAAGTAATTAAACCAGTTGGGCTTTTTCTACAGATTCTTCTGTTAGCTCTTCGCAGCTGGAATCTGGTCGCTGGCAACAGAAGTTTTCGGCCAGTAAAATAGTGTTTTGCAGATAGGGAAATTCTTTCTCAAAGTATCCGCTGAAGATACCTGTAGACAGGTTTTCCTCTATTTGTTTTGAAGTCCACAACTTTCCTCCTTCGCGAGAGCAGAGAGGCATCAGTTTTTCGTTGCGTACACATACCACATAAAGCGAAACCTGGTGCTTTACCTTTTCGTCTTCGTACATGTAGCGAATAAGACAGCGGACTGTTATTCCGAACTCGCCATTGAGGTTTCCGATGGTTTCACGTACTGTGTTTTCTATTTTATGACGGTATAACACGTAGCTTTCATAGGGATAATCGTATGTGCCAGGGGCAACATAGGAATCGGGAGACCTTTTGGTCAGGTATAATTTTCCATCATGAATAACTGCCACACGAACGATGGGATGGCAATATTTCTTTTTAACCGTACGGCTTACCGACCTTGCTATGCAACCTACCACTTTTCCTTCGTCACTAAGTACCGGCAACCACATTTCTTTCTGCAGACTTCCTTTCATAACAGATACCCGTACCTGTTCGTACAGAATAACAGTTCCACCAATAATCAGTCCAAGTTGATTGTATAAAAACTGACTGGCACCTACAGAATGCCATTCCAGAGGCAATACATTATAGACTAAAATAGCAAATAAGTGCAGGGTAAAGAGATTCTGTACAACTTGCGAAATGAATGTAAATTCGTTCAGCGACGACCGCAATATGGTTCTCCTGAATAACGGATGACTGGATGTTCTGATTTGCCGGAGCATAAACCTGCGGGTGAACCCCACAAACGTAAGTACGACTACCAGCAAAATTTCGCTGATTAATGAAGAATAAGGATACAATATCTTTCCGAGTGGCAAATAAAGAAAAATGGAAGTCACAACCAATGTTACCGCAGATACCAGCAACAGAAATTGATGTATTTTCCTCTTTTTTAAATCGGAATAAAGGTAAAGGGATACAAAACTAAACGTAAGGGCTATGATAAATGAATAAAGATAATTAAAAAAATTATCCAATAACATATATAATAATAATGGAAGCAGCCCTAACGCTTGATTGTCTAATCTATTCTTGGTCTCTATTTTATTCATAACGCTCCAGTGTTCATCGTAACTTTTAGTCTCTGTTTATTCTAAAAAGAGAAATGCAAAACACAGGCTTATTTATACGTTACTGGCCTTACTCATTTCTCCATTCGATAATATAACAAACATTAAAGGAGAAAGGTTATTGATTTAAACGTGCTTTTCTGCATGATAAGACGAACGAACCAGAGGAGCGCTCTCAACGTGGGTAAATCCTTTTGAAAGAGCAGCTATCCTATATTGCTCAAAACAGTCGGGCGAGATGTATTCGGATACCGGTATATTTTTACGTGACGGTTGCAGATATTGCCCGATAGTTAACACAGATACGCCTGTCTTCAGCACATCGTCCATTAAGGCAAGAACCTCATCTTCAGTCTCTCCCAGCCCAAGCATAATACCTGTTTTAGCCACAACTCCTCCTTCGGCAATGCGTTTGAGCACAGCCAGACTTACATCATATTTAGCCGCACTGCGTATCTGGGGGGTAAGGCGTCTTACCGTCTCCATATTATGTGAAATAATTTCGGGGCAGGCCGACACAATTAGATCCACAAGATCCAGATTTCCCTGAAAATCGGGAATCAGTACCTCGAGTGTTGTTCCCGGATTCACGGTTTTAATGGCTTGAATGGTCTTAACCCAATGAGAAGCCCCCATATCCGGTAAATCGTCGCGGTCTACAGATGTAACAACGGCATGCTTTAACTCCATCAGACGAATGGATTCTGCCACATTATCCGGCTCATTCAAATCGAGGGGAAGCGGTTTTCCGGTCAGCGTATTACAGAACCTGCACGAACGGGTACAGATTTCTCCTCCAATCATGAAAGTAGCCGTACCCCTGCTCCAGCATTCTCCCATATTGGGACATTTACCGCTGGTGCATATGGTATGGAGACAATGTGATTCTACAATACGTTTCGTTTGGGTGAATTGTTCATTTCCACCCAAACGAATTTTAAGCCAGTCAGGCTTCCTTACATGTTCGGCCATCAGAGATTATTAAATAAGAAGTCCGACATTTTTGTATATAAATGGAAACGGGTATTTCCTCCATAGATACTGTGGTTACGGTCTTTATACACTTGCATGTCGAATTGTTTGTTTGCCTGAACAAGAGCTTCGGCATACTCCATACTGTTCTGGAAGTGCACATTATCGTCTGCCGATCCGTGAATCAATAGCAACTTACCTTGTAATTTATCGGCAAGCTTGATCGGAGAAGTCGCTGCATATCCCTCAAAGTTTTCATTTGGTGTACGCATAAAACGTTCCGTATAGATAGAATCATAGTATTTCCAGTCGGTTGGAGGTGCTACGGCAATACCTGCTTTAAAAGTTCCGTTGCCGGTACTCATAGACATTAGGGTACAATAGCCTCCGAAACTCCATCCCCAGATTGCGATACGATTGGCATCAACATAGGAAAGCTTGCCCAATGCCTGTGCTGCTTCAACCTGATCCTGACTCTCCAACAATCCCATTTTCATATAAGTACATTTACGGAATGCTTCTCCTCTGGCTCCCGTACCCCGACCATCTACACTAACTACCATAATTCCTTTGGAAGCAAGATAATGTTCCCAGTCGAAGCCGTAACTGTCGGTTACCTCTTGCGAAGCGGGACCGCTATACTGAACCATTAAAACAGGATATTTTTTATTTTCGTCGAAGTTAACAGGCTTCACCATCCAGGCATTTAACTCGTAACCCGAAGCTGTCTGCACTGTAAAGAACTCTTTCTTCGTATATCCATACTCAGCCAGTTTTTTCTTTAAAGCATTGTTGTCCTGCAACACACGCAGGGCAGTTCCCTTTTTTGCCTCATAAACCGTAATCTGCATCGGCGTGTTCGCGTTGGAATATTTATTCACATAATAAGCGAAATTGGCGCTGAACTCGGCACTATTAGTTCCTGCCTGCTTCGTTAATTTCGTTTTTACACCTTTTGCATCAATCTTGTATACGGCACGACGAAGCGGACTCTCTTCGGCCGATTCGTAATAAACCGTCTTCGTTACCTCATCTATACCAATCAGGCGTGTTACATCCCAGTTTCCTTTGGTAACCTGACGTTGCATTACCCCTGTAGGTGAATATAAATAGATATGCGCATACCCATTTTGTTCACTCAGGTAAGTAAATCCGCTTGCCGAGAAACGAATGGAAGTAAGATATTCCGAATCAACATAGCTTTTATTTTCTTCACGCAGCACCAACCGAAATACACCACTTTTGGGATTGGCGTAATACATATTAAATACGTTCTGCGTACGGTTGAGCGTCATAACCGCCAGCTGATCGGCATTAGTCGTAAACACGATACGGGGAATATAGGTCTCTTCGTTGACCGGAAGTTTTAATTCTTTTATATCCTTTGATGCCACACTGTACGAATGAAGCGTTATTTTAGAATTCTTTTGTCCTGCTTTCGGATACTTATAAGTATAAAAATCAGGGTAGAGGTTATCAAACTTCTGCATTGAGTAAGTAGGAACTTCCGTTTCGTTTGTCTTTACAAAGGCAAGGTATTCATTATCGGGAGACCATGCCATTAAATTCGTAACAGAAAATTCTTCTTCATATACCCAGTCGGTGATTCCGTTGAGGACTTTATTTATTTCGCCGTCTTTAGTTACCTGCGTTTCCGTATCAAAGTCAAATTTCTTTATCCAGATATTATTGTCGCGTACATAAGCACACATGCGTCCGTCTGGCGAGAATGTGGGGATCATCTGTTTACTGGTCGATTCCGTAAGAGGCTTTACAAAATTACGACGTACATCGTAATCGTATACAACTGCTTTAGATGAACGACGGTAAATGGATTCGCTATCGCGCCAAACCAGAATACGATGTCCGGTACTGCTTATCTGATATCCTTCAAAGTCTTTGAAGGTACATTCCCGGGCAGTTTTAGCATTAAATAAAGTATCCACAGGATGTCCTGTACGGTAGGAATATTTAATAATCATGTTACGGTCGCCGTTCATCGCGGTGTAGTGTTCTCCGTCCGGCAGCGAACGCATATCACCTATTGCTGACACCTGACGAAATTTTCCGTCGGTTATTTCCTTCAAGTCAACCTGTTTGCTTCCGTTCTGGGCAGACAATCCGCCAAGCATTACCAAAGAGAGCAACAAACTTAGTCCCAATACTTTCATGAATCTTTTCAATTTAATAATATCTGGCAAAGTTAGTTAAAAGTGACAGTAAAGCAATGATAAATCTCTATCTTTGCATTGTGAAAAATACTAAACCATATAACGATTTAGGCGACTTTCTACGGAATATATTCCCTTACAAAGTACAGAAGATATCTTTAAACGCCGGATTCACCTGTCCAAACCGCGATGGATCAAAGGGTTGGGGTGGATGCACCTATTGTAACAACCAAACATTCAGTCCCGAATATTGCCACACGGAAAGAAGCATAACACAACAACTGGATGAAGGTGTCCGTTTCTTTTCGCGGAAATATCCTGACATGAAATATCTGGCCTACTTTCAGGCCTATACAAACACTTACGACGAAATGGAGAGACTAAAAGCCATTTATGAAGAGGCTTTGAACTATCCAGGAGTTGTTGGACTGATTGTGGGAACACGTCCGGATTGTGTACCCGATGCTTTGCTTGATTATTTTGCGGAATTGGCGAAAAAGACCTTTGTGATGGTAGAATATGGACTGGAGAGTACACTTGATAAAACGCTGCTTCGCATTAACCGCGGACATACGCAGGCAGAATCGGAAGAGGCTATCCGGAAGACAGCCGGCAGGGGTATCTATACCGGTGCGCACCTGATACTGGGGCTACCCGGCGAAACAAAAGAAGAGATTTTACATCATGCCGATATCATTTCCTCACTTCCCCTTACAACGGTAAAGCTACATCAGCTTCAGCTGATCCGAAACACCCGCATGGCAAAAGAATTCAGCGACCGTCCTGACGAGTTTCATCTGTACACGGCAGACGAATACATTGAACTGGTTGTTGATTTTGTTGAGAAGTTAAATCCGTCCATCACCATCGAACGGTTTGTTTCCCAATCACCCAAAGAACTTCTTATCGCTCCTGATTGGGGACTAAAGAATTTTGAGTTCACGGCAAAAGTGCTTAAACGGATGAAAGAAAGAGGCGCTTATCAGGGGCGTACCTTTATTCCTTCGTCTCTTCAGTAAGATCCAGCGTACCGTAATAGGTAATGCCCTGCCTGTTAATGCTGGTCACCATAATGGTTACCGAAGCATTGGAAAATACTTGCACGTTAAACTGATGGGTATCATCCG